>NZ_BAAAOS010000047.1:0-50533 GCF_039530625.1 Kribbella sancticallisti | reverse complement strand
AACCCAACCAGCGGCACGACAACCAACCTCGCACCAGCCGCTTGACATAGGAGAAACCATGACAGCGAACTGCCAGGTCTGTGGCAAGCCGATCGCCGGCAGCGGCGGGCCGGGGCGCGCGGCGGCGTACTGCTCGCAGGCGTGCCGGCAGCGGGCCTACCGCGAGCGGCGGCAGCCGGCCGGAGTACCGGTTCGCGATCTGATCTCCGAGATCCAGGGCCGGGTGCAGTCGCTGCGGCCGGATCCGGCGCTGACGTTTCATGCAGAGGTCGAGGCTCTGTCGCCGCGCTTCGCTCAACTGCGGCGGCTGGCTCGGCAGGCTCGGGAGGAGGCCGCGACGAATTCCGTCACGGCCGAGGTTGTGACGAAACCCGGCGAGGACGTCTTCACCGCTCTGATCGAGGAGCACCGGGCCGAACTGCGGGTGCACTGCTACCGGCTGCTCGGCTCGTACGACGAGGCCGAGGACCTCACGCAGGAGGCGTTCCTGCGGGCCTGGCGCTCGGCGGAGACTCTCACCGAGGTCGAGAACCCGCGCGCCTGGCTCTACAAGATCGCCACCAACGTCTGCCTGGACTTCCTGCGCAAACACAACCGCCGGCCGACCAGCTACGAGCCCATCCCGGGCATCGATTCAGGCGACGGGCCACCGCCGCCCCGGCTGCCGTGGCTCCAGCCGTTCCCGGACGATCAGTTGCCCGAAACCCCTGCTCCCGGGCACGAGCCGGACGAGCAGGCGGTGGCGAGCGAAACCCTCGAACTGGTCTTCCTCACGGCGATTCAGCAGCTTCCGCCGAAGCAGCGGGCCGCCGTGATTCTGCGGGACGTCGCCCGCTGGTCGGCCCAGGAGACGGCCGATCTGCTGGGTTCCAGCCTGGCCTCGGCGAACAGCGCAGTACAACGTGGGCGGACTGCTCTGCGGGAGGCGTTGCCTGCTCAGCGCGAGGACTGGTCGGCGGCCAAGCCGAGCGCCGAGGATCTGGCGCTGTTGCAGAAGTACATGGATGCCGCGGCGCGGACCGACATCGACGCCATGATCGAACTGGTCCGCGAGGACGCGGTGCTCACCATGCCGCCGAACCCGTTCTGGTTCACCTCGCGCGACGCGCTGTTCGGCTTCGTCCGGCCGAACCTCGACCCGGCGTCGCCGCGGTTCGCCGGCCGGTGGCGGCACCTGCAGACCACCGCCAACGGGCAACCGGCCGTCGCCGGCTACCTGCAGCAGCCCGGCACCACCGTCTACCGCGCCCAACTCCTCGACGTACTGCGAATCGAGGGCGGGCGGATCGCCCAGATCACCACCTTCGAGCCGCACCTGTTCGCCGCGTTCGGGCTGCCGATGACGCTGTAGCGATGAGTTCTTCCGTCAGGCCCGTCCTACTGGACAACGGGCGCATTCGGCGCCCTCTCCCCTAGGAGTTTCTGATGGACTGGACTCTGGAAGTTGTCATCGTGCCCGTCTCGGACATCGAGCGCGCCGTCGCCTTCTACCGCGACCAGGTCGGCTTCGACCTCGACCACAACACCACCAACGAACACATGCATGTCGCCCAGCTGACTCCCCGGGGGTCGGGTTGCTCGATCGTCCTGGGCGATCTGCCGGCGCAGAAGGAGATGGCGCCCGGGTCGTTGCGTGGTCTGCAGCTGTGCGTCCCGGACGCCGAGGCCGCCCGCGCGGAGCTGCTGTCCCGGGGTGTCGAGGCCAGCGAGGTGACCAAGTTCTCCGACCAGGACGGCGGCACCTTCTTCGGCTTCTCCGACCCCGACGGAAACACCTGGGCAGTCCAAGAACTCAAGGCCCGCGCCGAAAACCCGCTGATCCCCGTCGAGTCCCGCGGCCGCTTCGGCGCCTGAGGGCGGGGGCGTTGGCTCTTACCCCCAACCACCAGCAACCCCACCCCGGTGGGTTGCCGTCAGCAGGCTCCTTGCGGTTAAGGCGTAGTGCGTTCGAGTAGCCACGGACTGAAGTGCTGGTGCTCCGCCCGCCGGCGTGCCGGTCTGTGGCCGCAACCCACCGCCGCTATGCGGATGGCGGGTTTGACTACAGCTGGTCGTCGTAGGCGGCGAGGGCTTCTCGGGCTGTGGTGGCTATTTGGTTGCCTAGGGCTGAGGGGTCCAGGACTACTGCGGAGCCGCCTAGGCGGAGGATCAGGCGTTGGAGCCAGGCGGTGTCGGCTACGCGTAGCTTGACGATGAGGGAGTTGGCTGGGCCTTCCTCAACCGACTCCATCGGGTAGTACTCCGCCACCCAGCGGGCGGGTGGGGTGAGCTGGACGGTCGCGAGCAGGTCGTGTTCCGACGGCTGGAACATCCCGTTCGACAGGTCTCGTGGGGTCGCGGTCGGCGGGGGTTCGCTCGGGAGGTCGAGGAGCTTGGCGGCCGCGATCCGGTCCAGGCGGAACAACCGGACATCCTCGGCCAGGCGGCACCAGGCTTCCAGGTACGTGCGCCCCTCGGAGACGACCAGGCGCATCGGGTCCACGTCGCGCTCGGTGGTCTCGTCGCGCGACGGTACGTCGTACGTGAGGTGGAGGCGGCGTTGTCCGGCCAGGGCGCGGTTGACCGTCTCGGCGATCTCGGGGTCGGCCGGTTCGACGTGCACATGCGCGGCCGCGCCTTCGATCGCCGCGGCGCCCTCCCCCGCCGCCGCCTCGAGCTTGGCGATCGCGCGGTCGACGGCGTCGCGGTCCTGGCCGGCCGTGACCTCGCGCAGGGTCCGCAGTGCGGTCAGCAGTGCGAGCGCCTCGTCGGCCGCGAGGCGCAGCGGGCGAGCCAGATAGTCCGCGTTGTTCAGGTGGATGACGCCGTCACCCTCGGCGGCGTCGATGTCGATCTCGATCAGATCGCCCATCTGCGCACCCGGCAGGCCGCAGAACCACAGCACCTTGAGGTCCGCGATGATCTGCTTCGGCCGGACCCCGAACTCGGCGGCGACGTCGTCGACCCGCGCGCCGTCGTTCTCCCGCAGGTACGGCACCAGCGCGAGCAGCCGCTGGACCTGATCCCTCGCGTTGCTCACGCAGGCACCCCCGCGATCGTCCGCAGCCGTCGCAGTACGCCGTCGAGCACGTCGCCCGGGCCTTCCACCACCGCGTCCGGCCCGTACGACGCGATCTCCTCCGCGAGCACGCCGGAGTCGGCGTACGGCACGTGCAGCAGATCCCAGCCCTCCTCGTACGGCTCGATCGCGTTCGCCCGGCGGCGCAGGCTCACGCACGACCCCGAGCGGGCCCGGACCTTCGCCTCCGAGGTGGGTCGGGGCGGCGCGAGTTCGCTCACCAGCGAGCGGATGTCGGTCCCCTCGGGCACGGTGAACGCCTTCGCGTCGCCGATCGTCTTCACGTTGCCGCCGATCCGGGACAACCGGAACATCCGGGTCGCCTCCCGGTCGCGGTCGCGGCCGACGACGTACCAGCGGCCGTGCCAGGACACGATCCCCCACGGCTCGAGGGTGCGGACGGTCGGCTCGGAGCCGCCGCTGCGGGTGTGCTCGAACCGGACCGCGGTGCGGCTCACGACCGCCGACCAGAGCGGGTCGAAGGCCGGCTCCGAGGCGCCGACGTGCGGCTCGATCGCGCTCAGCGCGGACTGGTCGGTCTGGATCCCGGCGGCCTTCAGTTTCAGCACGGCGGACGTGGTCGCCTCGGCCAGGCTGGCATGCTGCCAGACCCGCGCCGCGACGCCGAGCACCGCGGCCTCGTCCGGCTCCAGATGCACCTCGGGCAGTTCGAAGACGTCCCGGCGGATCCGGTAGCCGACGTCGTCGGAGAAGAACTTGTCGATGGTGCCCATCTCGATCGGGATGCCGAGGTCGCGCAGTTCGTCCTTGTCGCGCTCGAACATCTTCTCGAAGGCGTCGTCGGTCTGCCCGGCGTAGCCCTCGACCACCTCGCGGATCCGCTCCTTGGTCACGTAGGTGCGCGCGACCAGCAGGCAGATCACCAAATTGAGCAGCCGCTCACTCTTCCGCGCCGACACCCGACCACCTTACGGGGTCAGGGTCGCAAACCGGCCCCTTCCGCGCCGAACATCTGTTCGGAAGCACTAGGGTCGCGGTGTGATGCGGTGGCGGGAAGGAATCGTGACTGAGCTCGGACGGAGCTGGTCCGGGGCGCAGCAACTGACGGTGAGCGTCGGTGAGCGGACTGTGCGTGCGCTGGCCTACCCAGACCTCGTCGGAGCGCCTGTGGTCGGAGATCGGGTGCTGCTGAACGTGGGAGCCCTCGACCGCGGCCTAGGGACAGGCGGCTACGCGCTGGTCGTGGCTATCCCCGACCGGTTGCCCGAGGACCCGCCGGAGACCGGGCATCTGGTCAAGGCGCGGTACACGCCGCTGCAGTCGATGGTGCTGGGCGCTGATGAGCAGGACTCCCCCGATCACGCAGTACTGCGTGATGCCGATGACCTGTTCGGTACGCCGGTTGTCGTGGCTGACCTTCACTCGGCGCTGCCCGCAGTACTGGCTGGGGTGTTCGAGGCTCGGCCCGGCACGCGGGTCGTCTATGTGATGACGGACGGCGGCGCGCTGCCGCTGGCGTTCTCCCGCACCGTGTCGGCCCTGCGGGATGCGGACTGGCTGGGCGGGACCGTGACCGTCGGACAGGCGTACGGCGGGGACCGCGAGGCTGTGACGGTCCACACCGGCCTACTCACCGCAGTACACGTACTGGCGGCTGAGCTCGTCGTACTGACACAGGGCCCGGGCAACCTCGGTACAGGCACCCGCTGGGGCTTCTCCGGCGTTCAGTCGGGGGAAGCGGTCAACGCCGTCGGCACTCTCGGTGGACGGGCAGTGGCGTCCCTACGGATCTCCGAAGCCGACCCGCGACCACGTCATCGCGGCATCTCGCACCACAGCCTCACGGCATACGGGCGGGTGGCCCTGCAGCCGGCGGACGTCGTAGTACCGGATCTGCCCGGTGAGTTCGGCGACGCCGTACGCGACGCGGCCGAGCCGCTCAAAGCCCGCCACCGGGTAGTACGGATCGGAGTAGAAGGCCTGTACGACGCCCTGCGGGACGCGCCGGTCAAGCTGTCCACCATGGGCCGGGACCTCGACGGCGATCGCGCGTACTTCGAAGCGGCGGCCGCAGCGGGTCGGCACGCAGCCCGGCTGGTGGACATACCCCCACCCGGATCGGGGCCCCAGTACTCCTGATTCCAGCGGGCGCGAGGTCGAGAGTGGAAGCATGGCAACCACGCAGCGCACTCTCTCGATCCACGACACCGTGGGATCCGGCCCCCCGGACCCGGTCCGGGCAGCCACCGCCGCGTGGTTCCTGGCGGTCGGTGCCGGTGTGGCCGAGTCCGTGCTCGGCGTGATCAGCGCGGACTCGATGCCGTGGCAGGCACTGGTCGCCCAGATCGCCCTGCGCACAGTCGTGTACGGCGGGCTGTTCGTCGTGATCGACAGGTACTTCCGGCACGGCCGCAACTGGTCCCGGCACCTGCTGGGCGTGGGACTCGGGATCGTCGGGATGGCGACGCTCCTGGTCGGTCCGATCGGCTGGTTCCTCGACGACGGGGACTTCGGCGCCCTCGACCTCACCCCGGCGTTCGTGGCGTTCGCAGTGATCCGCGGTGTGCACGTGATGGTGGTGATCACCGGCGTGGTGCTGATGTACCAGCCGGAAGCGAACCGCTGGTTCCGCACCCGGTAAACGCAGCGCGGCCCGGCCTCTCCTGCTGGAGAGACCGGGCCGCGCAGTCGGATCTACTTACTGACCCTGCTGCTTCGGGGCCGGGAAGGCGTTCAGGATGTCGATGACCGCGAACGCGTTGGTCACCTTGCCCTTGTCGTCCTTGGAGGCCGGGAGCTCGACCAGCACGCGGCTGCCGACCGGCACGCCGGCGAGGGCGTCGAGGGCGCCCGCCTGGCCGTTCGGGCCCGGGCCGACCTGGAGCTGGTCGGTCGGGGCGCCCGGCTGGGCCGGGGACTGCCCGGTGGCCGGCTGGCCGTCCCAGGTGCTCGCCTGCTTCTTGCCGGTGTAGTCGTAGACCACGTAGCGGCCGATCAGCTGGCTGGCCTTCTCGATCGGCTTGCCCTTGCCGGTGGCGATGACGACCGGCTTGCCCGGCTTCGCCGGCGGCTTGGAGCCGGCCGGCACGGTCACCTTCGGCTCGGCGTTCAGCTCGCCGGTGACCTTGAACTTGGTGGCCGGCGCGGCGACCGGGTCGGCCTCCAGCTTGGTGTCGTTGGCCGAGGCGCCGACCAGGTCGACGACGAAGATCAGCGTGTCGTCACCCTTGATGCCGGCCTGCTCGTTGCCCTGCTCCTTGTAGCCCTTGTCGGACGGGATCGTCATCACTACGCGGCTGCCGATCTTCTTGCCGACCAGCGCCTCGTCCCAGCCGGCGATGACGCCGCCGACACCGATCGGGAACGACGACGGCGCGCCCCGGTCGTAGGAGTTGTCGAACACCTTGCCGTCGCGCCAGATCTGGCCCAGGTAGTTCGCGGTGAGCAACTCGCCCTTCTTCACCTCGGGACCGTCGCCCTCCTTGAGAACCTCGGTCACCAGGGTCTTGTCGGGCTCCCCGTCGCGGTGGGTGACGGTCGGCTTCTTGCCGAACTCCTCGGTCACCTTGATCCCGGACTTGCCGAACTCACTGCCGGCTTTGTCCTCGGAGCCGCAGGCGGCCAGGGACGACCCCAGCGCCAGCACCGCGACCAGACTCAACAACTTGCGCACGAACGAGCACCTCGAAATCTCACGGCGGCCCAGGCCTGCGGCGGGCCCGCCTGGATATACGGCCAGATGAACGCGCCCACCCTAGCCTGCACGGACAAACCCGGCGCCAGTCACCTCAGTCACCATTCGGTCACGTCACGCAGCGTCGCGGATCCCCCGTACAGGCAACTCCCAGGCGACTCCCAGGCGACTTTCGCACCGCCGCCCAGCAGGCTCACATGCTGGCGATCAGCTTCTCCACGCGCTCGTCGTGGGACTTGAACGGGTCCTTGCACAACACGGTCCGCTGGGCCTGGTCGTTCAGCTTCAGGTGCACCCAGTCGACGGTGAAGTCGCGGCGGCGCTCCTGCGCCCGCTTGATGAACTCGCCGCGCAGCCGGGCCCGCGTGGTCTGCGGCGGCACCGACTTGGCCTCGAACACCCGCAGGTCGTCGACCACCCGGGTGACGGCACCCTTGCGCTCGAGCAGGTAGTAGAGCCCGCGCGGGCGGTGGATGTCGTGGTAGGCCAGGTCCAACTGGGCCACCCGGGGGCTGGCCAGGCCGAGGTTGTTCTGCTGGCGGTAGCGCTCGATCAACCGGTACTTGATCACCCAGTCGATCTCGCGCTCGATCCCGGACAGGTCGCCGGACTCGATCGCCTTCAGGCACCGCTCCCACAGGTTCAGCGCCCGCTCGACGGCCGGCGTACCGAGCTCGCGGCGGTCGACGAAATCGCGGGCCTTGGTCAGGTACTCGCCCTGGATGTCCAGCGCGCTGGCCTCCCGGCCGTTGGCCAGCCGGACCTCGCGGCGCCCGGTCATGTCGTGGCTGATCTCGCGGATCGCGCGGATCGGGTTGTCCAGGGTCAGGTCGCGCATCACGATGCCGGCCTCGATCATCCGCAGTACCAGGTCGGTGCTGGCCACCTTCAGCAGCATCGTGGTCTCGGACATGTTCGAGTCGCCGACGATCACGTGCAGCCGGCGGAACCGCTCGGCGTCCGCGTGCGGCTCGTCGCGGGTGTTGATGATCGGGCGGGACCGCGTCGTCGCGCTGGAGACGCCCTCCCAGATGTGCTCGGCCCGCTGGCTGACGGAGTACACGGCGCCGCGGGGCGTCTGCAGCACCTTGCCGGCGCCGCAGATCAGCTGCCGGGTGACCAGGAACGGGATCAGCACGTCGGCCAGCTTGGCGAAGTCGCCGTGCCGGCTGACCAGGTAGTTCTCGTGGCAGCCGTAGGAGTTGCCGGCCGAGTCGGTGTTGTTCTTGAACAGGTAGACGTCGCCGAAGATGCCCTCGTCGTGCAGCCGCTTCTGCGCGTCCACCAGCAGACCCTCGAGGATCCGCTCGCCCGCCTTGTCATGCGCGATCAGGTCGGTGACCGAGTCGCACTCGCCGGTCGCGTACTCCGGGTGGGAGCCCACGTCGAGGTAGAGCCGGGCCCCGTTGCGGAGGAAGACGTTGCTGCTCCGCCCCCAGGACACGACGCGCCGAAACAGGTACCGCGCCACCTCATCGGGGGTCAGTCGGCGCTGACCGCGAAAAGTGCAGGTGACGCCGTACTCGTTCTCCAGACCGAAGATTCGCCGGTTCACATCACCCACCCTACGGCGCGGTTCCGACATCCGGGCCACGTCCCAGGCGCGCCGCCGCGATCCATAACCTTTCTGTGACCGGCCGCATCAAGCTGTGTGCAGATCGACCGACGAGAGGAACCACAGCATGACGAGAAGCCGACGAGCGGTCCGCGGTGCGTCGGGGGTGCTCGGCCTGGCATTGCTCGGCGCCGCTCTCACCCAGGGGCCGGCGACAGCCGCACCCTCGGCGACGACGGCGTACTGCGGGATCGGGGTCGCGTCGGTGACACCCGGCGGCGACCACATCTTCCGGGGCATCACCGCCACCACCCCGCCGACCGCGAGCACCACCACGCTGGGTCCGAAGAACCTCTATCCGGACGGCAAGGCCAGACTGGCCGGCGGCCTCGCGGTCACCCAGATTCCCGATGGGCTCAAGCGCCGCCAGTACGTGGTCCTGGGCACGGACATGTACCTGTCGAGTTACCAGACCAAGGGGTACACGGACGACGTCGTACCGGGCACTGCTCTGCTGACCAAGGTCGGCGGTGGATGGGGATCGGACTTCCGGTACTTCGAGGAGTCCAGGTACTACTCCGGCACCACAGTGGTGCGGAACAACGCCTATGCGCTGCAGTCGGGCCAGCTCAACCGGTGGACCATCACCAGCGCCGGCTGGGGCAGCAAGCAGGTCTACACCGGCTACTCGGCGGTGAAGACGATGGCGCTGATCAGCCAGACGAAGACCTACGACACCTTCCTCGCCAACACCTACGGCGGGGCGCTCTACACGATCCGGATCCCGCTGTCCGGAGCACCGATCGTGACGAAGGTGCGGACGTCCACCTGGCAGGGCTTCGAGAGCCTGGTCGCCGCGGACTGCGGCACACAGGGCGTCCTGCTGCTGGGCGTCGACCAGGACACCGGCGCGCCGTTCCTGTACGCCGTCGGCCACGCCAACGGCACCGCCACGGTGATCAACGGCCTCGGCCGGGTCCCGAGGACCTACGCGGATGTCGCGTACTTCCGCAACTACGGGGCTGCCGACTACGACAACCTGTTCGGCGAGTGAGTGACTGCCGCTGCCTGGCCCCAGGGAAGGCCGGGCAGCGGCACCTCGCTGTTCGCGCCCTGCTGCTCGCGACCGGAGCAGTACGTCAGAGGTCGACGAGGTCGAGGAGTTGGCCGAGTTCCTTGCCTTCGAGTTCGCGGAGTTCGCCGGTGTGGAGATTGCCGCGGCGGACCGGGCCGATCGCAGTACGGGTGAGGCGCTTGACCGGGTGGCCGATCGCGTCGAACATCCGGCGGACGATCCGGTTGCGGCCCTCGTGCAGGGTGATCTGGATGAGGGTGCGGCCCTTGATGCTGGAGATCTCCCTCACGGTGTCGGCCTGCGCCTCGCCGTCCTCCAGCCGCACGCCGTCGAGCAGGCGGCGTAGTACTCCCGGCTTCACGTTGCCCTCGACCTCGGCGACGTACGTCTTGGAGACCTCGTACGACGGGTGGGCGAGGCGGTGCGCGAACTCGCCGTGGTTCGTCAGCAGGAGCAGGCCCTCGGTGTCGGTGTCGAGCCGCCCGATGTGGAACAGCCGCTCCGACCGATCCTGCACATAGTCGGCGATGCACGGCCGGCCCTGCGGGTCCGACATCGTCGTCACGACGCCGCGCGGCTTGTTCAGCACGAGGTACACGTGCGCGGTGATCGGCGGAATCCGCTCGCCGTCGACGCGGATCACCGAAACCGCCGGATCGACCCGGGTGCCGAACTCGGTCACCACCTGTCCGTCCACCTCGACCCGCCGCTGCTCGATCAGCGTCTCCGCCGCCCGCCGGCTGGCGATCCCCGCCTGGGCCAACGCCTTCTGCAGCCGAATCCCGCTTTCCTCAGCCATCATTCCCACTCTTGTCGCGCCGCTCGTCGTCACCCTCAGGCGACTCCGCCGGCTCAGCCTCTTCCTCGGGCTCGACGTCAGCAGCAGCCTCGTCGTCTTCCGCGGCGTCGACCGCCTCGGCGGCGGCCGACGCGATCTCGGGATCTGCCGCGACAGCACCTACGTCCGAGGTGATCGCTTCGCCTGCATCCGGGGTCGCATCCGCGTCGGGGACCTTAGTCTCGTCTGTTTCGGTGGTGGGCTCGGAAGGGGCTGCCGCGGCCGCGGCCTGGGCTGCGAGTTCTTCTTCCATGTCGTCCATCTCCGGCAAGTACGGCGCGAGCTCCGGCAGGTCGTCCAGGCTTTGCATGCCCATGCGTTCCAGGAAGTACGAGGTAGTGCGGTAGAGCGTCGCCTGGGACTCCGTGTCGGCGCCCGCCTCCTCGACCAGCCCGCGGCTGATCAACGTCCGCATCACACCGTCGACGTTCACGCCGCGAATCGCCGACACCCGCGCCCGGCTCACCGGCTGCTTGTACGCGACCACCGCCAGCGTCTCCAGCGCCGCCTGCGTCAGGCGAGCCTGCTGACCGTCCAGCACGAACCGCTCGACGTACTGCGCCGCGTCCTCGCGCGTGTAGTACCGCCAGCCGCCGCCGACCTCCCGCAGGTCGAACCCACGCCCCTGCTCGGTGTACTCCTCCGACAAGGTGGTCAAAGCGGCCGCCACGTCGCCCGTCGGCCGGCCCACGGTCCGCGCCAGCGTCAGCACCGGCAACGGCTCGTCCGACACCATCAGGATCGCTTCCAGCGCCCGCCGCATCGTGTCGTCGTCGACGACAACCTCGGCCTCCCCCAGCTCGAGTTGCTCCTCTTCACCCACCACAGCGTCAGCTACGGGGTCAGCTTCAGGCGCCTCGGCGGTGGGGTCCTGGAGGTCGGTTGGGGATTGGTTCTCGGTCACTGCTCCACCGTCTCGTCGTCCGCCGTCTCACTGGTTTCTGGGTCTGGCTCTGACTCTGACTCTGCGTCGGGCTCGGTATGGACGTCGCCGGGCTCCAGGAAGTCGGTCTCGTCGGAGACCACGGGAGCCTCGCCCTCTTCGCCCTCAGGCGCGGCCACCTCGTCGAACTCGTCACCGACGGCGATGTCGCCCTCGTCGGAGCCGGTCCAGCGGATCGTCAGTTCGCCGAGCGGCGTCACCTGATCGAAGGTTACGGCCGCCTCGCGGAAGAGTTCCAGCAGGGCCAGGAAGCGGCACACCGTCGTCACCGTGTCGGGTGAATCGGCGACCAGCGCCCGGAACGTCGTACTGCGTTGTCTCCGCAACCGGTCGACGATCACCGCGGCCTGCTCGCGCACCGTGACGGCGGGAGCGTGCAGGTGAGCCAGCGAGACGCCCTCCGGCACCGAGTCCTTCGGCGCCAGCGCACGAGCCGCCAGCGCCGCCAGCCCGGCCGGGTCCACCCCGAGCAACACCTCGGGCAGCAGATCCGCGAACCGCGCCTCCATCCCGACGGCCCGGGGGAAGCGCTTGGCCTCCTCGGCCATCCGGGTCTGCATCAGCGCCGCGATCTGCTTGAACGCCCGGTACTGCAGCAGCCGCGCGAACAGCAGGTCGCGGGCCTCCAGCAGCGCCAGGTCCTCGGCGTCCTCGACATCGCCCTGCGGCAGCAACCGGGCCGCCTTCAGGTCGAGCAGGGTCGCCGCGATCAGCAGGAACTCCGAGGTCTGGTCCAGGTCCCACTCCGACCCCAGCGCCTTGATGTGGGCGATGAAGTCGTCGGTGATGACGGACAGCGCGATCTCGGTGATGTCGAGCTTGTGCTTGCTGATCAGCTGCAGCAGCAGGTCGAACGGGCCCTCGAAGTTGACCAGGTGAACGCTGAAGCCCTTGTCCTCCGCCGCGACCGGCGCCCCGGCGTCCGCGGTACCGCCGGTACCAGCGTCACCGTCAGTGCCGGCGCTGTCGGCAGTACCGGTGGTGCCCGAGGAGCCTGGCAGGTCGTCGATCGGTAGTTCGGAGGTCGGGGTGTCACTCATGCAGAGATCACTCCGCGGCCCGCAGCCGCTGCACCAGTACCGAGTCGGGTCCGTGGTCGACGAAGTCGGCCAGCAGTACGTCGATCGCCTCGCGGACGATCCGGCCGCGGTCCGCGGTCAGGCCGTGCTCGGCCCGCAGCGCGAGCCTGGTCTGTTCCAGTCCGAGCAGCTCTTCCTCCGTCACGTACACGGTGATCTTCGTGTCGTGCCGGATCCGTCCACTGGACTTGCGGTCGTCGACCACGGCGGTGCGGGACCGGCCGTTCGACGGCCGGTCGGCCAGTGTCGATCCGTCAGTGGCTGTGCGCTTCTCGGGTCTGGTCTGCTTGGGTGCCGCACCCCCGAACAGCTCGCTGGCACCTGGCAGGCTCACCCGACGGGACAACGCGCCAGCACCTCCTTGGCAAGGTCGCGGTACTGGGTAGCCGCAGATGAGGACGGGGCGTACGTCGTGATCGGTTCGCCGACGACCGTGGTCTCGGGGAACTTGACGGTACGCCGGATGACAGTGTGGAAGACGCGCTCGTCGAAGGCCTGGACGACCCGGTCGAGCACCTCCCGGGCGTGCGTGGTGCGGCCGTCGAACATGGTGCCGAGGATCCCGACGATCTCCAGTTTCGGGTTCAGCCGGTCCTGCACCTTGCCGATCGTGTCGGTCAGCATCGCCAGCCCGCGCAGCGCGAAGAACTCGCACTCCAGCGGCACGACGATGCCGTTCGACGCGGTCAGCGCGTTCACGGTGAGCAGGCCCAGCGACGGCGCGCAGTCGATCAGGATCACGTCGTAGTGGGGAATGATCGGCTCGAGCACCCGCTGCAGGGTGTACTCGCGGGCGACCTCCTGGACCAGTTGCACCTCGGCCGCGGACAGGTCGATGTTGGCCGGCAGCAGGTCGAGGTTCTCCACCCGGGTCGGCCGGATCACCTCGGCGGGGGTGATGTCGCGCTGCATCAGCAGGTTGTAGACCGACAGTTCCAGGTCGTGCGGCTGCACGCCGAGGCCGATCGAGGCCGAGCCCTGCGGATCGAAGTCGATCAGCAGCACCTTGCGCCCGGTCTCGGCGATCGCGGCGCCCAGGTTGATGGTCGTCGTGGTCTTGCCGACGCCACCTTTCTGATTGCACATCGCGATCACCTGAGCGGGACCGCGCCGGGTCGGCGGCAGGATGGCCGGCAGGTCGGGCAGCGGCCGTCCGGTCGGCCCGATCTTGCCCATCGCGCCGTTCGGCTCATTCACAGGGTGCATGTCCTCCGCGGTGAGCTTGGCCGTCGGCCGCGGCATCTCCGCATAGTTGCTGGGTGGGGTGACGGCCCGGGTCGGTGCCGGGGCCGGCGTCGGTGTCACAGGGGGCGTGGCGGGCGCCGTTTCAGGAGTCGGCGACATCGGTTCCGTCGTCGACGACAGGTGCTGGGTGCCCGGGAATGTCGACTCGTTCATGACTCGTCAAACCTTTCAACCGATACGGGCGATCCCAGCGACTGTAAGCGTGCATTCAAGCACTCTCAACCAGCCACTCCGCAGCGGGGTCGCCCGGCATTCCGGACACGGCCGATCACCCCGCCAGAGTGACCGACCGTGACGGAATGATCGCACACCGCTGCGAACCGCGGTCCGCGGGGGTCTGTCCTCGCTCAATGCTCTGCCAGCCAGTCGACCACCATCGGGATCAACAGGCCGGGCGCTGCCAGGTGAACGTCGTGACCGACGTTCTCCACCTCCAGGAACCGCCCGCGCGGGATCGCCTCGGCCATCGCCTGGACCACGGCCGGCGGGCAGTACGGATCGTGAGTGCCCACCGCCAGCAGCACCGGGCAGGTGATCCCAGCGGCTCGGGATCGGCTGATGTCGCCGCCGGACTCGGCGATCGCCCGTAGTGCTCGGCCCCAACTGCCGGCCATCGCTCGCGCGTTGTCCGGTCCATAGGCCTCCGCGAGGTACGCGGCCAACGGGAGCAGTTGCTGCGTCGGTTCATCCAGCAAGCGCTCCAGCGGCCCGAATCCTTCAGGTGGAGCCACTATCTGACCAGCAGCTCCCCAGGCGGCTACCGAGAGCGCCCGACCAGGCGCTAATGCAGCCATCAGCAGCGCCGTCTCACCGCCGTCACTGAAGCCCACCAAATGCGCCGCGTCCACCCCAAGCTGGTCCAGCAGGCCGAGGAACGCCCTGGCGTCCTCGGCATAGAAGTCAGCGCCGTACTCGCGCGGCTGTGGCTGCGACCGCCCACAACCCGGCAGGTCCGCAGCGATGACCCGAAAGCCGGTACAGAGCTCCTGACGAAGGCGGGAGAGGTCGACGATGCTCCCGCCCCAACCAGGCAGCACTAGCACCGGATCCCCGCGCCCGCCGTCGTCTTCGGAGTACATCTAGGAAGACAGCGCCCGGGGGTGGGAGGTCGCGTAGACCTCGCGGAGTTTGTCGACGGTGACGAGGGTGTAGACCTGCGTCGTGGTGACGGAGGCGTGCCCGAGGAGTTCCTGGACCACCCGTACGTCGGCGCCGCCGTCCAGGAGGTGCGTGGCGAACGAGTGACGCAAGGTGTGCGGCGAGATCTCCTTGGCGATCCCGGCGCGCTCGGCGGCGCGGCGTAGTACGGTCCAGGCGCTTTGGCGGGAGAGCCGGCCGCCACGGGCGTTGAGGAACAGCGCAGGCGTCCCGCGCCCCCGCCCGACCAGGTCAGGTCGGCCCCGCACCTGGTACGCCGACAGCGCGTTGCGGGCGTAGGAGCCCACCGGCACCACGCGCTCCTTGCTCCCCTTGCCCCGCAGCAGGACCGTGCCGGTCTCCAGATCGACCTCGTCCACGTCGAGCCCGACAGCCTCGGAGATCCGCGCACCCGTTCCGTAGAGGAACTCCAGCAGCGCGGCATCCCGAGTCGCCAGTACTGCGGGCTCCGCCTCCGCGCCGGCCGCGGCCGACAGGACCCTGGTCACCTCGTCCACGGAAAGCGCCTTCGGCAACCGTTGCGGCGGTGCGGGTGGTTTCACCGCCGCGGCAGGGTCCACCGCGGTCAGGCCCTCGCGGAGCAGGAACTTGTGGAAGCCCCGGACCGCCACGACCGTGCGGCCCGCGCTGGAAGCGGTCAGCGGCGGGTGGTCCGCGTCGCCCTCGCGCAACCGCATCAGGAAGTCGCTCACCACGGCTTCGGAGATCCGGCCAAGGCTGTCGATGCCGGCCCCGGCCAGGAACTCGTCGTACCGGCGCAGGTCGCGGCGGTACGACGAGAGGGTGTTGGCGGCCAGCCCTCGCTCGACCGTCAGGTGGTCGAGATAGGAGCTGACCGCCCGCGTGATGTCGCCGGTCAGACCAGCACCTCGTCCAGCTTCAGCTGCCCCAGGTCGTGCGCGTCGGCGACCGGACCGTAGGTGATGTGTCCCTCGTGGGTGTTGAGGCCCAGCGCGAGGCTGTGGTCCTGCTTCATCGCCTCCCGCCAGCCCAGGTTCGCCAGTTCCACGGCGTACGGCAGGGTCACGTTGGTGAGCGCGTACGTCGAGGTGTTCGGCACCGCGCCCGGCATGTTCGCCACGCAGTAGAACAGCGAGTCGTGCACCTTGTAGACCGGGTCGGCGTGCGTGGTCGGGCGCGAGTCCTCGAAGCAGCCGCCCTGGTCGATCGCGATGTCGACGAGCACGCTGCCCGGCTTCATCCGCGAGACCAGTTCGTTGCTGATCAGCTTCGGCGCCTTCGCCCCCGGCACCAGGACGGCACCGATGACCAGGTCGGCCTCGAGCACCGCGCGCTCGATCTCGAACGCGTTCGACGCGACCGTGCGCAGGTGGCCCTGGTAGGTCCGGTCGGCGTCGCGGAGCCGGGCGATGTTGCGGTCGAACAGTTGCACCTCGGCCTGCATGCCGAGCGCGATCGCGGCCGCGTTCATGCCCGAGACGCCGGCACCGATGACGACCACCCGGGCCGAGTGGACGCCGGAGACGCCGCCCATCAGGATGCCGCGGCCACCGCCGCTGGCCATCAGGTGGTAGGCACCGGCCTGCGGCGCGAGCCGGCCCGCGACCTCGCTCATCGGGGCCAGCAGGGGCAGCGATCCGTCCGGAAGCTGAACGGTCTCGTAGGCGATGCCGGTGATGCCGGACTTGAGCAGCGCGGCGGTGCAGTCGTGGCTGGCGGCCAGGTGCAGGTAGGTGAACAGCACCTGCCCCTTGCGCATCCGGTGGTACTCCTCCTCGACCGGCTCCTTGACCTTCAGCACCAGTTCGGCGTCGGCCCAGACGTCGTCGGCGGTGGGGAGAATGCGGGCGCCCGCGGCGACGAACTCGTCATCAGGGAGCAGCGAGCCCTCGCCGGCCCCTTGCTCGATCAGAACCTCGTGACCGAAGCGGGTGAACTCGTGCACGCCCGCCGGGGTGATCGCCACCCGGTACTCGTGGTTCTTGACTTCCTTCGGAACTCCGACCTTCACAACTTGCCCTTCTTCCGTATCCAGGTGGCGACTCGATGTTGCTATTCCGAAGTCGCCGGCGGCTCACGTGGTCGTGGTCCGCGGCCCGGGCGTTTCGAGGGGTTGGGAACGCCAGGTCGCTGCCGAGTGTAAGCCCGCCGGGTTCATACCACCCGACGGGTTGGTCTTGTCCGGTTCCGACGCGCGGAGCCGGTCTCTGCGGTCCGGTTACACTGTTCGTACGACGCTGTGGCGGCCCGTGAGGTTGGCTCCGGAGAATTCACGCCCGGCGCGTTCGCGACATTCTTAGCGGAATCTTTTCGCTCGTCTTCACGCAATCTTTTCCTTCCCCCGATCGGCACTCTCCTTCCAGCATCCGCACTTCGATGCCGAAACACCAGAAAGGTTGAGCGGTGAACGAAATCGCCTTGCCCGGCGGCAATGTCGGCGGCGCCGTCCGGATCGGCGACACGGTCCGGCGCGCGACCGGCCCGTGGACCCCGGCGGTGCACGGATTGCTGAACCACCTCGCCGCCGCGGGTCTGCCCGGCGTACCGCGGGTGCTGGGTTTCGACGACCGGGATCGCGAGATCCTCGACTACCTCCCCGGTACCGCGTACGGACCCGAGGTGCCGGACGACGTGCTCGCCGATGCGATGAGGTGGTTGCGGCGGTACCACCAGGTCGTCGCGGAGTACCGGCCCGAAGGTCACCTGGTCTGGCGGACCAGCCAGGGCGTGCTCGGGCCGGACGAGATCATCTGCATGCACGACTTCGGGTACTACAACTGGATCGGCACCGACGAGGGCTTCAGCGGGGTGATCGACTGGGACATGGCCGGGCCGGGTTCCCCGCTCGACGACATCGCCTTCACCGCGTGGAACACCGCTCCGCTCGCTCTGCCCGGCGACCCGCAGTACCAGGCCCGCCGGCTGAGGTTGATGGCCGAGGCGTACGACAGCGGCCTCACTCCGTTGCAGATCCTGGAAGGTGCTCCGCTGCGGGCGCTCCGGTCGGCCCGGGTGATCCAGGCCGGGCAGGACGCCGGCGACCCCGGCATGCTGAACCTGCTCAAGGTCGGCGAGCCGCGGAACAGCCTGACCCGCTCAGCCGACCTGCAGCGCCGCATCCCGGAGATCGCCGCGCACCTGTGACTTCCTCTACTCGCCTGGTTGGTGAGTTTGCGCACGTTCGAACCCTTTCAGGGTGCGGCTCACTGGTTGTCCGCTCAGCGATCGTTGATGCGGGCGAAGCGGTCGGAGATGCTTGCCCCTGTCGCCGCTCCCGGCCGGGCTCACGCCTGCTCCTGGAATGGCGGTACTCCGCCCGGGGTTGCCGTTAGCTGGAAGTGTCAACGAGAGGAGTACGACGTGGCGGTCGATCTGGGACGGTTCGGGGTCTGGCACCAGGCGCAGAAATGGGGTCCTGAGCTCGCCGCGGGGCTGGAGGAACTCGGCTACGGCGCGCTCTGGATCGGCGCCTCCCCGACGGCTGACCTGCGCGACGCGGAGGTCCTGCTCGCCTCGACGAACTCGGTGGCGGTCGGCACCAGCATCGTCAACATGTGGAAGGACGACGCGGCCCCGGTGGCCGAGTCCTACCAGCGGCTGGAGTCCGAGCACCCCGGCCGGTTCGTGCTCGGTGTCGGTATCGGGCACCCCGAGCGCGACCGGCAGTACAAGTCGCCGTACGAGACGATCGTCGACTACCTGGACGCGCTCGACGAGGGCAAGGTCCCGGTGGATCGGCGGATGCTGGCTGCGCTCGGGCCGCGGGTGCTGAAGCTCGCCGCCGAGCGGACGGGCGGCGCCCTGCCGTACCTGACGACGCCCGAGCACACCCGGCAGGCCCGCGAGGCGCTGGGCGCCGGAGTACTGCTGGCGCCGGAGCAGAAGGTGGTGCTGGAGACCGACGACGAGATCGCCCGCGCGGTCGCGCGCGACTACCTCGCGGGGTACCTGGCACTGACCAACTACACGAACAACCTGAAGCGGCTCGGGTACAGCGACAACGACTTCGCCGACGGCGGCAGCGACGACCTGGTCGACGCGCTCGTCCAGCACGGTTCCGCGGTCGAGATCGCGGAAGGCCTGAACGCCCACCTCGAGGCGGGCGCGGACCAGATCGTCATCCAGCAGATCGGCAAGGAAGGCCCGGACCTGCTGCCGGGCTACGAGGCGCTCGCGACCGTCCTGGCCTAACGCAGGGTGAAGTCGGCGAAGTCGAAGCCCGGGGAGACGATGCAGGAGACCAGCACCGGCTGATCACCCGCGGGCCGCGCAGCCTGCCAAGCACCCGCAGGTACTACGGCCTGCGGGTGCTGGCCGGCTGCCACGTCCGGGCCGAGGATGATCGGCTCGGCATCGCCCGGGTCGTCGCCGGTGCCACCCAGGTCGAGCGTCAACGGGCCGCCGGAGTGCCAGAGCCAGATCTCGGTGGACCGCACCCGGTGCCAGCGCGACTCCTCTCCCGGCGCCAGCAGGAAGTAGATCGCGGTCGCGCTGGCGCGTTCCCCGTCGTACCCGTCCGGCTGGAAGCTCACCGGCGACCGCCAGGTCTCCCGGAACCAGCCGCCCTCCGGGTGCGCCGCGAGATCCAGCACCTCCGCCAACTCCGGCCGCTTCACGTCGTCAGTCGCCATGCCGTGAACGTTACTGGGTGGTCCCCGGCGCCACAGTTGGGCAGAGTTCGGCGCATGAACGACATCTCGGAGTACCACCGCAGACTCCCGTACGGCGAACGCGTGTTGCCCGAGCCCCTCCTCGGCGGCCCGTTCTTCCCCTTCGAGGGCGACCTCCAGGTGGTCCCGCTGGCCGAGCCGGTGATCCCCGAGCCACCCCGGGCCGGCGAACCCGGCGGCAACCCGTGCCCGACCTGCTCCGACCCCGATGGCAACGCGATCTGGGGTGACGAGCAGTGGGTGCTGAAGGCGGGATTCGAGCCGAACGGCCTGCCGATGGTCGCGATCCTGGTCCCCCGGGAGCACTACCGCCTCGACAACCTGCCGCCCGTGCTCACCGCCACCCTCGGCCCGGTGATCCAGCGGATCGCCGGCGCGATCCGCGAGATCCCGGGCGTCGGGCGCACCCACTTCAGCCGCTGGGGTGACGGCAGCGAGCACTTCCACGTCTGGTTCCTGGCCCGTCCGCTCGGCATGATGCAACTCCGCGGCGCGATGATCGCCGCCTGGGACGACCTTCTGCCCCGCGTGCCCACGGCCGAGTTCCAAGCCAACGCCCGCACCGTCGCGTCAGCCCTGTCCTCGGTCGGCGGAACCCCACTCGGGGTCGCCGCCGCTAGTTGAGGTGTTGGTTCGTCCAGTGGGCCAGGTGGGGGTAGAAGGTCGGTGCGGTCCGGTGGAGGTTGAGGACATGGCCGGTGTTGGGGACCACCAGGGCAGCGAGGTCAGTTGCGTAGTACGGGCGTTCGCCGGCCAGGAGGGCTGCGGAGCTGGAGCAATCGGAGGCTCCGGTCCCGCAGATCAGGCGATCGTGGCTGCCGACGACCACGAGCACCGGCACCTTGATCTGGCGATTGAGGGCGACTGAGCCGAACTCCGGGTCGGTGGGAAAGACGTCGGGCTCTGGATTGGCTTCGTCCCGGGCGACCACGGAGTTCGCCGCGGTCGGGCCGTAGTAGAACCACCCGCGCCGCACGCCAGGACGCAGTACTCCGTAGCCGCTGTCGAGGTTTCTCCTGACCAGCAAGGGATGCTCGGCAGCGGTGATGTAGTCCGCGCCGAGTTGCTCGAAGACCGGCCAGTTCGGCGTGCTCGATTCGCCGGTGAGGATCAGCCCATCCGCGTCTTCGGGGTGATGCACCGCGATCATCCGGGAGATCGTGGAGCCGAGCGAGTTCCCCACCAGCACGATCCGCTCGTACTGCGAACGCAGCGCGCGCAGTACCTGGTGGATCGTGAACGTCTGGCTGTCCGGCGCGAAACTGCCGCTCGGCGGCGCCGAACTCTGCCCCGTCCCGATCCGGTCCAGCGCGAAGGTCGGATACCCCGCCCGATTCATCGCCTCCACGTACGACGGCCCGCGCGGGTCGCCCCGCCAGGTCCAGTAGTTCCGGTCGTAGCCCCCGCCGGGGATCAACACCTGCAGCACGCCCCGGTCCCGCCCTCGCGGCCGGCACAACGTCCCCGTCACCTCCGCGTCCACCGGCTTCCCGGCGCCGAGCGCCACCGGGATCCTCACCTCCTCACACCGCACTCCCGACGCCTCGGCCACGCCCGGCACCAACCCCAGCACCAGTCCGGCCACCGCTACCGCCACCACTCTGCTTCGCATTCAGGTCCTCTCGAAGATCAAACTTCGTACAGTGTACCCAGTTTAATCGCGATGCAACCCACGGGCGTTACAGTCGGGCAGATGATCAACGGAGCGCACGTCATCATCTACAGCCAGGACGCCGAGGCCGACCGCGTTTTCCTGCGCGACGTCCTCGGCTACACGCACGTCGACGCCGGCCGAGGCTGGCTCACCTTCAAACTCCCGCCCGCCGAGGTCGCCGTCCACCCGACCGACGGGCGCGAGTCGCACGAACTGTTCCTGATGTGCGACGACATCACCCAGACCGTCGCCGACCTGACCGCACGCGGCGTCGAGTTCCCCGACCCACCGCAGGAGCAGGGCTGGGGCATCCTCACCACCATCCGCCTCCCCGGCGGTGGCAACCTCGGCCTCTACCAGCCACACCACGAAACCGCCTACAACCTCTGACCTCAGTTGGTCGCGCTCCGAGGTCGGGGAGTTGCGGATCGTGGCCAAATCCTTGACGCGGATCGCGGTGGTCGGCTATCTATTGCTGACAACGATGTCACGCCGCCCCGTTCCGACGTCGAAGGTGGGGAAACCCTTGAAGAACAACACCGTGCGCCGCCGCGCGTCCGTAGTACTGGCTGGAGCTTTGGTCGCAGCCGTGGCGCTCGCAGGCTCCGCAGTGGCAACTCCCAGCCCGGCACCGATCCCGCCCGGCGAGCCGACTACCGCTCCACCGGACACCACCCCGCCCGGCCTCCGCGCGCCGGAGACCGTCGGGAGTTCCCGGATCACCACGAGCTCCGCGGATCCGACCGAGCACGTCGACCCGCTCATCGGCACGTCGAATCTCGGTGACGTCTTTCCCGGCGCGGTGATGCCGTTCGGGATGTTCTCGTTCAGCCCGGAGACCAGCCGCGGCAACGCCTACCGCACCGCCGCACCCGGCGGCTACCTGTACGACGCCACGCGGATCCGCGGCTTCTCCCTGACCCACATGTCGGGCACCGGGTGTGCCGGCGGCTCGGGTGACATCCCGATCTTCCCGTACGCCGGTGAGGTGACCTCCTCCCCACAGGCGGACGCCAAGGACGCCACCTACGCCAGCACGTTCTCCCACGCCAACGAGATCGCCAAGCCCGGCTACTACAAGGTCGGGCTCGACTCAGGCGTCACCACCGAGTTGGCCGCCACCACCAGGACAGGCTCGGCCAAGTTCACCTTCCCCACGGACAAGCCGGCCTCGCTGCTGTTCCGCACCTCCAACTCCGAGGTGGGCAGCAGCGACGCCCAGGTGACGATCGACCCGGTCAAGCGGACTGTCAGCGGCTCGGTGACCAGCGGCAACTTCTGCGGCTACCTGGCTTCCGTCGGCCGGCGAAGCTACTACACGCTGCACTTCGTCGCGGAGTTCGACCAGGCGTTCGTGAACACCGGGACCTGGAAGGACGCCACCGTCACGCCCGGAAGCACCAGCGCGCAAGGCGGTACGACGTACGGGACCGACGGGTGGATGCCGCCGAACAAGGGGTCCGGCGCCTACCTCGGGTTCGACGCGAGGACCGTCAACATGCGCATCGGTATCTCCTACGTCAGCAAGGAGAACGCCCAGGCCAACCTGAAGGCGGAGAACCCGCGCGGCACCTCGCTGGAGAAGACCGCGGCCCGAGCCAAGCAGGCCTGGCGCGACCAACTCGACAAGATCGAGATCACCGGCGGACTCCCCGCATCGCGCACGACCTTCTACACCGCGCTCTACCACTCGCTGCTGCACCCGAACGTGTTCAGCGACGTCAACGGCCAGTACTGGGGGTTCGACCAGAAGCCGCACCGCGTACAGCGGGGACAGGCAGCGCAGTACGCGACCTTCTCGGGCTGGGACGTCTACAGGTCGCAAGTGCAGCTACTGGCGCTGCTGGAGCCTCGCAAGGCCGGTGACATCGCGCAGTCGCTGCTCAACCAGGCCGAGCAGAACGAAGGCATCTGGGACCGCTGGACCCACGCCTCAGGCAGTACTGCGGTCATGACCGGTGATCCCTCCGCTCCGGCACTCGCAGGGATCTACGCGTTCGGCGGCACCAACTTCGACGTCCGCGCCTCCCTCAAGTCGCTGGTGAAGGCAGCGACCGTACCGACGGCCAAGGACCTCAGCTCCGCAGGCAAGCCGGTGATGTCGATCGGCCAGCGCCCGTCGCTCGACAAGTACCTGGCGCTGCACTACATCCCGACCAAGTCGAACGCCTGGGGTGGAGCCGTCGAGACGCTCGAAGACACCACGGCCGACTTCGCTCTCGCCCAGCTCGCTGCCAAGACTGGCGACCAGAAGACGTACGACCAGTTCCTCACGCGGTCGCAGTACTGGCAGAACGTGTTCAACCCCGAGAACGGCGGCTACATCCAGAACCGCGACGAGAACGGAGCCTGGCCGGGCTTCGAGCCGTCGACCGGTGACGGGTTCGCCGAGGGCAGCAGTGCGCAGTACACCTGGATGATCCCGCACAACCGCGCCGGGCTCTTCGACGCGATGGGCGGTACGGCGAAGGTCAACCAGCGGCTGGACGCGTTCTTCAAGGATGCCGACGGCAAGTGGGCGCTCACCAGGTCCGGTCCGTTGCACGCCGAGATGGACAACGAGCCGTCCATCAACACCCCCTGGATCTACAACTACACCGGCAAGCCGTACAAGGCGCAGGAGACGCTGCGGCAGGCGATGAACCAACTGTGGAACACCACCACCGGAGGCATCCCCGGCAACGACGACCTGGGCGCCATGTCGTCCTGGTACGTGTGGACCGCTCTCGGCCTCTACCCGGAGGTTCCGAGCCGGGCCGAGCTCCAGTTGGCCGCGCCCCTGTTCCCGCGCGCCGTCATCCACCGGGACAAGGGCCGCACGATCCGGATCAACGCCAGCGGAGCAGCCACCGACGCGCCGTACGTGCAGAGCTTGAAGGTGGATGGCCGTACTTCGACCAAGCCGTGGTTGCCGGAGTCGTTCGTCAACCGTGGTGGCACTCTCGACTACGTCGTGGGCGCCACGGCCAACCCTGCTTGGGGAAGTGCGGCCAAGGACGCACCGCCCTCGTGGCGGACCGGCGAGATCCCCTTCCAGACGTCCACCGACACCAGCCGAGTAGTGGTCGCTCCAGGAACCACCAGCGCGCCGGTTGCGATCAAGGCCCACCGGCTGAGCGGTACCGCGACGACGGTCAACTACACGGTCACTGCGCCAACTGGCCTCACCGCCTCCCCCGCGAGCGGCACCTTCACCGTGGACGAGGTCGGCAGCGCACCAGTGACGATCACAGCAGCCCCCGGTACTCCGGACGGCCGCTACCCCGTCACGGTGGCTCTGCAAGCAGCGGACGGGACACCTCTGCCCCGGCTCGGCTTCACCGTCGTCGTGGGCGAGCCAAACTCCTTCTCCGTGCTCCGCGAAGGTGTAGCGGCCTCGGACGACTCCGGCGACCACAACGAGGCCGACTTCGACGGTGGCGGCGTCAGCTACTCCCGGCAGGCCCTGACCGCTGCTGGACTCACCCCTGGCGGCACTGTCACCAAGGAAGGCCTGACGTTCACGTGGCCCGCAGTACCGGTTGGTGATCCTGACAACGTCCCCGCAGACGGGCAACTCCTCAACCTGAACCTGCCCGCCGGCGCCACCAAGCTGTCCTTCGTCGGCAGCGCCGTGAACGGCAACCAGGAGGGCAAGGCGACGCTGAACTACGCCGACGGCTCTACCGAGGTGGTGGTGGACCTGTCCTTCAGCGACTGGACGCTCGGAGGAGGCGGCGACACCGTGCACTTCGGCAACCTCGTCGTCGCCAGTACGCCGTACCGGAACGAGGCGGGCGGCGGCCGGGACAACGTGACGACGCACATCTTCGCCACCGCGCCGTTCACCTTCCCGGCGGGCAAGACAGCGGTTAGCGTGACGCTGCCGAAGAACCGCGACCTGCGGATCTTCACGCTGGCCACCGGCTGATCCCGAACGCCCCTGAAGGAGAACCATCGTTGACGCCCTCCCCGCCCTGAAGTACGAGAATTTCAACCACTACGTGGAGGTAGCGAGTTGAGGTTCACGCTTCAGCGAAACCCGTGCCGGCGTCTCTCGGCGTGCGCTGACGGCCCGTCCGGCCGCGATGTTGACTGCCGCGTTCACGTCAGCGTTCGCCTGATGTCCGCAGGCTGTGCACCGGAACACCGCTTGGCTCTCGCGGTTGTCCGGTGCGCGGTGCCCGCAGACGCTGCAGGTCTGCGACGTGTACGCAGGGTTCACTTTCTCGACCCGGCCCGCTGCCTTGTGCTCCAGACGCTGGACGAGCAGTCCCCAGCCGTTGGCGAGGATGCCGCGGTTGAGTCCGGCTTTGGCTCGGCGACGGTTCGGCAGGTAGCTACCGGGTCGTTCGGGATCGGGTTTTGGCCTGGAGCGTCTGGTCATCTGGGCAATCCGCAGGTCCTCCACCCGGATGACGTCGAATCGTCGCGCGAGGTCAGTGCTGGTCTTTTCCACCCAGTCCTTGCGACGGTCGACCGCGCGAGCAGACAGCTTGGCGATCGCAGCCTTCACCCGCCGACGCCGGTTGGAGCCGCGGCGGCACCGGGACAGACGACGTTGCAGGTGCTTGAGCCGTGCTTGTTCGGTCTCCGACAGCCCGGGGCACGACAGGAGTTCGCCGGTGGACAGGGCGGCCGAGACGGTGACGCCACGGTCCACGCCGACGACCTCACCCGTACCAGGTGCGGGGATCGACGGCGGGATGACAGCGAATGCGATGTGCCAGCGCCCCACCCGATCGCAGGTAACGCGGTACGACTTGGCAGCGGGAAGAGTGCGGGACAGTCGGAACCGCACCCAGCCGACCTTCGGGATGTTGACCGCGGCCCACTTCCGATTCAGGTTCACTATCCGGGACGCCTGACCACCGACGATCCGGAACCCCTCGGGCAGCCCCGCCTTACGCCAAGTCGGCCTCCGACGAGTACCTGCGTAGAACTTCCTGACCGCCTGGTCGAAGTCCCGCAACGCCTGCTGCTGTACCGTCTGCGACCCGGCCCGCAACCAGCCGAATGCAGCCCTTGCCTCGGTCAATTGCCGCGCCTGCTCGACATACCCGGGCGTCGCTGCTTTGTTTCGGGTTCACATCGACCACTGCTCGAGAGCAAGGTTCCACACGTACCGGCATGCCCACACTGCTCAAGCAACGCAATCTGCTGCGCGAGCATCGGATACAGCCGGAACCTGGACATGAAATCTATCCAATCAGCCGGGACCGACAGTCCCCAATCTCCGAAGGGAGGCAGTCGCGGCTCAGCCTCACCAGAATGACGGGGCTCCCCCGCGACCGATCCGATGAGAGCTACCAGCATCATCGCCTTCGCGGCACTGACCGTCGCAGGCCTCACCGGTACTGCGTACGCCCAACCGGCCGCTGAACCCGAGGCGGCGCCTACCACCACCGGGCCGTGCGGGTACACCGCGACACCCGACGACCCGTCCCCGCGCCCCGTCTCACTGCCGCCCGACCCGACCCCGACGCCCAGCAAAGGCGTTGTGAAGGTCATCCTTGCCACCAACCAGGGCCCGATGCTGCTGACCCTCGACCGGGCCAAGGCGCCCTGCACGGTCCAGAGCTTCCTGCACCTGGCCAAGAGCCGCTTCTACGACTTCACCACCTGCCACCGGCTGACGCTCTACCCGACCCTCAAGGTCCTCCAGTGCGGTGACCCGAGCGGCACCGGCGAACGCGGGCCCGGCTACTCGTACAAGGACGAGCTTCCGACCGACCTCCCGAACTGGCCCGACGACCCGACCGGCACCCGCAAGGTCTACGCCCGAGGCACCCTGGCCATGGCCAACGCGGGCCCGAACACCAACGGCAGCCAGTTCTTCCTGGTCTTCGGCGACTCCCGCCTGCGCCCCGACTACACCGTCTTCGGCTCGGTCGACCGCCTCGGCCTCAAGGTCCTCGACAAGGTCGCTGCCGCCGGCATCGTGCCCACCGAGGAAGACCCAGCCCCGGTAGACGGGGCCCCTGTCCGCAAGACCGACATCCTGGTCGCCCGGTCCCTCGGCTCCCGGTAACCTCCGAAAACAAAACCGCCTGTACCCCGACCGGGGTACAGGCGGTTTGTCAGTCCTTGGCCGGCCAGGGGGCGTCGGCCGGGCGGAGGTTGTCGAAGCCGGGGCCGTTCAGGGCGGTCCAGGCGGCCAGGGCACCCATGACCAGGATCGGGTTATGGAGATCGCCGGCCAGTACCGCGCCCACTACGTCGACCAGCGGAGCCCAGGCGGTCTCCATGTCTGCCTCTTCGTGGAGGCGTTCATAGACCTCGGTAGCTTCGGAGAGGTCGCGGGCGAGGAAGATGCGGACGGCCTCGTTGGTGAGGCCGGGTGAGGTGAAGGCATCCACAAGGACTCGCCAGTCGGCAGCCTTCGTGGCCGCCTCTTCCCAGAGCTCGCGCTCAGCCCCGAGACGGTAGGCCTCACCCTGTACGTCGAGCAAACCCGCGGGTGGTTCCAGCAGGCGATAGCCGACCGGATGCCGGTACTGGCGGACCAGCAGCATCCGGTTGTCCGCGTCCAGCGCGACCACCCCGACAGCGCCGGGGTGGACCACCACGTCCCGTACGAACGCGTCGCCGCCGTTGGGCGGGACCACCTGGTCCCGCCGGACGGAGATCACGCGGCCGGTCGAGTGGACGGTCTCGGAGGACTCGACCGGCCAGGACGCCGGTGCGTCGGCCAGGCCGGCGCCGAAGCGCAGTACAGGGTGGTCCGTCATCGGGCCTTCGCCGTCTCGGCCTTCGGGGTCTCGCTCTTCGGCTTGGCGCCGATGGGCTTCTTGGCCGTGGCGGAGGAAGGGGCGAGGTCCTCGACCGGCAACCGGGACTCGCGCTGCCGAGTGAGGGCCGCCGAGATCAGGCCGGCGAACAGCGGGTGCGGCTTGGTCGGGCGCGAGCGCAGTTCGGGGTGCGCCTGGGTGGCGACGAAGTACGGGTGCAGCGACCGGTCCAGCTCGATGAACTCGACCAGTTCGTTGTCCGGCGACGTCCCGCTGAACACCAGGCCGGCCGCCTCGAGCTTGTCGCGGTAGGCGTTGTTGACCTCGTAGCGGTGCCGGTGGCGCTCCTGCACCGACGGCGCGTCGTACAGGCCGCGGACGATCGAGCCGTCGGCCAGGTTCGCCGGGTAGAGACCGAGCCGCATCGTGCCGCCGAGATCGCCGGAGCCGGAGACGATGTGCTTCTGCTCCTCCATCGTGGCGACGACCGGCTGCTCGGCGTCCGGGTCGAACTCGCTGGAGTTGGCGTCGACCAGACCGGCCAGGTCGCGGGCCACCTCGATCACCATGCACTGCAGGCCCAGGCACAACCCCAGGATCGGGATGCCGGCCTCGCGGGCGTACCGGATCGCGCCGATCTTGCCCTCGATGCCGCGGACGCCGAAGCCGCCCGGGATGCAGACCGCGTCCACGTCGCCGAGCAGCCGCGCGGCCGCCTCGGGCGTGGCGCACTCGTCGGAGGCGATCCAGCGCAGGTTGACCTTCGCGTCGTTGTCGAAACCGCCCGCGCGCAGCGCCTCGGCGACCGAGAGGTACGCGTCCGGCAGGTCGATGTACTTGCCGACCAGGGCGACCGTCACCTGGTCCGCCGGGTGGTGCACGACCTTCAGCAACTCGTCCCAGCGGGTCCAGTCGACATCGCGGAACGGCAGGTTGAGGCGGCGGACGACGAACGCGTCCAGACCCTCGCTGTGCAGCACCTTCGGGATGTCGTAGATGCTCGGCGCGTCCGGCGCGGCCACCACGGCCTCGACCTCGACGTCGCACATCAGCGAGATCTTGCGCTTGACGCTGTCCGGGATCGGCCGGTCCGCGCGGCACACGATCGCGTCCGGCTGGATACCGATCGAGCGCAGCGCGGCGACCGAGTGCTGGGTCGGCTTGGTCTTCAGCTCACCGCTGGGCGCCATGTAGGGCACCAGCGAGATGTGCAGGAAGAAGACGTTGTCGCGGCCGACGTCGTGCCGGACCTGCCGGGCCGCCTCGAGGAACGGCAGCGACTCGATGTCACCGACGGTTCCGCCGATCTCGTGCAGCACCACGTCCACGTCGGGGCCGGCCATCGCCAGCATCCGGTCCTTGATCTCGTTGGTGATGTGCGGGATCACCTGGACCGTGTCGCCCAGGTACTCGCCGCGGCGCTCCTTCGCGATCACCGACGAGTAGACCTGGCCGGTGGTGACGTTGGCGACCTGGGAGAGATCCCGGTCGAGGAAACGCTCGTAGTGCCCGATGTCCAGGTCGGTCTCGGCGCCGTCGTTGGTGACGAACACCTCGCCGTGCTGGAACGGGTTCATCGTGCCGGGATCCACATTGAGATAGGGATCCAGCTTCTGCATGGTCACCCGGATGCCCCGCGCCGTCAGCAGACTGCCGAGGCTTGACGCTGTCAGCCCCTTGCCGAGACTGGAGGCGACGCCACCGGTGACGAATACGTGCTTGGTCTGCTGCCCGAACGAAGCTCTGTCCACGGGCTTTTAGCCTACCTCTTGTCACCCGGTGGTCGCGACGAGACCCGCGTAGATGTCGAGCAGATTCTTTGCCACTTCGTCCTCATCCGGCCATCCAGCGGCCAACTCCCCGCCTGCTGTCCGCATAGCGGCCGCCGTCTCGGGTTCAGAAAGAATTTTCCGTACTCCGTCCGCCAGCCCCTCCGAGTCCCCCGCGCCAGCCAGTACTGCGCTCGCTCCCACCAGCTCGGGAACTCCCCCGACAGCCGTCGCCACCACTGGCACACCCACTTGCAGCGCCTCCTGCAGCACCAGCGCCCGCGCCTCCCAGTGGGAAGTCAGCAGGAACACGTCAGCCGCACCCAGCAGGTCCGCCACGTCGCTCCGGTGGCCCAGCAACCGCACGGGTAGGCCCTCGGCGTCGATCCGCGCCTGCAGGTTGTCCCTGAGCGGCCCATCCCCCACGACCGCGAAGACCACGTCCGGCCGAGAGGCCGCGACCGAGGCCGCTACGGACAGTAGCGTCGGGTAGTCCTTCTGCGGAGCCAGCCTCCCGACCGCCAGCACGAGCGGCGCGTCGCCGATCCCCAGAGCCTCGCGGACCTCAGCAGCCGGTGTGCGGACCTCAGGCATGGCTGGAGCCGCCACAGGAGCCAGCCGGGCATCTCGGGCTCCCAAGCTCTTGGCAAGCTCCACAAGGTCGCTAGACGCCCCTAGAGTCAGGTCGGCTCCACGGGCTACCAAACGCTGCCCGAGCTTCATCACGAGTCCGCGAGGACCAGGAGTGATCACGGCGTTGTGCCAACTGACTACGAGCGGCCGCAAGTGCGACCTGTCCCGCAAGGCAGCCATCCCCGCGCGATAGCCGTGCGCGTGGACCACGTCGCAGCCACGGAGCCCGTGGGCCTGCCCCACCACGGTGGCCGCGGCGAAATCGAAGTGCTCGGCGGTCCCCGGTGGTGCGCAGACGACCACCTCGTGACCCGCCGCAAGATAGCGAGGCACCAGAGAAGCGACGTGCTGCCCGATCCCACCTCGGGACTCCGCCAGCAGCAGACCGATTCTCATGGCTTCTCCTCCACAACGGTAGGGACCCCGCGACGCAGGAGCGCCCGGGCGTCCGGACGATCCAGGCCGACGGCGACCACGGCGTACACGATCACGACGGTCAGGCCGGAGAGCACCGAGAACAGCAGGGCACTCCCCCATCCACCGTCGCCTGCCGGCAGGGACACCGCCCAGCCAGCGGCGCCAGCTAGTACTGCTCCGACAAGAGCGGCAACCAGTGCACGGGACAGCCCGCTGAGCACACCAGGTCCGGCCATCAGTCGCAAGACGACCAGCAGGGCCACGGCTCCGGCAAGCATGCCGGTGGACATCGCTGCGGCCAGGGAGAAGACCACCCCACCGCCATCCCACCGCAGGCTCAGGAGGAAGCCTGCGGCTGCCACCACCAGCCAGGCCACACCGGTGACCACCGCGACGTTGCGCCCGGCTTTGCGCGCGTAGAGAACTCGGCCGACGTGCATGAGGACCGCGAAGCCGATCAGCGCCGGAGCGAAGGCGAACAGCCCGTCCACCAACGAAGACGCCTGCACCTCATCGACCCGGCCGTCGTTGTAGGCGAAGATCCGCCCGACCGGCACCGCAGTACCGACCAGCAGGGCCGCTCCGGCGCCACCCGCCAGGACCACCGCTCGCGTGGACGTCGCGGCGTACAGGTCGAAGGCCGCGAAGTCCTTTGCGTCGAAAGCCGCCGCCAGTCGGGGGAAAACCGCCGTAGTGATGGGCACGGCGAGTACTGCGTACGGGAGCAGGTAGATCGCGTTCGCCCAGGTGTAGACGGCGATACTGCCCGGCACGCCTCGGTGGTTCGCCAAGTAGGTGGTGACGACGAAAGCGACTTGCTGCGCGACGAGGATGACCAGGCCCGCGGCGGCCAGTTTGCGGAGTACAGGACCGACGCCGGGGTCGAGCCGCATCGTCAGCCTCAGCGGCAATCGCAGCAGCAGCATCGGAATCAGCACAGTGAGCGCGAGCGCGAAGACGCCGGCAGTGGTGCCCCAGGCAAGCAGATCGGCAGCACCCCGCGACGCCTGGTCGGCGCGCGGTGCCTCCGCCGCGAAAAGGAAGTACGTGGCAACGACCACCAGGCTCGAGATCAGCGGAGCGAGCGCGCCGGCAGCGAATCGCTTGTGCGATTGCAACACCGCGGTCGCCACCACGGCGATCGCATACCCGAAGACCTGCGGCACGAAGATCACCAGCATTCGCGTCGCGACAGCGGTCGACCCGCCGCACTCCGGTCCGGCGTCGAGCAACGCGGAGGTGTAGTGGGACGCGAACAGCCAGGCCAGTAAGGCGAAAGGTGCCAGCAGCACCACCGACCAGGTCAGCAACGCCCCGATGATCCGGCCTTGGGCAGCGCGGTCCCCGCGAGCCACCGGGCCGGCCAGCACCGGGATCACCGCGCCCGCGAGCGCACCGCCCACCACGATCTCGAACACGACGTTGGGCAACTGGTTGGCGGTGGCGTAGGCCTCCGCGAGACACCCGGCACCGACGGTCTTGGAGAAGACGAGCCAGCGGCCGAACCCGACCACCCGGGCCAGAACGGTGACCCCGGCAACGAGAAGCGCTGCCCGGGCGATGCGACCGCCGGTGGTCACCGGGGTCGTCGGCCCCACTGGTCGATCTTGTCGAGCACAGGCGTCTCGGCGATCACCTTCGTGAAGCTGACCTTCTCGCTGGCCAGGTTGAGCGCGACCACCGCGCCCAGCGCCAGCACCTTCAGCGGACGCGGCAGCGACGAGGCCAGCGTGGTACCGGTGATCGCGCCGAGTCCGTTGGCGCCGCAGTCACCCAGCATCGAGCGCTCGCCCAGATCGGAAGGCGCTGAGGCGGCCGCCGCGCCGACGACCGCGGCCGCGGGTCCGCCGGCCAGTGAAACCGGTGCGCTCAAGGCGGTAACGGCCTTCAGGGCGCGTCCCGGGCGCAGGTCCATCAGGTTCGTGAGGTTCGCGGTGCCGGCGATCAAGGCGCCGTCGGCAACGATCTCGACGGCCGCGCCGAGGCCCTTCGATCGCCGCGGCAGCAAGGCGGCGGCGGCCAGTGCGGCCGCGCCGACACCGAGGATCTTCACGGCACCACTCGTCACCTCGCCCCGGCGCAACGCGCTCAGGTGGCCGCGAAATCCCTTGGTCTCGGTGGCTCCCGCCAGGTCGTCGTACGCGCCGACCGCGCCGGCGACCGATCCCGCCAGCAGCGTCGCGGTCCGTTCGCGGCCTCGGGTCGAGGCGGCGACGCCGGCCAGAGCGCCGAGGACCGCGATCGGGCCCTCCAGCAGCGTCACGGTCTCGCCGCGGTGGTTCGTGCGCTCGAACGGAGCGCGATTCTCCTTCGGCAGTCTGGCCGCCGCGCGCTCGAGTCCCGCCGTCGTGGCGGCGGAGACCACCGCACCGAGGCCTTGCAGCAGAACACTGCCCATGGTGCCTAGTTGCCCTTCACCTGATCAGCCGATGGCGCGACGCCGTTCTTGGCGGCAACAGCACCGTACTGCCCGGCCTTGCCGCTTGCCTGCTCGACAAGCGCGAAAACCACCGTCTGCTGGCCGGTCGGCATGTTCGCCACGTCCACCGACGAGACGATCTTGGTGGCCTCGGAGTCACCGCGCAGCGTCTTCAGCAGGCCGCCGTTCTGCGCGCTCTCCGGCACGCCGGCCACGACGACGCCGGCACTGCCGAGGTCGAGCCCCTCAGCGAAGTCCACCGCGTCGTTGTACGTCGAGTTGTCCGGCGCCGGCGTCGGTGGCTTGGCCGCGATCACCACCGCCAGGCTGCACCGGTCCTTCGGCGTCGGCTTCAGCGACAGCAACTTGGAGTCGGACAGCCCGCTGACGATCTTGGTCGCGTCGGTGTCGACCGGCTTGCCCTCCTCGCGGGCGGCGACGCCGCGGGCCAGGATCATCCCGGCGCGCTGGTAGGTGTTGCTCTCGGTCGGGAAGTCGATGTCGGCGGTGACGAGTTCGTTCACCAGCGGCTCGACCAGTTGCCGCTGGCCCGGGTCGAAGAGCTTGGCGTCCATCGAGACCCGGGTGGTGACCTGGCCGCCGGCCTGCTGCAGCGCCTCCTCGACCGCGGTGACCACGTCGCCGTCCGCGCCGGGCATCGTCACGGTGCAGATCCGCCGGCCGGACAGCTTGCCGTCGGTGATCCCGGCGGTCACCTTCGCGGCGTAGTCGTCGCGGTACTTGTCCAGGGCCTTGGCCTCGATCAGGTCGGCGCGGGCGTCTTCCAGCGCCGCCCGGTCCTTGTCCGCCTGGCTCTGGACGATCTCGCTGCCGGTGCCCTTCAGCGGCCCGGCACCCAGCACCACACCGGCGCCGAGGGCGAAGAAGATCGCCACGATCGAGACGATGTGGTAGCGAAAGTCGATCACGTGAACAGCTCCCGGATCCAGTAGACGAAGTCGTTCCAGCGCGCCCGCAGGATCGACCAGAGCACGTCGTCGGCGCCGATGGCGACCATCGCCACCCCGAGCGCGAACAGGCCGGCCGCGATCAGCGCGACGACCTGGGCGGTGGACACCCGGCTGCGGTACAGCCGGCCGACACCCTTGGCGTCCACCAGCTTCGCACCGACCCGCAACCGGGTGATGAAGGTGCTCGCCATCCCGGAGCGGCCCTTGTCCAGGAACTCCACCAGCGAGTTGTGGGTGCCGACCGCGACGATCAGCGACGCACCCTTGGAATCGGCCAGCAGCATCGCGACGTCCTCGCTGGTGCCGGTGGCCGGGAACTCGATCGAGTCGACCCCGAGCCGCTCCAGCCGCTCCGAACCCGGCGCGCGACCGTCGCGGTAGGCGTGCACGACCACCTCGGCACCGCTCTTCAGCGTCTCGTCCTTGACCGAGTCCATGTCGCCGACGATCAGGTCCGGCGCGTACCCGTTCTCCACCAGCGCGTCCGCGCCGCCGTCGACACCGATCAGCACCGGCCGGTACTCGCGGATGTACGGCCGCAGCGCGACCAGGTCCTCGCGGTAGTCGTAACCGCGGACCACGATCAGTACGTGCCGGCCGTCCATCGGCGTGTGGATGTCCGGTACGCCGACGCCGTCCAGCAGCAGGTCGCGCTCGCGGCGCAGGTACTCCAGCGTGTTCGCGGTGAACGCCTCGAGCTGGGTGGACAGGCCCGCGCGGGCGTCGTCCATCAACTCCGCGACGGTCTGGCTGTCCTGCGAGACGCCCTTGGCGACGACCTCCTCGCCCCGGTACAGCACACCGTCGTGCAGGCGGACCCGCTCGCCCTCGTGCAGGATCGAGAACACCTCGGGGCCGATCCCGTCGACCAGCGGGATGCCCGCCTCGACCAGGATCTCGGGGCCGAGGTTCGGGTACCGGCCGCTGATCGAATCGGCCACGTTCACCACCGCGCCGACCCGGCAGTCGACCAGCGCCTCGGCGCTGACCCGATCCAGGTCGACATGGTCGATGACCGCGATCTCTCCCGGCTTCAGCCGTTTGGTGAGATTCTTGGTACGCCGATCCAGCCGGACCACCCCGGCGGTCCCGGGCAGTTCAGTTGGGCGTGCTCTCCGCAGACTGGGCAGTTTCATCGCGCTCTCATCCTGCCATGTCAAGAGCCCTCCGCCCGCCTTTTAACGGCTCCCGGAGGCTATTCGAGTAGTACTACCCAGGTGACAGTGCGTTAAATCATCTTTTTGAACCAGGCGGAACCGTCGCTCAGCGCTTCTTCTTCCGCGGTTTCGTCCGCCGTTCGGCCGCGAGCGCGAGCAGTTCCTCGGCGTGCGCCTGCGCCGCGTCGGAGTTCTCCAGGCCGGCCATCATCCGGGACAGCTCCTTCAGCCGGGCGTCGTCGTCCAGCGCGACCAGGCCGCTCGTCGTCACCGAACCGTCGTCGCTCTTCAGCACGACGGCGTGACGGTCCGCGAACGCGGCCACCTGCGGCAGGTGCGTCACCACGATCACCTGCGCCTTCTCCGCCAGCCGGGCCAGCCGCTTGCCGACCTCGACGGCCGCACGGCCGCCGATGCCCGCGTCGATCTCGTCGAAGACCAGGGTCGGCACCGGGTGCGTGTCGGACAGGATCACCTCGAGCGCCAGCATCACCCGGGACAGCTCACCGCCCGAGGCAGCCTTCTGCAGCGGGCGGGCCGGGCTGCCCGGGTTCGCCGCGAAGCAGAACTCGATCTCGTCCGCGCCGAACGGGCCGGGCGCGGTCTCGTGGATCTCGACGGTCAGCGTCGCGTGCGGCATCGCCAGCCCGCTGAGCTCCTCCGATACCGCGACTCCGAGCCGTTGAGCCGCCTCGCGTCGAGCCGCGCTGACCTGGCCGGCGAGATCCGTCAGCTGTGCGCGCAGCTCCGCCAGTTCGGCGCTGAGCTGCTCGACCCGCTCGTCACTGCCGTCGAGCTCGGCGAGCCGGGCCGCGGACCGCTTGGCCCACTCGAGCACCTCGTCGACGGTCCCTTCCTCGGCACCGTGCTTGCGGACCAGGTTCGTCAGTAGAGCCCGCCGCTCGCTGACCACCGCGAGCCGCGCCGGATCCGTGTCCACGTCCGCCGCGTACGACGACAGCTCGCCGGCCAAGTCCGCCGCGAGATAGCCGAGCTCACCCGCCCGATCGGCCAGCCCGGCAAGCTTCTCGTCGTGCTCGCGCTCGGCGTCGAGGGCCTGCTTGGCGAGGGAGAGGAGTCCCAGCACGTCACCCGGCCGGGTCGCGTCCAGGTCTTCCGACGCGAGTGCGTCCGCCGCCGCCGTCGCCGCAGTACGGAGGCCGTCGGCGTACGCCAGTCGCTCCTCCTCGGCAGCGAGCTCCACATCCTCGCCAGGCAGCGGCTCCGCCTTGGCGATCTCCTCGAGCCCGAACCGCAGCAGATCCGCCTCGGACAGCCGGTCCCGCTCACGCGTGGTCAGCTCCGTCAGCTCGGCCTCGATCTCCCGATGCCGCCGGTACGCCGTCGAGTACTCCCCCAGCGGCACGAGCACGGGCTTGCCCGCGAACGTGTCGAGAGTCTCGCGCTGCCGAGCGGGCTGCAGCAGCCGCCACTGGTCCGCCTGGCCGTGGATCGCGACCAGGTCGCCGGACACCTCCGCGAGCACCGACACCGGCACCGAAGCACCACCGAGGAAGGCGCGCGACCGCCCCTCCGACGACAACTCCCGCGCGATCAGCAACTCGTCGTCATCCAACTCCCCGCCACGGTCCTCGGCCTGCTGCACGATCGACCGCGGTACCGCGCTGGCGCGTCCCTCGACCCGCGCGCGGCGAACCCCGTGCCTGACCAGGCCGCTGTCAGCCCGACCACCGAGCAGCATGTTCACCCCGGTCACGACCATCGTCTTGCCGGCCCCGGTCTCGCCAGTGACCGCAGTGAAGCCCGGATCGAGCTCCAGAGTGGCGTCCTCGATCACGCCCAGACCGGTGATGCGGATCTCCGAGAGCATGGTCAGTTCTCCTCTTGTGCGCTGCGTTTGCGCCGGTGTTCTGCCGCGCCCCGCCAGCCGAGGACCGGCAGGTCGAACTTGGCCACCAGCCGGTCGGTGAAGGACGCCTCGTGCGCCCGCGCCAACCGGACCGGGGTCTTGCCACGTCTCACCTGGATCCGGGCGCCCGGCGGCACCTCGACCATCCGCCGCCCGTCGCACCACAGCACCCCGCGGCCGTGCCAGGCGGCGATCAGCTCGATCTCGAGCTCCGAGGTCGGCGCCACCACGATCGGCCGGGAGAACAACGCGTGCGCGCTCAGCGGGACCATCAGGATCGCCTCGACCTCGGGCCAGACGATCGGCCCGCCGGCCGAGAACGCGTACGCCGTACTGCCGGTGGGCGTCGCGACCACCACCCCGTCGCAGCCCCAGCGCGACAGCGGCCGGCCGTCGACCTCGACCATCACCTCGAGCATCTTCTCCCGGGCCGCCTTCTCGACACTGGCCTCGTTCAGCGCCCAGGTGTCGAAGATCAGGTCGTCGCCGAGCCGGACGTCGACCGCGAGCGTCATCCGCTCCTCGACCGTGTAGCTGCGGTCGACCACCACCTCGACGATCCGCCCCAGGTCGTCCCGCTCGGCCTCGGCCAGGAACCCGACGTGCCCCAGGTTCACGCCGAGCACCGGGGTGCCGTGCGGACGGGCCAACTCGGCGCCGCGCAGGATCGAGCCGTCGCCGCCGAGCACGATGATCAGCTCGACCTCGAGGGCGGCCTTGTCCGGATCGTCGGCGATCTCGACCGGGTCGAGCTTCATCGCCTCGGCCTCGTCGGCGAGCAGCCGGACCAGCAGACCCGAGTCGGTCAGCAGCCGGTGCGCCTCGCGGGCCACCTCCACCGCCAACTCGCGGCCGGTGTGCGTGACCAGCAGTACGCGCCGTGGCTCGGACACCGGCTCAACCACTGGGACCTGCTTTCGGGTCGTTCACTGCGGGCCGCTCTCGATGGCGGTCCGGAGCATCGTCTCATCGAGCGGAGGCGCGGTACGGCGTATCCACAGGAAGTATTCGACATTTCCCGACGGACCGGGCAACGGACTGGCCGCCACCCCGGCCACTCCCCAGCCCAGCTCGGCCGCTTTCCGGGCCACGCCGCGGACCGCGTCGGCGCGCAGTTCGGGGTCGCGGACCACCCCGCCCTTGCCGAGGCGCTCCTTGCCGACCTCGAACTGTGGCTTGACCATCAGCATCAGCTCGCCGTCGGGTTTCACCACGCCGAGCAGCGCCGGCAGCACCAGGGTGAGCGAGATGAAGCTCAGATCGCTGACGACCAGGTCGACCGGGTCGCCGCCGATGTCGTCGAGGGTGAGGGTGCGGACGTTCGTGCGGTCCATCACGGTGACGCGGTCGTCGGTCTGCAACGCCCAGACGAGCTGTCCGTAGCCGACGTCGACCGCGATCACGCGCTCCGCCCCGTTGCGCAGCAGTACGTCGGTGAACCCGCCGGTGGACGCGCCCGCGTCGAGGCACCGGCGGCCCTCGACCTGTACTTCGGTGAACGCCTCCAGCGCGCCGATCAGCTTGTGCGCACCTCGCGAGGCGTACCCCGGGTCGTCGGTTTCGGACGTGTCCACGAGGATGGCGGCATCCGCGCCGACTCCGGTGGCCGGCTTGCTGGCGACGGCGCCGCCGACCTTGACCTTGCCGGCCAGCACCAGCTCACTGGCATGCTCCCGCGACCGGGCCAGCCCGCGCCGCACCAGCTCCGCATCCAGCCGGAGCCGCTTGACGCCCCCCTTAGCCATCCGCCCGAATCACTCAGCCCCGGCCGCCATGCTCGGCGTCCGCCTCCACCAAGGCACTCTGCAGCCGCTCATGCAGATCCGCGTAAACCTCCGCATGCTCACCGACCGGCCGCTCCCGCAGCCCGTCCAGCCGCCCCATCACCTCATCCACCAACGGATGCACCCCGTCCTCGTCGACCTCGTACCGCGAACCGTCCCGCGCAGCCTCCGCCGCAGGGAAGGGCGAAGAAACAGCAGGCCCAGACGCAGGCGCAGCCGTTGCGGGCGCAGCAGGCGCAGGCGCAGCAGGCGCAGCCGCTGCGTGCCCAGCCGCCGAAACCGCAGGCCCCGGCTTCGGGAACGACGCAGGCGACGGGAACGCCTGACCGGGCGTAGGAACAGGCGCCCGAGCCACCGGCAAAGCTGCCGGCGCGACCTGCGTCTCCGCTTGCTCAGCCTCCTCCGCCTCGAACGGCTGGCGCTGGTCGGCGTCCTCGGAGACCTGGGCACTCGCCGCCTCGAACGACTCGCGGTGGTCGGCGTCCTCGAGGACCTCCGGGGTCGCCTCCTCGAACGGCTGGCCGTGGTCGGCGTCCTCGAAGACCTCCGGGCGCTCCGCTTCGTCGGCGTCCTCCGAGCCGGAGCCGAAGGCTGCTTGCATTTGAGCTTGAAAAGGAGTGAGTGCCTCCTCCTGCAGCGAGGCCTCGAAGGTGGACTCGGTGTCTTCGGACTCGACTGGATCGTCCGCGACAGCAGGCGTGGGATCGCCGTAGACGGTGAAACCTGCCAGCAGCGGATCCGTGTGCGGACGACCCTGCAGTGTCGGATTGACCCACCGCGACTCCGGGCCGGGCTCGGAGTCGTAGTCCGGCTCCGGCTCGTCCTCGGTCCGTGGGTCGGCGCCCGGCTCGACGTCGGGGTCGACCTCCGGGGGGAACTGCTCGCCGGGGTGATCGGTCACGTCACGCCTTCTTCGCCGGGGCCTTCTTGACCGTCTTCTTCGCCGCCGTCTTCCCCGCCGGCACCGCCTTGGCGGCCGGCACCGCCTTGGCAGCCGGCACTGCGTTGGCGGCCGGGGCCGCCTTGGCCGGCGCGGCCTCCTTCCCGGCGCTCTTCTTGGCGGGGCCCTTCTTCGCCACGTCCTTGGCGACCACCGACGCCGGCGTCGGCGTTGAGGCGGAAGCGGCCGCGGCAGCAGCGGTGGCGGCGTCGGAGGCCGCGGCAACCGCCTCGTTAGCCTCGGCGAGCTCGCGCTCCAGCCGCTCGACCCGCCGGGTCAGCGCCCCGACCTCCTCGGCCCGCACGAAGCCCAGCCGCGCCACCGCGCCCTCGACCTCGTTTGCCACGATCGCCTGCAGCAACTGGCGGTTGCTCTTGCTGGTGGCAACGATCTCCTCGGCCAGGTCGCTCACCTTGGTGGTCACGCCGGATGTCAGCTGCTCGGCGCCGGTCTGCTGCAGCAGCGCCTTCGCGGCCTGCTGAGCGCGTTGCTTGGTCACCTCGGTCAGGCCGTTCGCCAACTGTACGTACCCGCGCAGTGCGTCCATCACCATGACTGCCTCCTTGTTAGCTGCATTCCCGCCCCACCGCCCCGGTCTGGTTAGCTGCATTCCCGCCCACCGCCCCGGTCCGGACCTCGTTGCCAGCCACGGTATCGCGCGACGCCGCCAATACCAGCGCACCCATGCTCCCGACCGCGGCTACTTGCTCAGACCGACCCGGTGCAGCGCCTCGTCGATCTTGATCGACCCAGGCTTCGGCGCGGGCTTCGGCTGCGGCCGCCGCCCCCGGGTGGCGCCCTTCGCCGCGCTCTTGCTGGCCGACTTGGCCGGAGCGTCCACCGCCGCCCAGGTCGCGGACAGGATCGCCCGCAGCCCGTCGTACGGCTCGCCCTCGCCGGTGACCGCGACCGCGCCGTCGACGACAGTCGCCGTCCAGCCCGCGCAGGTGTGCTTGCCGCCCTCGACCTTCACGCCCGGATGCTTCTGTGCCAGCGCTCCCAGCCCCGCACCGATGTACGTCGGCCGCTGGTCCTTCGGCGCGGCCGCGAGATCGTGCGCGTCGTTCACCCCGGTCGCCACCCACAGGCTGGCGATCCCGACGTTGTGCGCCCCGGCGATGTCGGAGTCCAGCCGGTCGCCGATCATCAGCGGGCGCTCCGCCTCCAGCCGCTCGATGCTGGTCTCCAGCAGCGGCGCCTCCGGCTTGCCGGCGACGATCGGGTCCACCTCGACCGCCGCGCGTACCGCCTGCACCAGCGTGCCGTTGCCGGGCGCCTTGCCGCCCGCGGTGGGGATGGTGAGGTCCAGGTTCGTGGCGTACCACTTGGCGCCTTCGTTGATCGCGTGCGCGCCGTCGGCGAGCATCACCCAGTTCACGTCCGGGTGGAATCCCTGCACCACGGCGACGGGATGCGCGTCGCTGCTGCGGACCGGGTTCAGCCCGTACTCTTCCAGCGCGGAGTACAGGCCTTCGCCGCCGACCACGAGCACCGGCGAGCCCTTCGGGAAGTCCTTGGCGATCAGCTTCGCCGCCGCCTGCGCGGAGGTGACCACGTCCTCGGCGATCACGTCGAGCCCGAACGACGCGAGGTGCTCGGCGACGATCGAGGCCGGGCGGCTCGCGTTGTTGGTGATGTAGCCGATCCGCATCCCCTCCTTGGCGGCCTTGCGGAGGTTCTCCGGCGCGTCCGGGACCGGGTCCGGCCCGACGTAGACGACGCCGTCCAGGTCGAGCAGCGCCACGTCGTACCGGGTGGCGAGCGGTTCGTCACACGCCGACAGCGGAGCGGGCGATTCCGGTGTGCTGGTCATGCTTCCCCCCGTACGATGCCGCCCATGTCGCATGCGTCCGCAAACGTGCTGCGGCTCGAGCCGCTGCGGGCCTGGCGGTTCGTGGCCGGCAAGGTGAGCGCCCTCGGCGCGGTCACGTCGCCGCCGTACGACGTACTGGAACCCGCCCTGGTCCGGCGGCTGACTGACTCTGATCTCCACAACATGGTGAGGCTCATCCTTCCACGCGATCCCGACCTCGGTCCCGGCCGGTACGACGAGCCCGCGCGCAGGCTGTCGGACTGGCAGCGGGCCGGGGTGGTGATCCAGGATCACCGGCCCGCTCTGTACGTCTACGAGCAGCGGATCGGCGGCGCCGTACTGTGCGGCCTGGTCGGTTCGCTGGGCCTCGATCCGTCCCGCCGGGTGGTCCTGCCGCACGAGGACGTGATGCCGCACTGGGTCGACGACCGGTTCGAGTTGATGGAGGCGACCGACGCGGACCTGGAGCCGATCCTGCTCGCGTACGCCGGGGGCGGCGCGGCCAGTGACGCCGTGGACGAGGCCCGCTCGGGTGAGCCGTGGCTGGTCGCGGACACCGAGAACGGCGCGCAGCACCGGATCTGGCGGATCGACGACCCGGTCAAGCTCGCCCAGATCCGGGAGGAACTCGCGACCCACGACGCCCTGATCGCCGACGGCCACCACCGCTACGCGGCCTACCTGGAACGCAACCGGCGTGAGCCGGACCGTCCCGGCACCGAGGTGGGTCTGGCCATGCTCGTCGACAACGACAGGCACCCACTCACCCTCGACCCGATTCACCGAGTCGTCCCAGGCCTCACCCTGGACCTGGTGAAGTCCCGTACTCCGGCCGGCTGGCAGGTGCTCCCCGACCGGGTTGAGGGCGTGCCGGACAGGATCGCCATCACCGACGGCACCTCCTGGGTGACGCTGCAGTCCACTGAGGGCCAGGTGACTCCTACAGTCGCCCTGCTCCACCGAGAGCTCCTGCCTGCCTGGGGCACACCCCTGGGCGAGATCACGTTCCACCACGCGCTGACCGACGCAGTAGCACTCGCTGGACCCTCCCAAGCCGCTGTAGAGCTGGTAGCTCCACGGATGGACCAGGTGCTGCAGTCAGCCCTCCGGGGCGTGGTGCTGCCGCAGAAAGCGACGTCCTTCGGCCCCAAGCCGCGAGTAGGCCTTCTCTTCCGGATGCTGTCCTAGCCCTAGAGGTTGCTCCAGTCTTCGCGGTAATCACTGGAGGATCGGCCATCGCTGGCTATCGCGCGCACTGGTTGAGTTCGAGGTATGCAGATCACCGTCCCCGCCCGAACCGGACGTGCCGTCCATGTTCCCGCCGGTTCCTTCGTCCGCGTCACCGACCTGGCCGGCGAGCAGGTCGGCGACCTGTTCGCCTTCACCGCCGACGACCACCTGAGCGCGTCGCACACCAGAACCGCGACCAGCCGGCTGTTCCCGGCGATCGGCGAGGCGTTCGTGACGACTCGCCGACGGCCGATCCTGACGCTGGTCGCCGACACCTCACCCGGCCATCACGACCTGCTGATCGCGGCGTGCGACGCCACCCGGTACGCCGGTCTCGGCGGCGCCGCGGACCACCCGTCCTGCGCCGACAACCTGGCCCGCGCGCTGGCCACGCTCCCATCGGGCCCAGCCGACTTCGGCCTCGGCTTCGGCACGGATCCCGCGCCGCACCCGACCGCCGTACCGCAGCCCGTCAACGTCTTCATGCGCGTCCCGGTCGGCGCCGACGGCCGGCTCAGCTGGTTGCCAGCAGCAACCAAACCCGGGGACGCGATCACCTTCCGCGCAGAGCTCGACTGCGTGGTCGTGCTGTCCGCCTGCCCACAGGACCTGACCGCCATCAACGGTTCGGGCCCGACCGCTCTCGCCCTCGACATCCTGGAGGACCTCCGATGACCACCCACCCCGCCTTCTCGCCCGTCACCATCGGGCCCTTCGCCCTGCCGAACCGGTTCGCCGTCGCCCCGATGACGCGCACCTCGGCAACGCCGACCGGAGTACCCACCGCCGACATGGCCGAGTACTACGCCGGCTTCGCCGCGGGCGGCTTCGGCCTGATCGTCACCGAAGGCACGTACACGGATTCCCTGTACAGCCAGGGATATCTCAACCAGCCGGGTCTCGTCTCCGAGGCTCAAGTACTCGCCTGGCAGGACGTCACCAGCCGCGTCCACGCCACCGGCGGCCGCATCATCGCCCAGCTGATGCACGCCGGCGCCATCACCCAAGGCAACCCGTACTCCGCTGCAACTGCAGGCCCGTCGGCGGTCCAGCCGCTCGGCGAGATGATGCCCGACTACGGCGGCAGCGGCCCCTGGCCGGTGCCGCACGAGTTGACGTTGCGGGACCTGGACGCCGTGGTCGACGGGTTCGTCACGGCCGGCCTCAACGCACACGCCGCGGGCTTCGACGGCGTGGAGGTGCACGGCGCGAACGGCTACCTGCTCGACCAGTTCCTCACCACCTACACGAACCTGCGGACCGACTCGTACGGCGGCCCGGTCGCCAACCGGATCCGCCTCACCACCAGGATTGTGGCGGCGCTCTCCTCGGCGCTGCCCGCGGACTTCGTGATCGGAGTACGGCTGTCGCAGACGAAGGTGAACGACCTGGTCTACCGCTGGCCCGGTGGCGCCGCCGACGCCGAGGTGATCTTCCCAGCGGTCGCGGACGCGGGCGCGTCGTACCTGCACATCGCCAGCGAGGGCCGCAACTGGATCGACACCGCGCGGCTGCCGGGCGGCCAGACCATCACAGGCCTGGCCCGCCGGCTGACCGGACTCCCGGTCATCGCCAACGGCGGCATGCACGATCCGGCCCAGGCCGCGCAGGTCCTGACCGACGGTCACGCCGACCTGGTGTCGATCGCCCGCGGCTCGTTGGTCAACCCCGACCTGCCGCGCCGACTCGCGGAGGATCGCGAACTGGCGGCGTTCGACCGGCAGATGCTGCACCCCGATGTCACCCTGGCGAACGCCCGGGCATGGCAGGCTGTCAGGTCATGAGCTGGCTTCAGGAGGCCGCGGCGGTGGCGGCGTTGACGTTCGACGTGGATGCGGAAGCGCCGATCCTCGCGCAGGGTGGGCACTACGCCGATCACCTGACGACGATGTCACACCAGTCCTACGGACCGGACGTCGGAGTACCCCGGATCCTTGATCTGCTTGACGATCTGGCCGTGCCCGCAACGTTCTTCGTGCCCGGCTGGGTGGCGGAGCAGCGCCCCGGACTGGCCGCGACGATCGTCGAGCGCGGGCACGAGGTGGCCCACCACTCGTACAGTCACCGGGCGCCGACCTCCCTGACGGCCGCCGAGGAGAGGGCTGACTTCGAACGCGCTCTGGCGGTCTTCGAGGCGCAGGACATCCCTGTCAGCGGGCATCGCGCCGCCCTGTGGGAGGCGAGCCCGCAGACGCCTGCGCTGGTCGCGGAGCACGGTCTGCTCTACGACTCGTCGCTGATGGGTGACGACCGGCCGTACCTTCTCAGTACCGGTGGGGTGGTGGAGTTGCCGGTGCACTGGTCACTGGACGACTGGGAGCAGTACGCCTATCTCCCCACGCCTCACGTCGGCTCGGTGATCGAGTCGCCTCGCAAGGTCCTGGAGCTGTGGAAAGCCGAGCTGGACGGGATGCGGCACTACCACTGCCTCTTCATGTTGTGCCTGCATCCGTTCCTGTCTGGTCGTCCCGGACGGCTGCTGGCGGTGCGGGAGTTGATCGAGTACGCCCAGCGCTGTGGGGATGTGACGTTCGCCCGGTGCCGCGACCTCGCAGTACGGGCGTCTGAAGACACGGCACTACCTGTACGGCCGGTTTCCGTGCCCGTGGTCGACCCGGCTGTCTATAACTGAGCTAGTTCGTCGGCCTCCACCGGCGCTTGACCTGGTCGACACGCGAACCACCCCGAAGCGGTTGACGCTCCAGGTCTACCGGCCCACCGGCCGCCCGCAGTACGAGCCGGCTGCGGCATGAGCGCCCCGAACGCCGGAGGGGATACCGTCACTTCTAGTCGCTCGGCGTACCGGAAGGTCCTCGAAAGAAAGTCCCGAACCACAGGAGATGACCGAGATGAAGTACCTGGTTACCGTGATCGACGACAAGACCAACTCCGGCACCTCGGACGAGATGGCTGCCATCAACGCGTTCAACGAACGGCTCGTGGCCGAGGGCCACTGGGTCTTCGCCGGCGGTCTCGACTCGCCCAGCACGGCCACTGTCATCGACAACCGGGGAGGAGAGGCGATGATCACCGACGGGCCCTTCCTGGAGTCGAAGGAGTACCTGGCCGGTTTCTGGGTCATGGAGGCCCCCGACCTCGACGTGGCGCTCAAGCTCGCCACCGAGGGGTCGAAGGCCTGCAATCGGAAGGTCGAGGTGCGGCCGTTCCTGGGTTAGAGGGCGAGATCGACGTCCGGGCGGCGATCACCCGTGTCCACCACGAGGAGTGGGCGCGGGTTGTCGCCTCCCTGACCAGGCGGTTCGGTGACCTGGACATCGCCGAGGAGGCAGCCGCCGAGGCGGTCGCGATCGCCGTCGAGCGGTGGCCGGCCGACGGCGTACCCCCCAACCCCGGCGCCTGGCTGACGACCACCGCCAACCGCAAGGCCATCGACCGGATCCGGCGTGAGAGCAAGCGCGACGACAAGCAGAAGGAGGCTCAGCTGCTGTCCGCCGATGACCCGCCCGAGCCTCTCGGCGCCATCGACGACGACCGGCTCCGGCTGATCTTCACCTGCTGTCACCCGGCGCTCGCGATGGAGACCCGGGTGGCGCTGACGCTGCGCATGGTCGGCGGTCTGACCGTGCCCGAGATCGCCCGTGCCTTCCTGGTGCAGGAGACCGCCATGAGGCAGCGGATCACCCGTGCGAAGGCCAAGATCAAGGGGGCTCGCATCCCTTATCGGGTGCCGTCCGCCGAGGATCTCCCGGCACGCGTCTCCGGCGTACTCGCCGTCCTGTTCCTGGTCTTCAACGAGGGCTATCTGGCGACCGGCCCCGACACCGATCCCGTCCGTCACGACCTGACCGCCGAGGCGATCCGGCTCGCTCGCCTGATCCGTGCCCTCATGCCGAAGGACGGTGAGGTGGCCGGGCTACTGGCATTGATGCTCCTCACCGAGGCCCGCCGCACCGCCCGGATTTCGGCGAGCGGCGAACTGGTCTCCCTCGACCAGCAGGACCGTGGGGCCTGGGACCCGGCGCTGGTCGCCGAAGGTCATCGGCTGGTGCGCGAGCGCCTGGCCACCGGGATGGCTCCGGGGCGCTACCAGATCCTCGCGGCGATCAACGCCGTACACACCTCCGCCCGCGACGTACGCGACACCGACTGGTCGCAGGTCGTCGCCCTCTACAACCAGCTCGTCCGCCTCGACCCCTCGCCGATCGTCGTCCTCAACCGGGCCATCGCGGTCGCCGAGCTCGACGGCCCGGAGGTGGCACTGGCAGCCGTCGACCGGCTTGAGGACAAGTTGGCCGACTACCACGCGTACCACGTGACGCGCGCCGATTTGTTGCGCCGCTTGGGCCGCAGCCAGGAGTCGCGCGCGGCGTACGACAAGGCCATCGAGCTGGCCGGCAACACCGCCGAAATCGCCTACCTAACCCGCCGCCGCGACCAACTGCAGTAGTCCCCTACGCAAGGCGGCACCGGTTGCCACCGCATCTCTAAGGGCGGTGGTAGATGTCCAGGAACTCCTCGCGGAGTGGCTTGCGGGCAGCTCGGTGGCGTTCCGTGAGTCTGCCGAGGGTGAAGGACAGCTCAGCATCGCTCTGCGCCGCAGCCTCCTCGGCCAGCAGCGTGAGCGCGTCGGCCGCTGCGCAGTGGTCCTGGTGCTGGCCAAGCAACTCCTGGAACTTGGCTGCCTGGACCGCGGTCTCCTTGGCTTCATCACCGAGCACGGATGCCGCCGTGTCGGCCGCGTAGCGCACCCGCTTAGCCAGCAGCCGTACTTCGTGCCAGTCGTCGTCCACTGTCCACGGCTTCAGCTGATCAGCCGCCTTGCCGAACGCCCTCTGAGCAGAGTCCAGCAACCGCGGCAGCACCTCCCCGCACGCCTTCGAAGCCTTCGCGTTGAGCTCGGGGGCTGCCGCCACCGCCTCCAGATCGTCGACCAGCAAGCCGGTGCGATCGCTCGTCACCACCTCGGCCGAACGCGCCGCAGCACGCTCCAGCCCGACGGTGAGCGTCGTCAGAATGGTGGCGACATGCTCGGGGTTGTCCTCACTCGTCACGCCGTCTCGGACCAGTGCCGCGATCACCTCGAGATCCCGCGCTTCACCACAAGCCTGCGCCAGCGCTGCTAGCTCGCTCCGGAGGTCCACCGCCCAATCCCCCGCCAGCACCTTCCGGAACAACTTCAGATCACTCCGCAACCGCCGGCACGAGACCCGAACCTGGTGGATGGCGTCATCCTCGGACTTCTCAACCATCCCGATCGACCGCTGCAGCCGCCGGGACCCCTTGAGCAGAGCGCTAGCCACCAACTCCCCCACCGGCGATTCAGCCGTCACCACACCCACACTCTCCACCATCGCCCCATTCTCTCCGCTCCCCCACCCCTACGCCCCGCCGCGCCGCTCCAGAACGCAGCACGGCCCGGACGAGAGCGGGAAACCCCACCACCCGTCCGGGCCGTCTCAAGCCAGGTCAGCCCTTGGGCTGCTCCTCGTCGCCGGCATCCACCGACTTCTCGACGTCAGCGTCGACCTCACCGTCGAGGGCGTCGTCGACGATGTCGACCTCGCCCTCGACCTCGCCCTCGACCTGCGTCTCGACGTCGCCGTCGAGTGCATCGTCCTCGCGGCCGGCTTCCGACTGCGTCTCGACGTCAGCGTCGACCTCGTCATCCAGCGCGTCATCCACGCTCTCGGCGTCGGCGTCGACCTCGCCGTCCAGGGCGTCATCCACGATCTCGAGGTCGTCCTGGTCGTCGGACTCCGCTGAACTCCCGCCCTCGTCGTCGGCATCGGCCGGCGTCTCGACCTCGACCTCAGCGTCGACGATGTCGAAGTCGTCTTCGTCGTCGGACTCCTCGGTGAAGACCGCCTCGTCGGCGGGCTTCTCGTCGAGCAGGTTCTCGCCGTGCACGACCGGGACGTTCTCTTCCTCAGCGTCGTCCAGGTCGGTGAACGTCAGCCCTTCGAGCTCGGCCGCACGCTCAGCCGCTCCGGTGGATCCGTCGGCGTCGGCACCGGCAGCCCGGTGGAACCACACCAGCGCCTCCTCGGTCCGGCCCGCCTCCGCCAGCGCGTCGGCATACGCGTAGCGCAGCCGCGGCAACCAGTCCGCCCGCGTCCGCTTGGTCAACTCGGGGATCTCGAGCGTCTGAATCGCCGCCGCGGTCTGGCCCATGTCCCGCCGGGCCCCCGCCGCCACGATCAGCATCTCGATCTGCGATCCCTCTTCGAGATCCTTGACCTGCTTCTCCCGCGACAACGCGAGCGCCTTCTCCGGCCGGCCGAGCGCACGCTCGCAGTCCGCCATCGTCGGCAGCACCTCGTGGTTGCCGGTCATCCGCCGTACCGCACGGAACTCCGTCAACGCCTCGTCATAGTGCTCAGCCAGATACGCGGTGATAGCAACTGCCTCCCGTACTCCGCCCAGCCGCGCCGCGAGCCGTCGCGCCGTCTTGGCGTGCAGGTAGGCAAGCTCAGGATCGTCGTCCAGGAACCGCCCGGACGCGACCAGGTGCTGCGCGACGAGGTCCGCCAGGCTGCGCGGCAAAGACCGAAGCTCCGCCTTCACCGACCGGTCGAGCTCGGCACCGGTGATGTCGGCCGGGATGACGGGGTCATCCCTGCGCGGACCGACCTTCTCCTCGTCCTGCCTGCCACTCCCGCGCGTTCCACGCTCGTTGCGCCCACGACCACCACGCTCGTCCCGCCGAGGCCCGCCCCGCTCATCACGACGCGGTCCACCACGGTCATCCCGACGCGGCCCAGACGTGCTCTGGTACCCAGTCCTGTCATCCCGTCGAGGCGTCGACCGCTCACCTACGCGGTCGTTCCCGCGCGGCCCAGTCCGCTCCCCACCCCGGAACCCAGTAGGCCGCTCATCCCGAGGCCCAGACCGCTCCCCGTACCCACCACGCTCATCCCGCCGAGGCGCAGATTTGTCATCCCGCCGAGGCGCGAACCCACCGTCACGGCGCAGACCCGTCCGCTCATCACGTGCCCCAGACCTGCCCTCTGACCGAGGAGCAGACCGGTCATCCCGCCGAGGCGCGAACCCGCCCTCACGGCGCGGACCCGTCCGGTCATCACGTGCCCCAGACCTATCGTCCGACCGCGGAGCCGACCGCTCATCACGCCGAGGCGCGGACCTGTCGTCTCGTCGTGCGGGTCGCTCGTCACGGCTGTAACCGCCGCGCTCACCACCAGAGCGGTCATCCCGCCGAGGTCCACGCGAACCGTCGTTGCCCGAGCCGGAGAACTGCCCACGGAACGGGTCCCGCTCCCCGCGGTCGCCCTTGTCGTCCCACCGAGTGTTGCGCGCCGGCCGCTCATCGCGCCGGGCTCCGGACCTGTCGTCCCCACGGGACGCAGAGCGGTCCTCCCAGCGCGAACCAGAGCGGTCATCACGCGAAGAGCTCGAGCCACGGGGTCCACCAGTGCCACGGGGAGCCCCGCCACCAGCGCCGCCGGTCCCACCCGTACGCGGTGCACCACTACGTCCAGCACTTGCGTTGCCTCCACGCGCACCGGATCCACCGGATCCAGCACCGCCACGGAACCCACCAGATCCCGAAGAACCTCCGCGGGCACCAGCACCACCGGAACCTCCGCGGCCACTGGACCCGCCAGCTCCGCCAGCGCCTCCACGGCCACCGGAACCACCAGTTCCGCCGGCACCGCCGCGAGAACCTGCTCCACCGGAGCCGCCTGCGCCGCCCCGGGAGCCTGATCCGCCGGCACCGCCGCGGTAGCCGCCGGAGTCGGAACGCCCGCCGCCGGCACGACCCGAGCCGCCGGACGAGCCACGGCCGGGGCGATCGCCCGGGCCTGAGCGGGGGTTGCGAGGTGGCGTAGCCACGATGACTCCTATCGGTCGTACGACGGTGTTGCGTTCAGACAAAACTACAGGCCAGACAAATGCTAAGGGCCACCCGGTGTGGGTGGCCCTTAACAGTGTGAATGTCCGGCGACGTCC
>NZ_BAAAOS010000046.1:400-748 GCF_039530625.1 Kribbella sancticallisti | reverse complement strand
ACCCGCACCGCGACCAGTACGTCGGAACCGCCCGCGCCGGCGAAGTCGCTCTGCAGAGTCTCGGTGACCGTGCGGCTGTCAGCGCCGGCCGGAAGCGCGCGGTGATCGACGCCGCCGAGTTGCGCCTGCAGGAAGGGGATCCCGAGCACGAGCAGCAGCGGAACCAGCACCACGACGTACCGGATGGGGCGGCGCATCACGCTGTGGGCGAGCCGGTACCAAGCGCCGTGCTCGGTGGAGCCCAAGCCTTTGCCACGCTTGAGGAAGGGCAGCCGCAGGTTGTTCACCCGATGACCCAGCACGGCCAGCAGCGCGGGCAACGCCGTCAGGGCCGCGACCATGGCGACC
>NZ_BAAAOS010000046.1:0-393 GCF_039530625.1 Kribbella sancticallisti | reverse complement strand
GCAAGTTGTTCGCGGAACCGGGTGACGATGAACAGGGCGTAGTCGATCGCCAGGCCGAGCCCGATCATCGTGACGATGTTGATCGAGAAGACCGACACGTCGGTGAAGGTGGTCAGCGCGCGCAGCACCACGAAGGCGCCCAGGATCGCCAGGCCGCCGACGAACAACGGCAGACTGGCGGCGACCAGTCCGCCGAAGACCACGACCAGCAGGACCAGCACGATCGGCAGCGAGATCGTCTCGGCCTGGACGATGTCGTGTTCGGTCTGGGTGTTCACCTCGTCGAACACCGCGACCTCGCCGCCCACCTTCACGTCGAGCCCGGCCGGTGCTTGGCGGACCTGGTCGGCGATCTTGTGGAAGGTGGCCAGCCGCTCCTCGGGATCAGCGCCG
>NZ_BAAAOS010000045.1:0-194073 GCF_039530625.1 Kribbella sancticallisti | reverse complement strand
GCGTCACCGGACAAAACGCCCGGGACCAACTTAAGCAACGAATTTCAGAAGCAGGACACTAGCCCGAGACGCCATCAGGAGTTCAGCCGGACCGGCATCAGGACATAGCGGAAGTTGCCGCGCGGCTCAGCCTCCAGGTCGGTGGCACCCGTGAGCTCAGCCGGCCTGGTCGCCTGGGTGAACGCGAGCTGGGCGACCGGAGTACCGATGGCGCTCAGGCCGTCCAGCAGGTACGTCGGGTTGAAGCCCACGGTGACGGGCTCTCCCGTCAGCTGCGCCTCGATCGACTCCGAGGCCTGAGCCTCCTCGCCGTTGCCGGCGTCTAGGGTCAGGCTGCCCTCGGCGAGGGTGAGGCGAACCGGTGCGTTCCGCTCGGCGACCAGAGCCACCCGCTTGACCGCCTGAACCAGGAGCGACGTCTCGACCCGGACCCGGGTGGCGATCGCCGCCGGGTCCGGCATCAGGCTGCGAACCTTCGGGAACTGGCCGTCGAGGAGCCTGGTGGTCGTCTGCCGCAGTCCACCGGACACCTCACCCTCGAACCCGACGATGCCGTCGCCCTCACCGTCCGCCAGCGACAACGCGATGCTCGTGCCCGTCATCGACTTAGCAGTTTCGGCGAGCACCCGCGCCGGAATCAGGGCGGTGGCGGAGATATCCGGTGAGTTCGGCTCCCACTCCAGCTCGCGGATCGCCAGCCGGTACCGATCGGTCGCCAGCAGCGAGATCGTCGACCCCTCGATCTCCATCCGCACGCCGGTGAAGACCGGCATCGTGTCGTCCTTGCCGGCCGCGGTGACCACCTGCGCCACCGCCTCGGCGAAGACCGTACTGCGAACCGTCCCGCTCGCCGCCGGCTGCACCGGAAGCACCGGAAAGTCATCGGTCGGGATGGTCTGCAGGACGAACCGCGAAGTGCCGCAGACGAGCTGCGCCCTGGCCCCGTCGACGCTCAGATCCACCGCCTGGCTGGGCAGACTCTTCGAGATGTCGGAGACCAGCCGGCCGGGGAGCAGGCACTTGCCGCCGTCGCCCACCTGCGCCGGAACCGTCACTCGATGCGAGGTCTCGTAGTCGAAACCGGACAGCGTCACCTGCCCGTCCGCAGCCTCCACCAGCAGCCCGGCAAGCACCGGCACCGACGGTCTGCCGGGCATGCTCCGCGCCACCCAGCTCACCGACTCCGCCAGCAGATCGCGCTCCATCCGAATCTTCATCCCAGCCGCCTCCCACAGACTCCGATGACTCCAGCAAACCCCAAGCCACCGACAGTTTTCGTCTGCTAGCCTCGAAGACATGACCACCTTCTCGTCGCAGCTGATGCCCCGCTAGCGGGGTTGCTGCGACGACTGTTCTGTCCGAGGCCCCGAGTCGGGGCCTCTTTCGCGTTCCAGCCGGGGTCCTGGCTCTCCTTTCCACGGGAGTCACCGATGACGCGTTCCTACCTGACCACGACCATCCCGTACGTGAACGCCCGCCCGCACCTGGGATTCGCCCTGGAGTTGGTGCAGGCCGACGTACTGGCCCGACATCGCCGGCAGGTCGGCGACGACGTCCGTCTGCTCACGGGGACGGACGACAACTCCCTGAAGAACGTGCTCGCCGCGGAGGCGGAAGGCATCGCAGTACAGGAGTTGGTCGATCGCAACGCGGCCGCGTTCGCCGAGCTTGCCAGGCCGCTCGAGCTGTCCTTCGACGACTTCATCAGGACCAGCAGCGACCCGCGGCACCGGATCGGAGTCGAGCGGCTCTGGCAGCGCTGTGACGCGGCGGGCGACCTCTACCGCAAGCACTACGAAGGCCTGTACTGCGTAGGCTGCGAGCAGTTCTACGCGCCCGGCGATCTCGTCGACGGGCGATGTCCCGAGCACGGAACCGAGCCGCAACTCGTGGCGGAGGAGAATTGGTTCTTCCGGCTCTCCCGGTACGCCGATCCCCTGCGCGAGTTGATCTCCAGCGGCGAGCTCCGGATCGAGCCGGGCTCGCGGCGCAACGAAGTACTGGGGCTGATCGAGGGTGGTCTGCACGACTTCTCCATCTCCAGGTCGCAGCGGCGCGCCCGCGGCTGGGGCATCCCGGTGCCCGGCGATCCCGACCAGGTCGTCTACGTCTGGTGGGATGCCCTCGGCAACTATGTGACCAGCCTCGGCTATGGCACCGGCGAGCCGGAGTTCGAGCACTGGTGGGAGCAGAGCGACAACCGCATCCACCTGGTAGGCAAGGGAGTTCTCCGGTTCCACGCGGTCTACTGGCCCGCGATGCTGCTGTCCGCCGGTCTGCCGCTGCCGACCCAGGTCCTGGTGCACGACTACCTCACCGTCGACGGCCGCAAGCTGAGCAAATCCAGCGGTACGACGATCGACCCGGCCGAGCTGGCCGCCGAGGTCGGAGCGGATGCGGTGCGCTGGTGGTTGATCCGCGACGTACCGCGAGTCGGTGACGCGGATTTCACCCTCGACCGGTTGACAGCCCGCGCCAACAGCGACCTCGCCGGCGGCGTCGGCAACCTCGTCAACCGGGTCGTCACGATGATCCACCGGTACTGCGACGGCCGCGTCCCGGTCGACTCCGCGACCCTGCCCGGCTCCGAGGACGTGCCTCGGCAGATCGAGTCCGCCCTCGCCGACTTCGACTTCCGCGAGGCGGCGAACGCCCTCTGGTCGATCGTGGAGGCTTCCAACCGCTACATCGAGACCACCCGCCCGTGGGAGCTCGCCAAGACGGACCCGAGCCGGCTGCCCGCAGTACTGGCGGCGCTTCATCACTCCTGCACGGTCATCGCCGAGCAGCTCCAGCCGTTCCTCCCCGGCGCGTCGGCGCGCATCAAGGCGCAATGCACGCCGACGGACGGAGTACTGCCTCCGGCTAGACCTTTGTTCCCGCGGGTAGCGATTTCCCCAACCGGGCAAGGGGAGAAAGCTGCAGAGACAACGGCGACAAGCACATCGCCAAGGCCGCGATGAGAAAGGCCGGACGTACTCCGACCTGCGCGGCGAACACGCCGCCCAGAAGGGATCCGAGCGGCATCAGACCCAGACCGAGGAAGTTCATCGTCGCCGCCACCCGGCCCTGCAGGGACAGCGGCGTGATCGCTTGGCGGATCGCCAGGGTGGCGATGTCGACGGACTGGCTGAACAGGCCGAACAGGAAGTTGATCACCATCAGCGCCGCGACCGTGGCGAGGCCGGAGCCGTGCAACGCCGGCACGAAGAACAGAACTCCCTCGGCGGTCGCCGCTGCCCAGACCACCACGCGCCCGTAACCGAAACGTCCAGGCAGCCAAGTCGACAGGAGCGAACCGGCCAACAGCCCCGGTCCGAGAGCCGCCAGGACCAAGCCGAGCTCCGCACCGGACAACTCCAGCGAGCGGGTCAGGAAGAGCAGGTAGACCGTCATCAAGGCCGCGAAGGAGAACTGATAGATGCAGGAGGCAACAGCGATCGCGCGCAGTGAACTGTCCCCGGCCACCAGCCGGAGGCCGGCCCGGATCTGACGCAGTACGCCGGTCTCCCCTCCCGCATCGTCCGGCACGACATCTGGCCTCTTGATCCGCAGGATCGACACCGTCGACAGGACGAAGAAGAACGTACTCGCGGCGGCGGCGATCGGTGCGGACAGCAACGAGATCAGCCCGCCGCCGAGCGCCGGTCCACTGATCTGGGCCGCCGACCTGCTGCCTTCCAGCAGGCTGTTCCCCTGAGTGAGCTGGTCCCGCGCGACCAGCCGGGGCAGAGTGGCCTGATAGGCGACGTCGAAGCACACGGTGAAGACCCCGACAACGAAGGAAACGACGTACAGCAGGGGAATTCCCAGCGCGTCGAGCAGGTAGGCGAGGGGAATGGAAGCCAGCGCGAGGGCTCGGCCGAAGTCGGCGAGCACCATCACGACGCGGGCCCGCCAGCGGTCGACCAGCACGCCGACGAGCAACGAGAACAACAGGATCGGTGCCTGCTGAACAGCCCGGAGTGCGCCGAGCTGTGCGGCGCCGGCCCCGAGAGTGGTCACGGCGAGCAGCGGCAGGGTGACCTGGCTGGCCTGCGCACCGAGCTGGGAGGCGGTCTGCCCGACCCAGAATCTGACGAAGTCACGATCCGCCCACAGGGTGGGCACGGAGGAAATGGACGGCACGGGAGAACCCTTCGAGTTGCCGAGGAGCAACGAGCAGGAGAAGTTCGCGGTGCCACCGAAACGGAGCAGCACGCGATGACAGCGACCTGATGCGTCAGCGCGTGCCCGAGCGACCGAGCATTCCCAACTCCTCAAAGGTTCTCTACCGACTATCCAGGAGGCTAGTCCCGCGGTCAGCGGCCCGACAACCGGATATTCAGCCGCGGAGCTCGTCGAGCCGCCGGGTCAGATAGGCCGCCTCGACGGAGTTGTCGGTGAAGGTCAAAGCTTCCTCGTACTGCGTGACTGCCTCCTCGCGCCGGCCGGTACGACGGAGCAAGTCCGCGTGGGTTGCCGCGAGGTAGGGATACGTGGCCAGCGCCGGATCCTCGGCGAGGGCTCGAACCACCGGCAGAGCCGCCTCGGGGCTTTCGGCATAGCTCAGGGCGACTGCGCGGTTCAGCGCCACCACCGGCGAAGGCCAGCGGGTGAGGAGGAGGTCGTAGAGCCCGAGGATCTGTGCCCAGTCGGTGTCATCCCAATGCGCAGCTTCAGCGTGTACTGCGCCGATCGCGGCGAGCAGCCCGAATCTGCCGACCGGGGGTTGCCCTAAGGCTGCCTCGACCAGCGACAGGCCCTCCGAGATGAGGCTTCTGTCCCACAAGGAGCGGTCCTGGTCCTTCATCAGGACCATCTCACCGGCCGCGTCCACCCGAGCGGCCTCGCGGGACTGGGTCAGCAGGAGCAGGCCGAGCAAGGCCGACGCCTCGGAGCTGTCGGGGAGCAGGAGGCGGACCATCCGAGCGAGGTCCAGGCCCCGACGGGTCAGATCCGGCCTGCTCAAGCGATCGCCCGAGGGGGCGGTGCTGCCGGCGGAGTACACGAGATGGACCACGTCGAGCACGGTGCCGATCCGGTCGGGGAGCTCGGCGAGGCGAGGTACGCGGTACGGGATGCGGGTCTTGGCGATCTTGTGCTTCGCCCGAGTGATCCGCGCTTGCATGGTGGCTTCCTTGACCAGGAAGGCCTTGGCGATCTCGGCTGAGGAGAGTCCGCAGACCAGCCTCAGGGTGAGTGCCACCTGTGTCTCCTGCGACAGCGCCGGATGGCAGCAGGTGAAGACCAGCCGGAGCCGGTCGTCCGGGAACTGCACGTCGTCTGGGCGGTCTGCGAGGTCCTCGTCGTCTGGGACCAGGAGAGGGAGTTTGCGGTCGAGGACCGCGGCCCGGCGGCGCAGTTCGAGGGCCCGGCGGGTGGCGACGGTGGTGAGCCAGGCGCCGGGGCGACGAGGTACGCCGTTGGTCCGCCAGTGCACCAAGGCCTGGGCGTAGGCGTCCTGCACGCAGTCCTCGGCCAGATCCAGGTCCGCGGCGACACGGGCCGTGGCAGCCAGGACGTAGGCCCACTCGTCGTCGTGGGCCTGCTCGATCGCCCTGGCCACCTCGGCCGGTGTCAGCGTCATCAGTTGATGATCGGGCGTACTTCGACCCCGCCCATCGGCGACGGCACCTGCTTGGCGATCGCGAGGGCCTCGTCCATGTCCGCGGCCTCGATGATGTAGTAGCCGCCGATCACCTCCTTGGTCTCGACGAAGGTGCCGTCGGTGACCACGTGGCCGCCGTTCCCGTCGGACCGGATGGCGGTCGCGGTGGTGCTCTCGCCCAACTGGGCGCCGCCCACCACCGCCGCGCCGTTGGCCTTGACGAAGGCTTGGTGCCGCTCGTGGTTGGCTTCTTCCGCCGGGGCGCCCGCCTCGGCCCACATCGCTTCGTTGTCGTAGATCATCACCAGGTACTTGCTCACGGAGTCACCTCTCGATCTCGTGCTTGCTCTGTTACTACACCGATGATCGGGAACCGCCGGGATCGACAGCCCGTCTGGGGAAATATCTGACCCCGGCGACACGCCATGCTGTCCCCCGCACCGACCGCACCGACCGCACCATCCGCACCGAACGGGAGCCGACGTATGACGGACTGGTACACCGAGAACCGCCAGAACCGGCAGCTCGAGGAACTGCGCGACGAGATGTCGCAGGCGATGTACGAGGCCTCGAACCTGCGGTCCCGGCTGTCCCAGGTGCAAGGTGGGCTGGAGTCGCGGCTCGGGCGGCTCGCCACCGCCTTCGACGCGTTCGTGGAGCTGTCCGACATCCGGTACGAGCTGATCGGCTTCGCCGACGCCGCCGAACTCCGCCGTCACGCCGGCCAGGTCCTCTCCGCGCTCGCTTCTGGCGAGCAACCGCCCGCTCCCGTCCGGCAGGTGCCCGGCTACTGGCTCGCCCCAGCGCTGACGGCCCTCCGCGCCCTGGCGGACGACGCGATCGCGCCGACCGCCGTCGCCACAGGTGCTGGCGTAGGCGAGGCGCCTGGAGCCGCCGATCCTGCCGGAGCGGGTGATGCCTTGGGTGAGGCGATGAAGCTGGATGAGCGGCGTACTGCGGTGTTCCTGTGTCTGGCACTGGCCTCACTCGGCCGGCGGAACCAGGTTCAGGTGGACTGGCTGGAGACCGCGTTCGGCAGCATCGCCACCGACTGGACCGTCACCCGAGTACAGCGCGCTCTGTGGACCACCGGCGCCCGCGGCGGCTTCGGAGTCGAAGGCCAGAACCTGAGCGTGGACCGGCTCCAAGCACAGGTGACAGGCTCCAGCACGAACTGGCTCGAAGCGGTCGAATCCCGCGCCACCCCCGTCGCCACGACCGGACCGAACTTTGTCGAGATCACCCCGTTCGCCAAGGCGCAGGCCCGCCTCCGCCGAATCCGCGCCGCCGTCGAGACAATCACCGGCGATACCGCGGTACTCGAGCCAGATCGCGACCTCGCGTACGCCGCCGGCGAGCCCGACCCCGACAGCACCTCCGCGCTGCTGCGGACCCTGATCTCCGAAGGCAGCGACCCCGAACGCGCGCCACTGGCCCGGGTCGCCGAACTGCGGGCCAAGATCACCGACACCGCCGAGAAGGACAACGGCTCGATCGAGGACCCGGCCGGGACCATCGAAGACCTTTTGAAGGCGGATCTCCGCGGGGCCGACGAGCCGCACCTGGCCGCGACCGCGCTCCGAGTGGTCGCCGGCGGGGTACTGGCCAACGCCGAGGAACTGGCCAAGACCGCGAGCTCGCCCAGCCCGCACCAGGTGACCAGCGAGATCGACTGGCAGCAGATCACCCTTACGGCGGACGGCCCGGACCAGCAGTCGATGACCACTGCCAGCGCCAACATCTCATCCTCCGCGCCGTCTCTGTCCGTCAACGACCTGGCCGGCCCCCTGACGTACGCCGGAGTGGGCGCACTGGTCGGCATCGGGCTCGGCCTGCTGCACTGGTTCTGGATCCTCGTCGGCCTGGCCTCCGTAGTCTTCGGCCTCTACCAGTACTGGCGCGCCCGCACCCGAGCCGCCCAGGCCAAGGCAGAGGCCACCGCCCGAATCGCCACCCTCCGCGAAAACGCCACGGCCGCCGCCGCGGAGCTGGCGACGTACCAGTCCCAACACGCGAACCGAACCGCCACCATCACCACAGACCTGGACCAACTCCGCAAACACCTCGCCGCCTGACACCTACCCGAGGCACAACAGGCGAAGCGGCCGGCCCCCGCTGGGGAATCCGGCCGCTAGCGCTTCTCGTGGTTATCCGGCTTGGAAGAACGCGCCCTTGAGGTAGTCGTGCACAGCATCCTCAGACACCCGGAACGATCGACCCACCCGCACCGCGGGCAGTTCGCCGGAGTGCACCAACCGGTACACCGTCATCTTGGACACGCGCATGGCCGTGGCGACCTCCGCCACGGTCAGGAACTTCACCTCGGCGAGCGGCGACTCACCACCGGACTTCTTTGATGCCATAACGCACCGCACTTCCAGCACGAGTCGTGCGCCGGCTTCCCCTCCGGCACCTCCGCTCGCGCATGAACTGAGCGTAGTGGCTGTTGGTGCGAATGGGAAAGGGGGTGTCTGGTGGGACTGGATGGTTAATACGTCGGGTCGAGGCCGAGCAGGGGGAAACTGACGTCCCGGGTCGCCTTGATCGAGCGATCCAGCCACGTGTCCGGGTTGTAGCCACTGGACCAGTCCTCGTACGTCGCGTCGCGGCCGTCGGTCATCCGCGACGGCGCGATCCGGGCGTACCGGATCTTCACGTCCTCCCGCCACGACTCGGGCACCGCCGTGTTCGGGTCGATCGGATGGCCGGCCACGATCGCCAGCAGGTGCGTCCAGGCCCGCGGGACGACCTCGATGATCGCGTACCCGCCGCCGCCGGTCGCGACCCACTTGCCCTCGCAGACCTCGTGGGCCAGGTCGTGCAACGCCGCGTACGCCGCGCGCTGCCCGTCCACCGTCTTCGTCAGGTGCGCGAGCGGGTCCTCGACGTGGGAGTCGCAGCCGTGTTGCGTCACCAGCACCGACGGCCGGAACGCCCTGACCACCTGCGGCACGATCGCGTGGTACGCCCGCAGCCAGCCGGCATCCCCGGTCCCCGGCGGCAGCGGGATGTTCACCGCGGTCCCCGCCGCGCCCGGCCCACCGGTCTCCGCCGCCGTCCCGGTCCCCGGGAACAACGTGGTCGGGGACTCGTGCAGGCTGATCGTCAGCACCCGCGGATCGTCATAGAAGACAGCCTGTACGCCGTCGCCGTGGTGCACGTCCACGTCGACATAGGCGACCCGCTCAGCGCCGTGGTCGAGCAGCCACTGGATCGCCACCGCCGGGTCGTTGTAGACGCAGAACCCACTGGCCGTCGAGGGCATCGCGTGGTGCAGCCCACCCGCGATGTTCGCCGCGTGCAGCACGTCGCCTTCCCAGACGGCCCGGGCGGCCTCCACCGACGCGCCGACCACGTGCGCGGACGCCTCGTGCATCCGCGGGAAGCAGTAGGTGTCGTCGGTGCCGAGGCCGTGGTCCAGATCCGACTCATCGGGATCCACCCCGGCCCGCTTCACCGCTTCGATGTACTCCGCGGTGTGGACGGTCCTGAGCAGGGCGTCGTCGGCCACCGGCGCGGGCACCACCTTCAACTGATCGAGCACCCCGAGCGCCCGGGCCAGCCGGACGGTCAGATCCACCCGGACCGGACTCATCGGATGCCCGTGGCCGAAGTCGTACGCCGTCAGACCCTCATCGAAGACCAGCATCGCCTCACCGCTCATTCCCCGACCTTAACCCGGGTCTACATCAACAAGTGTTGACCACGCTTCTCACAGGCAGTGCCCACCTCGTGATCTCTGCGGTACGCTTTGCGGGTGAACAAACTGACGCTGCAGCAGTGGTGGGCCGCCTGAGGCGGACCCGCAGCGTTCACACGCACCCAAAGGCCGCCTTGCCGAGGCGGCCTTTTTGTTTGCCTTCGGTGAGGCCTGAACAACCGAAGGACTGACAGAGATGACCTCACTTTCCGGTATCACCCCGTCCGGGCGGCTGACGCTCGGCAACCACCTCGGAGCGCTGCGCCGGTTCGACGACCCGGACGGGTTCTACTTCGTCGCGAACATGCACGCGATGACGACGAGGCACGATTCACGGCGGCTCAGAACGCTGACACGGGAGATGGCGACGTTGATGCTCGCCGCCGGGCTGCCACCGGGCACGGTGTTCGTGCAGTCGGATGTGCCGGCCCACGCACAGCTCGCCTACCTGCTCGAGTGCACCTCGTACGTCGGGGAGCTGTCGCGGATGATCCAGTACAAGGAGAAGGGCAACGGCAGACCGATGACCCGGGCCTCGCTGTTCACCTATCCGTGTCTGATGGCGGCCGACATCCTGCTCTACGGGACCGACCGGGTCCCGGTGGGTGGTGACCAGGACCAGCACGTCGAACTGGCCCGGGACATCGCGATCCGGTTCAACCGGGAGTACGGCGAGACGTTCGTGGTGCCGCAACTCCAGAAGGCCGCGCTGGCGATGCGGATCAAGGACCTGGCGAATCCCACGGCGAAGATGAGCAAGTCCGACGTGGACGACGCGGTCGGAACGATCCGGCTGCTGGATCCGCCGGACGTGATCCGCCGGCAGATCATGCGGGCGGTGACGGACTCCGGCACCGAGGTGCGCCACGACGAGGAGCAGAAGCCGGGAATCACCAACCTGCTGGAGATCCTGGCCGCGTGCACCGACGGGAATCCGGTCGAGCTGGCGACGGCGTACACGACGTACGGGGCGTTGAAGGCGGACGTGGCGGACGCTGTGCTCGCCGTGATCGAGCCGTTGCAGAAGGAGTACGCGCGGCTCGCGTCGGATCCCGGCGCGGTGGACGCGATGCTCGCGGAAGGGCGGGATCGGGCGATCGAGGCGAGCGCTCCGCGACTCCAGGCGGCGGTGCGGGCGATGGGTTTGGCAGGATCGGCCGTGTGACTCCACAATCGCCGACCCCCTCAAACCACCCCGGCCAGGTGCGACTGCGCGTGGCGACGTTCAACATCCGGAACTCCTCGGCGCCGGACGGCGCCAACGCGTGGCCGGTCCGGCGGGAGGCGACCGCACAGGCGATCGAGGCGCTGGACGCCGACGTGGTCGGGCTGCAGGAGGTGCTGCCCGACCAGTTGGACTACCTGCGCGCGCGGTTCGCTGAGTACGAGATCGTCGGCGCGGGGCGGGACGACGGCCTCAGCGCAGGCGAGCACTCCGTGGTGATGGTCCGAGGCCCTTGGCAGCTGGAGTCTCACGAGACGCGGTGGCTGTCGCTCGATCCCGGTACTCCGGGCTCGGTCGGCTGGGACGCGCATCTGACCCGGATCGCCACGCTGGCCTGGCTGCGTCACCCCGACGGCGCCCGGGTCGGCGTACTGAACACGCACTACGACCACGCCGGCGAGGTCGCCCAGGCCGAATCGTCGCGGTTGATCGCGGACTGGACGGCCGGCGCGCTGCCGTGGATCGTCATGGGCGACCTGAACGCGACGCCGGACTCGCCGCCGCTGAAGGCGCTGACGACCGCCGGCCTGCGGCTCGCCGTACCGGCGGAGGCGGGCGGGAGCTGGCACGACTTCACCGGCGCGACCGATCAGGAGCGCATCGACCACATCCTCCTCACCGCGGGGTGGAAGGTGATCGACGCCGAGGTGTCGCACTACCGGCCCGACGGTCGCCTGCCGAGCGACCACTGGCCGGTAGTGGCCACCCTCGAGCTCTAAAGCTTGGCGAAGACCTCTTCGCGGAGGCGTTCGAGAGCGTCGAAGCGGCGCTCGCCGGAGCCGAGGAAGGAGTCGGGGACGAGGAACTCGTCGATCCCGGCCGCCGGGTACTGCGCGACGGTGTCGAGCACCTCCTGCGCGGATCCCATCACCACGTGCATGCCACGTTCCTCGAGCCGCTGCTTGCGCTCGGCCGCCTCGGTGTCACCCGGTACGACGATCTCGGTGATGGCCTGGGTGGATCGCCGGACGGTGGCGGGGTCGCGGCCGATCTTCTCGCAGTGCGCCTGGAACGCCTTGCCCTTCTGTACTGCGAGCTCCGGCCGGCCCCAGTGGTTCCACTCGTCGGCGTACTTCGCGACGATGCCCAGGGCAACCTTCTCCCCGGCCGCGCCGATCAGGATCGGCAGCTGCGACGGCTTCGGCTCGAGCGGCGCTCCGCTGAGCTGGTAGTACCTGCCGTCGAAGCTCGTCCGCTCCTCGGTGAGCAGACCCTTGATCACCTGGCAGGCCTCCTCGAACCGGGCCAGCCGCTCGCGGACCGGCGGCAACTCGATCCCGTACACCTCGTGCTCGTTCACCTGCCAGCCGGCGCCGATGCCGAGGACGAACCGGCCGTTGCTCATCTGGTCGAGGGTCGCCGCCTGGTTCGCCACCACCGCGGGATGCCGGTAGGTGTTGCCGAGCACCATCGATCCCACCCGGACTCGGCTGGTCCGCGCGGCCAGGCCCGCCAGCAAGGCGAGACACTCGTTGACCGGGACGGAGAGGTCGTCGCCGTTCTGCATGAAGTGGTCGGCGACCCAGACGCCGTGCCACCCGGTCCGCTCGGCGTACTCCGTGCCTTCGAGCACTTCCTGCCAACTCCGGCTCGCGGCCGGCCACAAAGAGAAGTCCATGGAACCGACCCTATAGATACTTGCCAGTCGGCAACCAGTGATTCCGGCGGAGCGGTGGGTGGTTAGACCAACTGCCAGCGGTAGAGGAAGGCGCCGACGGCTAGGACCAGATAGGCCAGGACGCAGAGAACGCCGATGCCCGGGCGCGGCCGGGACCGGCGTACCGGGCGGTCGGCGGCTGCCTCGCGGGCGGCCTGCATGACGGCGGCGGAGTACGCGGTCCGGTCCTGCACGATGCCGTTGATCTCGTTCTCGTCCTTGCCGTTGGTCAGCACGACCGAGCCGTCGACGACCTCGATATCGTCCACGTCCTGCCAGGCGAGACTGCGGACGAGCAGGCTGGTCCGCGCCTTCAGGGCGGTCTCCGTGATCTCCACGCGGTACAGCACCACCCCGCCGGCGACGCGGACCACCGAGGCGCCGATCAGCGTGAACAGGCCGACCGCGAGGAAGTCGCGGGCTCCCATCCAGAGCCAGGAGTTGAGGACGGGCACGGCGATGAACGGCACCACGAACAAGGCCCAGGCCCACCACGGCGCCGGATCCAGCGGCACCCGCCAGGGCAACGCCGGAAGCCGTTCCACCGCAGGCGACTGCGCGTCGGAGGCAGCGCGCGTTTCAGGCCGCACATCGGCGCTCACATCAGGGCGCGCGGCAGCGTCATCGGTGCCACCCGAACGATTTCCCATGGGCGGGACCCTAGACCCATCAGCCCCGATCAGCTGACCCGACATCGATTCATCCCTTGAACAAGGCCCAGGCCGTCGCCGCGACGACCGCCGCGACCGCCGGCAGAAAGACTGCGGCGCCCCAGGATAACGACACCCGGTAAGTGGTCAACCCCGAGGTGTTGAGAAACCACCCCCGCTGCAGCACCCCGGCTACTTCCACCTGCGACGGCCGGCCGTTCTTGCCGTCGTACGAAAAGGTATGCCGCCCCCGCCGCCCGAGGTCGACCGTCACGTTCGGCTTGCGGCCGAGCTCGATCGCCTCGATCGTCCGCCAGCTGTACTTCCGTCGCAACACAGGCCCGGAGACGACGATTCCGTCCGAGGTGACAGTAAGACGTTCGACCGCGGGCACCAGGACACCCCACAGGGCGAGCAGCGCTCCCGGCGCGGAGCCCCACTCCCACCAGCTGATCTGGTCGTCGCGAACCAGATCCACCACCTTGAAACCGACGGCGGCCAGCAACGCGATCCACCACGGCCCGCGCAGGAATTGGTGCTCCAGCTTCGGTGACCACGGCAGCGGTGGCATCACCGCTGCGGGAACGGGAGCCGACGCCGGGTTACTCGGCGGCAAGGGCGCGGGAGCGGTTTCGGGCGGCCTCGATGGCGGACAGGAATGCCGCGCGGACCTTGTGGTCCTCCAGTTCCCGTACTGCGGCCGCGGTGGTTCCGCCCGGTGAGGTGACGCGTTCGCGGAGGACGGTCGGGTGTTCGCCGGTCTCGCGCAGGAGTTTCGCCGAGCCGAAGAGGGTCTGGACGACGAGGTCGGTCGCGGTGGATCGCGGCAGGCCCATGTGCACGCCCGCCTCGATCATCGACTCGACCACGAAGAAGATGTAGGCCGGGCCGGATCCCGAGATCGCGGTCACCGCGTCCTGCTGCTTCTCCGGCACCCGGATGACCCGGCCGGTCGCGGCCAGCAGGCCCTCGGCCAGGACCAGGTGGCTCTCGTCGCAGTGGGCGCCGCGGGAGATCGCGGCCATCCCCTCGTCGACCAGGGCCGGGGTGTTCGGCATGACCCGGACGACCGCGACCCCCGCGGGCAGCCGGGACTCGATGAATCCAGTGGTGATACCAGCGGCGAGGGAGACGATGGTCTGGGAGGGCTGGACCGCCGGAGCGATCTCGGCGAGCAGTTCAGGCATGTCCTGGGGCTTGACCACCAGCACGAGGGTCTCCGCCTTCGCGGCGGCGTCCACGTTCGTCACCACGTCCACGCCGTACCGCTCGCGCAGCTCGACGGCACGCTCCTCGCGGCGCTCGGTGATGAGCAACTCCTCCGGTCGCCGCCCGGCCCGCAGCAGCCCGGAAAGCAACGTCTCACCCATCACACCGGCGCCAAGAATGGCCACCTGCCCGTTACTGGTCATGCGCTCAGCCTAGTGCTGCGACTCGGCCGAGGCTCAGGAGTTACCCCGATCGCAGGCGACGCCGTCACCGTTGCGGTCCAACTCCCGCGTGTATCCCAGGTCGCCTTCCCGGAGGGGAGCCTTCCCGGCGGCCCGCACCTCGGCGCAGCTCAGGTAGCTGACGACACCAGAGGAATCAGCCGGAGTCGTTTTCTGCTGGGGCGAGGGGGACGGGCTCCTGGTCGGCGTACTGGGCCTCGGCGTACTGGGGGTGGGCGTCGGAAGGGGTTCCCTCACCACGCTCCCGGTGGATGTCGGCGTTGGAGACGGTGTCGCGCTTGGCGTCTCCACCTCGGACGGCTCCGCAGTACCGGGCGGGACCGTCGTGCTCGGCGCCGCCGCGGTCTCTTGCACCGTCGGTCCGGAGACCTGGTCGGTATCGCCGCCACCGAAGGGGTTGACCAGCACCAGCCCGATCAGCGCGATCACGATCGCCGCCGCTCCGCCGTAGCGGACCAGGCTGGGTCCGCCGAACCGGCCGAGCGGCCCACGCACCGGGTGGTCGTCCTCGTCGATCCAGAACGCCCAGCCCGCCGGAGCAGCCGGCCAGGACGCGTCCGGCCGCCAGCGTTTGGGCGGTCGCCAGCGCGCGTTGGGCGGATCGGGCCAGCCGGGCGGCGCGTTGAATTGCCTCACGCGAACATCCCCTCCTGAGGTTGTCCAACCGCAGGCAGCCTAGGCAGAGAACGCACCGCTACGCATAGTGGGCGCTACGTGAGCACCCACCGGCCGATCGGGTAGGCCTACTTCTTGCTGATCAAGGAGCGGGCGAAGAACTGGAGGTTGGCCGGACGCTCGGCGAGGCGGCGGACCAGGTAGCCGTACCAGTCCTCGCCGTACGGGATGTAGACGCGGACGGTCTGGCCGTCGCGGGAGAGCCGGAGCTGCTCCTCGGGGCGGATGCCGTAGAGCATCTGGTACTCGTAGCTGCCGCGCTCGCGACCGGCGCGGTCGGCCAGCGAGCCGGCGATCGCGATCAGCCGCGGGTCGTGCGACGCGATCATCGGGTAGCCCTCGCCGTTCATCAGGATCTTCATCGCCCGGACGTACGCCTTGTCCACCGCGCGCTTGTCCTGGTACGCGACCGACTCGGGCTCCTTGTAGGCGCCCTTGCACAGCCGCACCCGGGAGCCGGTGGTGGCCAGGTCGCGGCAGTCGCCCTCGGTGCGGTGCAGGTAGGCCTGCAGCACGGCACCCGTCTCGGGGAAGTCCTGCCGGAGCTCGCGCAGGATGCTCAGGGTGGAGTCCGTGGTGGTGTGGTCCTCCATGTCCAGCGTCACCGTCGTGCCGGCGTTGCGGGCGGCGTGGCAGATCGTCCGGGCGTTCTCCAGCGCGATCTTCTCGCCGTCGCCGGGCAGCGCCTGGCCGACGGCGGACAGCTTCACCGACACCTCGGCGTTCGCGGTCAGGCCGGCTTCGGCCAGCGCCCGGAGCAGCTCGAGGTAGGCGTCGGCGGTGGCCGTGGCCTGGGCCAGATCGGTGACGTCCTCGCCCAGGTGGTCGAGGGTGACGTGGAGGCCGTTGCTGACCAGCTTCTCCGTGGCCAGCACGGCCTCGGGGGTGGTCTCGCCGGCGACGAACCGGGCCACGATGCCGCTGGACACCGGCATCGCCGAGACGGCCTTCTTGATCTGGGGGCTGCGGGACACGCCCAGCAGGATTCGCCGAAGCACTTCGCGTTCCTCCTCATCACCACCGGCCCCAATTGCCAGGGGTGTCAGCAGGCTACGCGGCTGGACCGGACGCCCCCTAATCCCCGGCGGGAGTGTGGCCAGAACCACACCAGTGGTGCCGGTGGTCCTAACAGGGCGCCGTGGCTCCGATTCCCTCTGGCCTGCCTCCGAGAGAGGATGCGGATATGCCTTTGTTCAAGCGCCGCCGCAAGGCCGCCGTCGCGACCGGTGATCCGATCGGCGCGTTCTGGGCCTGGTGGACGGCCACCGGAGCGGCCGAGGTCGCCGCCGCCATCGCGCGGCAGGACCCGAGCGCCACCGCCGACGCCCTGTCCAAGCACGTCGGCCGGATCCACGGCAACCTCGACTGGGAACTCGGTCCGGGACTGCACGCCGAACACGTCCTGGTGGTGACCGCGGCCGGCGATCCCGGCACCCGCGCCGTCGCCCGCCGCTGGCTGCGCGCCGCCCCGCCCTCCGACCACGTCTGGGAGTACGCCGACATGCGCCGCCCGGCCCCCGACGTCACCATCCAGTTCGAGGGGATGCCGCCGGTTCAGATCGACGCGGCCCTGGTCACGATCGAGACGGACCTGCGTGAGGCGGCCCTGCACGTCGGCGTTCACCACCCGACCTTCAGCCAACTCCCCGAGCACCTGCAGAAGCGGGTCACCTTCCTGCTGCTCGACCTGGTCCTCGGCGAGGAACTCGTCGAGACCTGGGTCGGCGCGATCGAGACCGCGGTGGAGCGCCCGGCGGACGCAGTACCGATTGCTCAGTTGCTGCCGGCTGTTGCCGCGTTCGCCGCTGATCACGTCGCCGAGGACGGTGGGCCGAGCTGGCGGCTGATGGAGGGCACGACCGCTGCCGGGCATCGCCTGGTGGCGACCGCGATGGTTCCGCTTCGGTCGATCCAACTGCCGCACCTGGACACCCATGTCGCCGTGTCGGTGCCCTACCTCGCTGCCCGCGACGACGGGCTCCCGCAAGACGAGACCCTGAGCCATTTACGCGACTTCGAGGACCATCTCACCGCGCGGCTCGGCGACTCGGGCCGGCTGCTCGCGCACGAGACGGCGGACGGCTCCCGGATCCTGCACTACTACGTCGACGGCACCACCCCGGCCGCCGCTCAACTCCAGGCCGCGACCACCGGTTGGCCGGACGGCCCGGTCACCCTCGCCGTCTCCCCCGACGCAGCCTGGGAAGCCGTCCGCCACCTCAGCTAATGTCCGACTCAGGACACTAGGCCGTCCGGCGTTTGAGGGTCGCGGCGCCCAGGGCGAGAGCGCCGAGGATGAAGGCGAGGACGACCATGGTGTCGGTGCCCGCGCCGCTGTCGAATCCGTTGCCCTGGGCAACTCCAATGACCGCGTCGACGGCGTACGAGAGTGGCAGCACGTCACTGACGGCCTGCAGTACGTCGGGCAGGTTCTCGCGCGGGACGAAGAGTCCGCAGAGCAGGAGTTGCGGGATCATCACAGCCGGCATCATTTGAACCGCCTGGAACTCGGTGGCGGCGAACGCGCTCGCGAACAGGCCGAGCGCAGTACCGAGGACGCCGTCGAGCACCGCGACCACGCCGAGTTGCCAGGCGTCGCCCTGGATGTCCAGGTCGAGCGCGTAGAGCGAGATCGACACCACCACGACCGCCTGCACCACGGCGATCAGTGCGAACGCGAGCGCGTAGCCGAGCAGGAAGTCCAGCTTGCCCATCGGCAGGGTGAACAGCCGGGACAGAGTGCCGGTGGATCGCTCCCGCAAGGTGGCGACCGAGGTGACGATGAACATGATGATCGCCGGGAACACCGCCAGCAGCGGACCGCCGACCCGGTCGAAGGTGGCGGGGGAATCGAGGAAGATCCACCACATCAGGGCGATGAGCACGGCCGGTACGACGATCAGCATCGCCACGGTCCGGTGGTCCCGGCGCAACTGGGCGATCACCCGGGCCGCCACGGCCAACGTCACTCGCGGAGTCATCGCGCACCTGCTTTCCGGTCGATCAGGGTGAGGAAGGCCTGTTCGAGGTCGCCGGTGCCGGCCGATTCGAGCAACGCCTGCGGGGTCTCGTCGGCGAGCAGGTCGCCTTCGCGCATCAGCAACAGACGGTCGCAACGACTCGCCTCGTCCATCACGTGGCTCGACACCAGCAGCGTGGCGCCGTCGTCCGCAAGCCGGTGGAACAACTCCCACAGATCGCGGCGCAGGACCGGATCCAGGCCGACCGTCGGTTCGTCGAGCACCAGCAACTCCGGGTTGCCGAGCAACGCGGCCGCCAGCGAGGCCCGCGACTTCTGCCCGCCGGACAGCCGGTCCACCCGCGCGTCGGCGTGACTGCGCAGGTCCACCGCGTCGATCACCCGCTCGACGTCGTCCGCCGCGACTCCGAGCACCGCGGCGAAGAAGCGCAGGTTCTCGGTCACGGTGAGGTCGCCGTACACGCTGGGCTCCTGCGTGACGTATCCGATCCGCTCCCTGAGCTTGGGCGCCCCGGCCGGCAGCCCGAGCACCTCGACGTCCCCGGTGACCTTGGCCTGCAAGCCCACGATCGCCCGGATCAACGTCGTCTTCCCACACCCCGACGGCCCGAGCAACCCCGTCACCGACCCCTGCCGCAGGCCGAATCCGAGCCCGTGCAGCACCTCTCGTTCCCCCCGCACGACGACCACGTCCCGGCACGTCACCGCGTTTTTCACCATGTGATGAATTTAGCTCTCACCGCCACCCACCGCAACACCTGAAAGCTCAGCTCAGCGCATGTCCGGTCGCCTGCGCCAACGCCCCGAGATCCGGTACGCCGTACCGCTGCCGCAGCGCCGCGAAACGCCGTACGTTGTCCGGCCCGAAGCGCCGCACACTCGTCGCGTAGGTGTCCGCACTGACGAACACCCCGGCACCGCGCTTGCTGTGGAACTTGTCGGCGTACAGAACCAACTCCTCCTCCACCGACTCGGGCAGAAAGTCGCCCGGAGGAAGTGGCAGTCTCTGCCGTTGGATGTCGTCGCGGGTCAGGCCGACGCCGGTGTGGTGTGAGCAGAACCGCCCGAGCGCGTCCGGGAGACCGAGGTCGCGGAGAACTTCTTCGCCGAGGATGCCGTGGCGGATGTAGTCCGTGGGGTCGAGCTCGCCGCCGACGTCGTATAGGCGGTAGACGCCGATGTCGTGGAGCAAGCTGCCTGCCCGGACCAGTTCGACGTCGACCGCGAGATCGTTCGTCACGATCAGCTGTTCGGCGATCTCGCAGACGATCCGGCAATGCGTCTGGACGAGTTCGAAGGCCGCTGCGGTCGGAGCGTACTTCTCGTGCAGAGCGCGGATCTCTTCGTCGGAGGGCAGCGTCACGGCGCGGTCAGGTAGTGCTGGATTGTGGGGGCCATTCGGTTGATCAGGGTCTGGACGTCGGCGGAGGCTATGGGCTCCAGCTCGATCAGGTAGCGGGACAGGGCCATGCCGATGAGGTGGGTGGCGACCAGCGAGACGCGGAGTTCGGCGTCGGGCAGTTCGAGGGTCTCGGCGACCGGGTGGATGATCATCTTGGTGATGCCCTCGCGCATCAGCCGGGCCACGTCCTCGCTGCTGACCACGCTGCGCAGGAGGGCCTTCATTCGTTGCTGGCCGTCGGGGGACTCCCAGACGCCGAGGAAGACGGTCACGATGCGGCGGCCGAGCTCATCCGGCGGGCCGGCGAGGATCTGCGCGGCCACCTGGCGCGGGTCGATCGGGAGGGCTAGCGCCTCGATGAACAACTCGTCCTTGCCGCCGAAGTAGTGGTGCACCAGCGCGGCGTCCACGCCCGCCTCACGGGCCACCGCGCGGAGCGAAGTACCGGCGAATCCCTTGCCCGCGAAGGATTCCCGGGCTGCGGCGAGGATCTCACCTCTGGTGTCGGGGCCACCAGGGCGCCGCCCGGCCGTACGCGGTTTGCCGGCTGGGTCTGGCGTAGCGGGGCTCACGAGTTGAGCTCCGACACCTCGCCGTCGCTGGTCACGGCGAAGGCCGAGCGCCGGGACGCGGCGGCGTCGGTGGTCCGGACGAAGTGCTTGCGGGTGAAGTCGAGCGACTCGATCAGATCGACCTCGCGCTCGGACCGGCTGGTCGCGCGCCGGGTGTTGATCTCGATGATAATGTGACCGCGGAAGTCCCGGTTCGCCAGGCCGTGCAGCAGATCGGCAGCCCGCTGCGTACCGCGCCCCGGAACCAGGTGCTCGTCCTTGGCCGAGCCGGTCCCGTCGGTCAGGTGGACGTGCTTGAGCGTGCTGCCCATCGTCGCGGCGAGCTCGACGCAGTCCTGCTCGGCGGTCGAGGAGTGCGACAGGTCGAGAGTGGTGTGCGCGTAGCTCTGCTCGGTCGGGTCCCAGCTCGGCGCGTACGCCTGCAGGCCCTTGCCCGGCGCCCGCCACGGGTACATGTTCTCGACCGCGAAGATGACCCCGGTCTCCGCCTCCAGCCGCGCAATCCCCTCGACGAAGCCGCGGGCGTAGTCGCGCTGCCAGCGAAACGGCGGGTGGACCACGACGACGTCCGCGCCGAGCGCCTTCGCCGCCTCGGCACTGCGGTCGAGCTTCTCCCACGGGTCGGTCCCCCAGACCCGCTGGGTGATCAGCAGGCACGGCGCGTGGATCGCCAGCACCGGCAACTGGTGGTAGTCGACCAGCCGCTGGATCGCGTCGACCTGGGTGCTGAGCGGGTCGATCCCCACCATCACCTCGACGCCGTCGTAGCCGAGCCGCGCCGCCAGCTCGAAGCAGCTGGCGGTCGACTCCGGATAGACCGAGGCGTTGGAGAGGCCGATTCGTGCAGTGTCGCGGGGGGTCATCGTGGCGTGCCTTCGCAGGGGGTCATCGGGGTTGCAGCTGGTCAAGCCGGGACAGGATCACGCCTTCGCGCAAGGCCCACGGGCAGACCTCGAGCGAGGTCAGGTCGAACAGGTCCATCACGGCGTCGGCCACCAGCGCGCCCGCGACCAGCTGACTGGACCGGCCGCTGGAGACACCCGGCAGGTCAGCGCGCTCGGACGCGGTCATGCCGATCAGCTTGGGCATCCACTCGGCCAGGTCCTCGCGGTCGAGCGACCGCGGCACGTACGGGCCGTCCTCGGACGGAGCCGCCCCGCAGATCCGGGCCAGCGACCGGAACGTCTTGCTGGTGGCAACGGACCGCTGCGGCTTGCCGGCCCGCAGTACGTCGCCCGCCACCGCCGCCATCTCCACCCGGATCCGCTTGCGCAGCGCCTTGACCTCGTCCTTGCCGGGCGGGTCCTGGGTGAGCGACTCCCGGGTCAGCCGGCCGGCCCCCAGCGGGACGGACACGGCGACCGTCGGCTCCTCGTCCGACCCGGCCGCGATCTCCAGCGACCCGCCTCCTATGTCGAAGACGGCCAGCCGGCCGGACGACCAGCCGAACCAGCGCCGGACGGCGAGGAAGGTCAGCCGGGCCTCGTCCTGACCGGTCAGCACCTGCAGGTCGATCTTGGACTCCTTGCGGACCCGGTCCAGCACCTTCTCGCCGTTCGGGGCCTCGCGCAGCGCGGAGGTGGCGAAGGCGAGCACGGACTCGCAGCCCTTGTCCTCGGCCAGCTCGGCCGCCTCCTTGACGAACGAGACCAGCCCGTCGGCTCCCGACTGGGCGATCTTGCCGTCCTTCTCCAGATGCTCGGCCAGCCGGAGCTCGGTCTTGTGCGAGTACGCCGGCAGCGGCGCGGCACCACGGTGTGCGTCCACCACGAGGAGGTGGACGGTGTTGGATCCCACGTCGAGTACGCCGAGCCGCATACCCTCACGCTACTGGACTCCTGGTGTTCACCTGGCGGGCATGCCGGGGTATCGGCTCCGACGACGTACTCTTTCGGAGTGCCTGAGGTATCTCTTGACTTCCCCCGTGCCTATGTCGAGTTCGTCGATCCCGACGACGCCGACCAGGTGTTCCGCTGTGACCTGACCTGGCTGACGTCGAACTGGACGTGCATCTTCGGCGGAGGCTGCCAGGGCATCTACAAGGGCCGGCCGAACGACGGCTGCTGCACCCTCGGCGCGCACTTCTCCGACGCCGACGACGAGGCCCGGGTGAAGACGTACGTCAAGCAACTGGGCAGCGAGGACTGGCAGTTCCGCAAGGAGGGGAAGAAGAACGGCTGGGTCGAGACCGACGACGACGGCGACCGCAAGACCCGCGTCTGGGAAGGCGCCTGCATCTTCCTGAACCGGCCGGACTTCGCCGGCGGCGGTGGCTGCGCGCTGCACGGGCTGGCGCTGAAGCAGGGCGTGCACTTCGTCGAGACCAAGCCGGACGTGTGCTGGCAACTGCCGATCCGCCGCACCTTCCGCGAGGTCGAGCGCCCGGACGGTACGTCGTACACGGAGGTCGGGATCGGCGAGTACGACCGGCGCGGCTGGGGGCCGGGCGGGCACGACCTGGACTGGTACTGCACCGGCAACACCGAGGCCCACATCGCGGTCGAGGCGGTGTTCGAGTCGAGCAAGGTCGAACTGCAGACGCTGATGGGACTGAAGGCGTACGACGTACTGGCGGAGTACTGCCGGCGGCACCTCGAAGCGGCCCGGCCGTTGCTGCCGCACCCCGCGTCGAAGTAGCCGCTTCCCAACTAAGGGTTGCCTTTCTTCGACACCCCGGGTCCGCGCGGTCAACCGTTTGCCGCCAGAATGATGCGCATGCGCTTGGATCATCTTTCGTACGCCGCCGGCCCTGACGGTTACCAAGCCACGGTCGAGCGGTTGTCCGCCGCGCTCGGCGCGGAGTTCGTCGACGGCGGGGTGCACCCGCGCTTCGGCACGGTGAACCACGTCCTGCCGCTGGAGAACGACCGCTACATCGAGGTGGTCGACGTGCTCGACCACCCGTCCTCGGACAAGGCGCCGTTCGGCCAGGCCGTCCGCGCCCGCAAGGAGTTGGGTGGCGGCTGGCTCGGCTGGGTCGTCGCGGTCCGCGACATGGAGCGGATGGAGAAGCGGCTCGGCCGCGAGGCCGTCCCCGGCAACCGGCACCGCCCGGACGGCGCGAACATCACCTGGCGCCAGATCGGCGTGAAGGGCCTGATCTCCGACCCGCAACTGCCGTTCTTCATCCACTGGGACGACCTGAGCCAGCACCCGTCGGTCGGGGGTAAGGGCGTCAAGCTGACCGGCCTGGAGATCGCCGGCGACCCGACCCGCGTCACCGACTGGATCGGCCACCCGGCCGACCACCTGCTCGACGACCTCGACGTCGCCTGGGTCGGCCCGAACGGCCAGCCCGGCCTCGTCGCCGCCGTCTTCCAGACCCCGGCGGGCATCGTCAGGTTGTGAGCTCCTCCGCCGGGACGTGTTGTGGGTCGGCGGCGTACTGGGAGATGGTTGCCTGAGGCATCCTGCCGGGTGATGACGGGCTGCACCCCGCGTCGACGGCTTATCTAGAGGAGTTCCAGCTCGGTCAGGGCTGTCTCCAGGTGGGTGAGGAGGCGCTGGAGGTGGGGGACGGTGCGGCGGCAGCCGGTGAGGCCGAAGTGGAGTTGGTGGGCGTAGCTGGTGACGCTGATGTTCAGGGCCTGGCCGTTGAGGACGATCGACGCGGGGTACATGCCGAGCAGGCGCGAGCGGTTCCAGTACAGCGGGCTCTCTGCCGGGCCGGGGATGTTCGAGATCACCAGGTTGTACGGCGGGGCGGTGCGGCCGGCTAGTCCTGGGATGACTGCGGCCGGACCCGCCGAGCCGACGCCGATGGCTCCCATCATCAGGTTCTGCAGGGGGCTCAGCTGGGACAGGAACTGCTTGCCGCCGGCAGTGGACTCCATGATGCGGCGGATCCGGCGTTCGGGGTCGGGCTGGTCGGTGGCCAGGTCGGCGACCAGCGTCGCCAGGGAGTTCGCTCCGCCCGGAGCGGCGGTGTCGGAGGAACCTCTGAGCGAGACCGGCACCATTGCCGTCAACGCCTTGTCCGGAAGGGCATTCAGCTCCAGCAGGTAGTTGCGTAGGGCACCCGAACACATCGCGAGCATCACGTCGTTCAGGGTGGCGCCGGTGTTCGCGCGGACCTTCTCCAGTCGTTCCATCGGCCAGGACTGGGCCGCGAACCTGCGGGCGCCGGTGATGGGCTGGTTGAAGATCGTCTGCGGGGCTTGGAACGCGACCGACGAGTTCTCGCTCTGCAGCCTCCTGAACGCACCACGCAGACCAACCGACGAGAGCCCGGCCAGATCCCCGAGCACCCGTCCTACCCCACCAACAGCCCGGCCGGCTTCAGCCGGAATCCGCCCCACCGCCGCGAAGAGCTCAGCCAACGACGGCCCTCCACCAGCAACCACGTGCTGCCCACTCCCCACCGCTGGCTCCACCCGATCACTGCGAGCCCACTCGCCTAGCCCGCCTGGCTGTTCTATCGGTAGGGCGTAGGGCGCAGGCATTCCAGTTTTCGTCGGGTCGGTGGTGAGCATCTGCTGCATCCAGCGGAGGGCGGTGACGCCGTCGACCATCGAATGGTGGATCTTGGTGTAGATCGCGAACCGCCGCCCCTGCACGCCCTCGATCAACTGCATCTCCCACAACGGCCGGCGCCGATCGAGCAGCGTGCCGTGCAGCCTGCTGGTGAGCTCGAACAACTCCCGGTACCGCGCCGGCCGCGCCAGCCCGGACAGCCTGACGTGGTACTGCAGGTCGATCTCGTCGTCCTGCTCCCACGTCCAGTACCCGAGGTCCAGCGGACGGTTCCGCACCCGCCGGCCGAAGACCGGATTGATCGTCTGGTTCTCGGTGATGTCCTGGTAGAGCCGCGACACGTAATCCCGCGTCCCGTCCGGGAACACCTGGTCCCGCGCACCCTCCGGCAACTCGAACAACATCAGCCCGCCGACGTGCATCGGCTGCTCGCGCGTCTCCCCCAGCAAGAACATCGCATCCAGCGGCCCCACCGCGGTCATCCGTCCTCCCGGTGTCGATGCCCTCCGAAGCTATGACTTAACTGCCCAGACAGCAAACAGCGGGGCCACCTCCACAGTGGAGGTGGCCCCGCTGTCAGGCGGTCAGTCGAGTGGGCGGTAGTTCACGCCGAGGGCCTCGATTCGCTTCAGGTGGGGGCGGAGGCGGGTGAGGAACTCGTCGTACGACGTTTTCGGGGAGCCCCAGGCTCGTTCGGCGAAGGCGGACAGGCGTGGGAGGAGCATGTAGCCGACGCGTTCGGGGTCCTCCATGTACTCCGTCCAGACCTGGCACTGCGTTCCCACGATCCGGGCCTGCTCCTCGTCGGTCAGGCCGGGCGGGACCACCTCGAAGTCGTACACCTTCTCCAGCGGGGTGAAGTGCCCGATCGCCAGCGGCTCGGTCTCCGGGTCGCCCTGGTAGTAGTCGAAGTAGACGGACTGGTTCGGCGCCATCACCACGTCGTGGCCCGCCTTCGCCGCGACCTCGCCGCGGTCGGGACCACGCCACGCCATGATCACCGCGTCCTTCGGGCAGTCGGTCTCGACCATCTCGTCCCAGTTGACGAGCCGCCGGCCGCCCTCGGTCAGCACCGCCGCCACCTGCTCGGTGAACCACCCCTGCAACTGCCCCGCGTCGGTGAGCCCGAGCTCGGCCTGCCGCGCCTGCGCCGCGTCCGAAGTACGCCACTGCACGTCCGGGCACTCGTCGCCGCCGAGGTGGATGTACGGGCCGGGGAAGATCTCCAGCACCTCGCGCAGCACGGTCTTCACGAACTCGACGGTCTCGTCGTTGACGTTCAGCACGTCGTCGCTGATGCCCCAGATCTGCCGTACTCCGAGCTGCGTGTCCGGGTTGTTGCCGAGCTCCGGGTACGCCGCGATCGCGGCCTGCATGTGCCCCGGCAGGTCGATCTCGGGGACGACGGTGATGCCCCGGTCGGCGGCGTACGCGACGATCTCGCGCAGGTCGTCCTTGGTGTAGAAGCCGCCGTGCCGGGTCCCGTCGTACTCGAACTCGGTCTGGCCGTGCGCCATCTTGCCGACCATCGACTCCGGTCGCCAGGCACCGACCTCGGTGAGCTTGGGGAAGGCCTCGATCTCGACCCGCCAGCCCTGGTCGTCGGTCAGGTGCAGGTGCAGCACGTTCAGCCGGTGCAGCGCGATCACGTCGATGATCCGCAGCACGAACTCCTTCGGCAGGAAGTGCCGGGCGACGTCGAGCATCATCCCGCGCCAGCCGAACCGGGGCGCGTCGGCGATCCGCACGGCCGGTACCGCGACGCCACCGTCGACCTCGGTGGCCGAGTCGAGCAGCTGCCGGTAGGTCTGCTCGGCGTTGCGCAGAGCGTCCTCGGATCCGGCGGACAACCGCGCGCCGTCCGGCGTCACGTCGATCCGGTACTCCGTCTCGCCGAGGTTCTCCACCACGGTCCGGACGGCGTCGGCGGCCGGGTCCTCGGTGACCCACTGGCCGTCGCCGGTGACGAGTTCTCGGGGGGCTGGGACGATCGCGATCTGTTCGGACATCCGGACTCTCCAGGGGTCTGCGCTGCCAGGTTTCAGCGACCCTACCTGCGCGGACCACCGGATCCACAGGTCGGGTCCACGCTCTGAACTGTTCATAATTCATTTCCCTCGAACACTGCCGAGCATTTCGCCGGGAGCAAATCAGGCTGCCGGGAGCCCCAGTCAGTGAGAAGGTGAGCGGGTGACCGCCGACCCCGATCCGTCCAGCCCAGAACGGCCCGCGACCTCCCCGCGACGGCCCACCGACGCGGTGCCCAGCGCAGTACCGGAGACGGCTGCTGATCTGCAGCAGGGGACGGTGCGGGTGCTGGTGGTCAGCAACGTGCTGGGCGGAGTCGCTGTCGCCAGCGGGTTCGCGGTCGCCGGACTGCTCGCCGAGAACATCTCCGGCTCGACGTCGATGGCGGGGCTGGTGGCCACATCGACCACCCTCGGCGCCGCGATCCTCGCAGTACCGCTGGCCAGGCTCGCCCGATCGCAGGGCCGCCGGATGTCCCTGACCGTCGGCTACCTGATCGCCACCGCGGGCGCCCTGCTGAGCATCGTCGCGGCGCAGATCGACTCACTGGCGTTGCTGCTGTTCGCCGGCTGCCTGTTCGGCAGCGGCTCGGCCTCCAACCTGCAATCCCGGTACGCCGCGACGGACGCGGCAGATCCCCAGCACGTCGCCAGGTCCCTCTCACTGGTCGTCTGGGCAACCACCATCGGAGTAGTCGTCGGCCCCAACCTCACCGGCATCGGCGGCTCAGTCGGTACAACCGTGGGGGTTCTCGCGCTGGCCGGGCCCTACATCTTCTCCGTCGTCGCCTTCGCCCTGGCGCTCGCCACTGTCTGGTTCGGCCTCCGCCGGCTGCATCAGGTGACCGTCCGGACCAAGGTCGAACGCCAGCCGCTGACCATCACCTTCCGGCGGGTGATGGAGATTCCCCAAGCCAGGCTGGGACTGCTCGCGATCGCCACCGCCCATGCGGTGATGGTCGGGGTGATGTCGATGACGGCGGTGCATCTGCGCCACCACGGCGCCTCCCTGACCATTGTCGGTTTCGTCATCAGCGCCCACGTGGCCGGCATGTACGCGCTGTCGCCGGTGATGGGCTGGCTGACCGACAAGCTCGGCCGTATCCCCACCATCGGGATCGGCCTGGCCATCCTCGCCTCGGCGATGACTGTCGCCGCCCTGGCTCCGGACGAGGCCCACAGCCTCACCGCCCTCGCCCTGGTCCTGCTCGGCCTCGGCTGGTCCGCCTGCCTGGTCGCGGGATCCACCTTGCTGTCCCGCTCGGTCCCGGAGGACATCCGCACCTCCGCCCAGGGCCTGTCCGACCTGACCATGGGAGCCCTCGCGTCGATCGCCGGAACCGCCTCCGGCCCGATCCTGGCCTACCTCGGCTTCCACTGGCTCGCAGTACTGTGCGGCCTGATCTTGATCCCCGTCGCCCTGCTGGCGGCCACCACCAAGCAAACCAGTGCGACACCGGGGCACTAGGGTTCGACGCATGGCGAGTATCGCGGACGGGGGGATTCCCAGTCCCAACATCTGGCACCACCCGGCCGTCTACGAGATCGAGAACAAGGCGGTCGACCCGGACGGGGTGATCGAGCCGGCGATGCGGGCGATCCGGGACTGGGCCGGCACGACCGTGCTCGACCTGGGGTGCGGGAGCGGGTTCCACCTGCCGATGTTCGCGGCCACCGCGGCCCGGGTGATCGGGGTCGAGCCGCATGGCGACCTGGCCGCGGCAGCGCAGCGGCGTACGAGGGCGTTGGGCAATGTCGAGGTACGGGTGGGCACGGCGCAGAAGGTGCCGGTCGCGGACGCGTCGGTGGATGTGATGCACGCACGCTGGGCGTACTTCTTCGGGCCGGGTTGTGAGCCGGGCCTGGCCGAACTGGACCGGGTGATGCGCCGGGGCGGGACCGCGTTCGTGATCGACAACGACGCGTCCCGGTCCACCTTCGGCCGCTGGTTCGCCGAGGGCTACCCGATGATCAAGGCGCCCGAGGTGGAGCGGTTCTGGATCGCCCGCGGCTGGCACCGGACGCCGCTGGAGATGGGCTGGCGGTTCGAGCGGCGGGAGGACCTGGAGGCGGTGGTCCGGATCGAGTTCAAGCCGGCCGACGCCGAACGCTTCCTCGCCTCGCACACCGGCGTCGAGGTCGACTACGCCGTCAACCTGTGGAGCAGGACCTACTGAAAGCCCGAGCGTCCGTGGCGAGCGGCCACGGCGCGGCCGCGGCGCGCGGCCCGGCTGCGGAGACCCGGTCGTCACTCTAAGGTGAGCATTCGCACCGATACTGGGAGGCGCCAGGCCGGCATGGACGGACTGCTGCTCGAAGGGTTGCCGGGCTTACCGCCGCAACTCCGGTTCCACCATGGCGAGCGGCGGGCCCTGGTGGTCGGCGACGCCGGTTCGGCCCGGCGGCTGGCCGACCTGATCGCTCAACTCGAGGAACCGCCTCCGGGCGTCGTGGTGAAGGCCGGCGGCCGGGTGCGGCTGGTGCCGGCCGAAGGTGGTCTGCTTCCTCATCTCACCATCCTCGGGAACATCGTGCACGGCCACACGGTGACGCACCGGGTCACCCGCCGCGCCGCCGAGGACGTGAGCCGGCTGGCGGCAGTCGAGTGCGGCTTGGGCGATGTCCTGGAACGCTTCCCGCACGAGACCACCGCCGGTCGCCGTCGAGTGGCCGGCGTCGCGCGGGCGCTGCGAGGAGGGCCCGCGGTCATCGTGCTGGAGGACGCGCCCGGCTTGCCGACGTGGGGGTCCCTGCTGCAGTTCGGCAGCAACGGCGAACTCGCGGGACCGGTGCTTCTGCTCATCACCACCGACTCCAACCGGACCGCGGGGTTCGTCCATGCCGAGTAGCCGCCGAGCCTTCCTGGGAGCAAGTGCCGCGCTGGTGGCGGCGGGCTGCTCCGGTACTCCGGACGTCCTCGGGTTGCGGCGCAGCGTACGGATCGCCGTGAGCTGGAGCAGCCAGGAACTCCGCGCCTTCCAGAGCGTGCTCGACGGGCTCGGGCGACTCGACTACCCGGTCGAGGTGGTCCCGCTCGGCGACGACATCTCGACGGCGTTCGGGCCCAGGTCGGCCCGGCGGCCCGACATCGTGATGCTCCCGCAGCCCGGGCTGGTCGCCGACCACGTGGACGATCTGGAATCGATGCCCGAGGATCTGGCCGGTCGCGGCCGAGCCAGGCTCTGGGACGAACTCCTGGTCGTCGGCGGTACGACGTACGGGCTGCCGTTCAAGACGGCCCACAAGTCGGCGGTCTGGTATCGGCCGTCGGTGTTCGAACAGGCCGGGCTGCAACCGCCCAAGCACTGGAGCGACTGGCTCGAGGTGAACAGATCCCTTGCCCTGGAGGGGATCCGGCCGTTGGCGCTGGCCGCCGGAGACGGCTGGGTACTGACGGACTTCCTGGAGAACGTGCTGCTCGGCTCGTCGCCGTCGGCGTACCGGGCACTGGCGGTCGCGGACCACCCGCGGCCGTCGGAGTCGCCGCAGTTCGCCGCGGCGCTGCGGTTGCTCGGGTCGATGTGGTCGGCGCCAGGCGCGCTGGCCGGCGGGGTGGAACGCTCGCTCGTGCAGCAGTTCCCGGACGCGATCCTGGAGGTCTTCGGGCATCGCCGGGCCGCCATGGTGCTCGCATCGGACTTCGCCGAGCCGGTGGTGCACTCCTTCGCCGCCGACCCGGCCGATATCGCGATGTTCACCTTCCCCCCGATCAATCACGGTACTGCGGCCCCGGTGGTCGTCGGCGGCGACGTGATTGTTCTGCCCAGGCCCAGCACCGAGGACGCCCTCGACCTCGTCCGCCGGCTGGCCGCGCCGGCCGCGGTGGATCCCTGGGTCTCGGCCGGCGGCTTCCTGGCGGACGGGAGAACGTCGGGGTACTCGCGCGAACTGTCGCTGCTGGCGGGGCAGTTGGTTGCGCCGGGCACCTTGTTGCAGTTCGACCTGTCCGACCGGCTGGGCAGCCTGGGCGCGATCAACGGCTTGTGGCGGGTGCTGACCGACTTCCTGGTCCGGGTCGGCAACCGCGGCAGCGACCTCGTCCCGGGTGCGGTGGAGGCCGCACTGGACGAGTTGCGGAAGGTGGAGAGCTGATGGGCCTGCAGAGCAACGGTCTGTCGCTGGAGATCGTCGGCCGGGAGATCAGCGGGCGACCGGTGCCGGGCAAGCCGCGGCGGGCGGCCGGGCCTTATCTGCTGGGACTTCCGGCGCTCCTGCTGAGCAGTCTGCTGCTGATCCCGATCGCCGTCACCGTGGTGGCCGCGTTCCGGGAACCGGGCGGCTCGTTCGGGTTCGGCAACTTCGCGGTGATGAGCGACCCGGCCGCACTGCATGCCGTCGGCAACAGCCTGGCCTGGATCGCAGTCGCGCTCGGCTTGGTCGTGGTCGGTCTCCTGCTGGCTCTGATCAGCTACCGGCTGCCCGGCCTGTCGACGTTCCTGCAGCCCGCGCTGGTGATTCCGTTCGCCGTCTCGGTGCTGGCGTCGGGTGCGACGTTCCGGCTGATCTTCGACCCGACACCGGAACGCGGTACGGTCACGGCTGTCTGGACCAAGTTGTTCGGGTCGAGCCCGGTCTGGCTTGGGCCGGGCCTGTTCTGGCTGGTCCTGGTGTCGGCGTTCGGCTGGACCTGGCTCGGGTACGTCGTCTCGCTGTTCCGGGCCGGCCTGGACGCCATCCCGCACGACGTGAGCCGGGCCATCGCGGCTGAAGGCGTCACCGGCTGGCGGCGGGTACTCGCTCTCGAACTCCCCCTGCTTCGACCGATCACCGGCGTTGTCACGCTGACTCTGGTGATCGCGGCCGTGCGGGTCTTCGACCTGGTGCTGATCGTGGTGCCAGGACCGATGCAGCGCGACGCGGACATTCTCGGCCTGCACTGGTGGCGCGCGACCGCTGCCGGCGAAGCCGAGGGAAGAACGGCCGCGCTGGGCGTGGTGCTGTTCGCCGTGGTGTCGGCGGTGGCGGTGATCGGAGTTCGAGGCCTGCGTCGCCGCCGCTGGGCCGTGCCGGTCAGCGTGCTTCGCAAGGACGCCACTCTGGGCCGCCCGAAGCTCAGCCGCCGAGCGCGGCGGATCGGCTGGACAGCAGGGTTCGTCGTGGGCTTGTTCTGGGTCCTGCCGGCGGTAGTGCTGGTGGCCACCGCTCTGCACTCCCCTCGCGAAGCAGGACTGGGTGGCTGGTGGTCCCTGCGGGGAATAGGCCTGGATTCCTTTGCTGCTGCGGCGAATGCGGGTCTACTGCGGGCTCTGTTGTCGACAGTCCTGATCTCCTCGGTCGCGACGATCGTGCTGCTGGTGATCGCGGTGCCGACTGCGTATCTCGTGGCCTGGGGCGGTCTACCTCACTGGCTGGGACGGGTGGTCACGTCTGCGTTCGTAGTACTGGCGGTGACGCCGGTGCAGATGTATGCGGCGCCGCTGCGGGACGCGATCAACACGGCGGGCCTTGCGGGTTCGCGGATCACATTGGCTTTGGTGCACGCGGCTGCGGGACTTCCGTTCGCCGTCTTGTTGCTGCGGTCGGCCTTTGCGTCGGCTCCACCCGCGCTGGTTGCTGAGGCGCTCCAGGGGCCGGCGCGGCAGAGCGCAGTACTGGCGACTGTGCAGAGGACGTACCGGCCCGCTCTGGTGGCTGTGGCTGTGCTGGAGTTCGCCCTGGTGTGGAACGACTTCATCGTGGGCTTCCTGATCAGCGGAGCCGGTACTACGCCACTCTCGCTGGTGTTGTGGGGCGAAGCCCGGCAGTTCTCCGCGTCGGGAGGAACGGTGGCCGCGGCGGCTGTCGTGGCCTCCGTAGTACCGGTGGTTCTGCTGTTGTCGTTCTGGCAGACGGTAGTGCGCGGCCTGACGGTCGGGAGCAAGCCATGACCTCTCCTGACGCACGTCAGCCGGAGAAGAGCGCCAAGCAGGAGCGGCGGCGCGGAGACTTCTTCGGTATCAGCGCGCTCGCTTCGGCGTTGCTGTCCGGGCTTGCCGGCGACAAGCTGTCGCAGAGTCTGGACAGCGGCGGCTGGGTCAGTGTGGTCGGCTTCAGCCTGACCATCGGGTTCGCGCTGATCTGGGCGATCTACAACGCGCCGATCGGGATCCGCCGGTTTCGCCGCTGGCGAGCCGGGACACCGGCCGAGCCCGGCGAGCTGCACACCGCCGCCGAGGAGGCCGAGCAGTGGCTGGTCTCGCTGGGCTCCGAGGTGGGTGGCATGGCGGCCGTCGAGTGGTTCGAGCAGCAAGAGCCCGTACTGCGCGAACTGCTGGCCACGGAGAAGGCGCGAGAGGACAACGCGGACGACATCGCGCGCATCTGCGACGCAGTGGAGACCTGGTACCTGCGGCTACGGCAACCGGCCGAGCTGCTGGAGCTGAGCGAGTACCTCGCTGCTGTGGCTGACGGTTGCGGTCGGCGTGACTTGGTGGAGCTGGCCGCAGTACGGGCCGCGACGGCGTACCGGATGCTGGGAGACCTGGGTGCGGCGAGCACCCGGCTGGGCATCTCCGAGAACGTGGCACCGGCTCGGCGCGGGCACAGCCGGACTGCGGCTGCCCTGGCTACGCGACGGCAGGTCGAGAGGGCTCTGCTGAACCTGGCGCGGGCTGAACTGGCTCCGGCCGGCAACGACCGGGACGATGCCGTGCTGAATGCGCGGGACCGGTTGGACGATGCCTGGTTGACCAGGCCGGGACCTGATCTTGCTGGTGAGGTGGCGATTCAAATCAACTCGGCGATCGTCCACCTCTATCAACACGACGCTGAAGCCGCGCTGGACCAGCTGCGGCCTGCCGCGGCGAAGGCCTCGGCAGCTGGGGATGCGAGTGCTTATGCGCACGCGCTCGAACTGACCGGGGTGGCCGCATGGATGCAGCAGAGTCACCAGGGCGCCGAGCAGTGGTGGCAGAAGGCCGAGCGCTTGTACGCCGAGATCGGTGAGTGGGAAGGGCAGGCGCGGTGTCTGCAGCACCTCGGGTCGGCCGAGCTGGTCGCCGAGGGGCCTGGCACTGGGCGAGCTCGACTCGAGCTGAGCGCGACGCTGCGGGGCGGCGAGTCCGGGCACGCCACGCTGTCGAAGTACTTGGAGGAGTCTCGCCGGAGGGAGGAGCCGTCCGGGCCCGCCGAAGAACCTCCGCATCGCGCGGCCGCCAACTGGCTGCGCCGTTTGCTCACTCGTCAGTCCGGCTGATGCTCTGTGGATAGTCCGCCGTCGATTGTCGGTGCGGTGAATTAGGTTGGTCGCCATGGTGAAGGCAGCGGGGTCGACCAGGTCCAAGGCGGGGAAGTCGCCCTTCGCATGCAGCGAGTGCGGGTGGACGACGCCGCGGTGGATCGGGCGCTGTGGTGAGTGCCAGGCCTGGGGGACGGTCGCCGAGGTCGGTGCACCCAAGGCCGCGCGGATCACGGCGGGCCCAGTGTCGTCGCCCGCGATGCCGATCGCCAAGGTGTCCGCTGTTGAGGCCGAGTCACGCCCGACCGGGATCGGCGAGCTGGACCGTGTGCTCGGCGGCGGTGTCGTGCCAGGCGCGGTCATCCTGCTCGCGGGTGAGCCGGGCGTCGGCAAGTCGACGTTGTTGCTGGAGGTCGCGGCGCAGTCGGCCCGGAAGGGGCAGCGCACGCTGTACGTGTCCGGCGAGGAGTCGGCCGCGCAGGTCCGGCTCCGCGCGGGCCGGACGGACGCGCTCGTCGACGAACTGTTCTTGGCCGCCGAGACCGATCTCGGCGCCGTCGTCGGACAGGTGGACGCGGTCGAGCCCGCGTTCCTGGTGATCGACTCGGTGCAGACGATGGCGCACCCCGAGGTCGACGGCGCCCCCGGTGGCGTCACCCAGGTCCGCGAGGTCACCGGCGCCCTGGTCCGGCTGGCCAAGGAGCGCAACATCGCGGTCGTGCTCGTCGGCCACGTCACCAAGGACGGCGCGATCGCCGGCCCGCGGATGCTCGAGCACCTGGTCGACGTGGTGCTCGCGTTCGACGGCGACCGGCACTCGGGGTTCCGGATGGTGCGGGCGACGAAGAACCGGTTCGGCCCGTCCGACGAGGTCGGCTGCTTCGACATGGTCGACACCGGCATCGTCGAGGTGAGCGACCCGACCGGCCTGTTCGTCTCCGAGCACGCCGAGCCGGTCGCCGGGACGTGCGTCACCGTGATGATGGAAGGACGCCGGCCGCTGCTGGCCGAAGTACAGGCTCTGGTGGGGCCGTCCGCGGCACCACAGCCGCGGCGTACGACGTCCGGGCTGGAGTCGTCGCGGGTCGCGATGGTGCTCGCGGTGCTGGGGAATCGCGCGGGGCTGAAGCTGACCGACCAGGAGGTGTACGTCGCGACCGTCGGCGGGGTGAAGATCACCGAGCCGGTCGCGGATCTCGCCGTCGCGATCTCGGTGGCGTCGTCGGTGATGGACAAGCCGATCCACCCCGGCCTGATCGCGATCGGCGAGGTCGGCCTGGCCGGCGAGGTCCGCCGCGTCGGCGGCCTGGAGAAGCGGCTGGCCGAGGCGGCCCGGCTCGGGTTCACCAAGGCGATCATCCCCGCCGACGTCCCGAACCGCTCCAAGGACACCAAGCCGATGGACATGCAGGCGAAGTACGGCCTGCGCACCTTCGCGGCCGGCGACATCCGAGCCGCCCTGATAGCCGCCGGCCTCGGCTGACCTGCCGGACCTGACCGTCAGATCAGGCTGTGGCGCAGGAGTACCGCGTGCTCGTCCAGCGGGCGGGACTCGATCAGGGTGACGGAGCGGCGCTTCCGGTTCTCCGGGAAGAGACGCTTGCCGGCGCCCAGGAGGACCGGGTGGACGACGATGCGCCGCTCGTCGAGCAACCCCGAATCCTCCAGCGACGCCGCGAGCGTGGAACCACCGGTCAGCAAGATGTCACCGCCCGGCTGCTGCTTGAGCTCCCCCACAGCCTCGACGGTGTTGACGACGGTGGTGTTCCAGTCGGCCTGCTCCAGCGAGGACGAGACGACGACCTTCGGCGTCTTCCGCCAGACCGGCGCGAAGGCCAGGTCGTGCTCGTGGGTCGACATCGACTCCACCTCCGGCCAGTAGCCCGACATCATCTCCCAGACCACCCGCCCGTACAGGAAGGTGTCGGCCTGGCCGACCAAACCCAGGCTGTACTTCGACAGCTTGCCGGTCATCACGGCCCAGTCGAACTCGCCGTTCGGGCCCTCGATGAATCCGTCGAGAGAGGTGTGGACGAAGTGGATGATCCTGCGCATGGCGTGCTCCTCGGTGGTCGTGTTCGCCTTGCTGTCACCTCCTGGTCGGAGCCGGCCGGAGCGTTTTGACATCGACGGGTGAGACGGGTGTCCGTGCCGCGGAAGGGCGGAACTACTCTGGTGGCGCCCCCAACCGGCCTCAGAAACAGGCCGTCCCCCGACCGGAGGAGCACTCGAGATGACCGGTTCCAAAGTTGTCGCCCTCGGCCACTACCAGCCCGAGCGGGTGCTGACCAACGCCGAACTGTCGACCATGGTGGAGACCAACGACGAGTGGATCCAGAGCCGGGTGGGGATCAGGGAGCGCCGGATCGCGGCGCCCGACGAGCAGGTCGACGAGATGGCCTGGCGGGCCGCGGAGAAGGCGATCGCGAACTCCGGCCTCGACGTGGCCGACATCGACATGGTCGTCGTCGCGACCTGTACGGCGATCGACCGCTCCCCCAACATCGCCGCCCGGGTGGCTGCCCGGCTCGGCCTGTCCACCCCGGCCGCGCTGGACGTCAACACCGCGTGCTCCGGCTTCAGCCACGCGATGGCGACGGTCGACCACGCGATCCGCGCTGGGGCCGCCTCCAAGGCGCTGGTGATCGGCGTCGAGAAGCTGAGCGACTTCACCGACTGGACCGACCGGACCACCTGCGTCCTGATCGGCGACGGCGCCGGCGCGGCCGTGGTGGTCGCCTCCGACGAGCCGGAGATCGGCCCGGTGGTGTGGGGTTCGGTGCCGGAGATGTCGGACGCGGTCCGGATCGAGGGCCGGGAGGGAAAGTTCGCCCAGGAAGGGCAGAGTGTCTTCCGCTGGACCACCACGCAACTGCCGGTGATCGCCCGCCAGGTCTGTGAGAAGGGCGGCGTGACGCCGGAGGAACTCGGCGGCGTCGTGCTGCACCAGGCGAATCTGCGCATCATCGAGCCGCTGGCCAAACGGCTCGGCGCGGTGAACGCGGTGATCGCCCGGGACGTGGTCGAGTCCGGCAACACCTCCGCGGCCAGCATCCCGATCGCCTTGTCCAAGTTGGTGGAACGCCGCGAGATCCCGGCCGGCGCGCCGGTCCTGCTGTTCGGCTTCGGCGGCGGCCTCTCCTACGCCGGCCAGATCATCCGCTGCCCCTGACCCACCACCGCACGTCACCGGCATCCGTTGTGGCTGGTGGGATCCGCGTTCACCCGCTCGTCATTCGGGGCTGTTTCCTCTTGCACGAGCGGGTGCACGATCAGATGCACGGGCGTTTGCAAACGCGACCGGATCGCCGGAGAAGCGACTGGCCGGAAAGCAGGTGGGTCGGTCACATCGTCGCTCTGAGCCGCATAGACTCAGGGACCGTGGCCCCGAATTCCGACAAGAACAGCACCAACGCCAGGATGCGAGCAACCCTCGCCGCCGTGGCGCCTGGTACCGAACTGCGCGAAGGCCTGGAGCGAATCCTGCGGGGCCGCACCGGCGCCCTACTGGTCCTCGGACAGGACAAGGTGGTCGACTCCATCTCGACCGGCGGCTTCGAGATCGAGGTGGAGTTCACCGCCACCGGTCTGCGTGAGCTGTCCAAGATGGACGGCGCGATCATCCTCGACCGCGACATGAGCCGGATGTTGCGCGCCGCCGTGCACCTGATGCCGGACCCGTCGATCCACACCGAGGAGACCGGCACCCGGCACCGTACGGCGGACCGCGTCGCCCGGCAGACCGGCTTCCCGGTCATCTCGGTGTCGCAGTCGATGCACATCATCGCGCTGTACGTCGACGACCAGCGCTACGTGCTCGAGGACTCCGGCGCGATCCTGTCCCGGGCGAACCAGGCGCTGGCCACCCTCGAGCGGTACAAGCTGCGCCTCGACGAGGTGTCGGGCACGCTGTCCGCGCTGGAGATCGAGGACTTGGTCACGGTTCGCGACGTCGCCGCGGTCGCCCAGCGGCTGGAGATGGTCCGCCGGATCGCCACCGAGATCGACGGCTACGTGGTGGAGCTCGGCACCGACGGCCGGCTGCTCACCCTGCAACTGAACGAACTCGTCGCCGGTGTCGCGGGCGAACGCGAACTGGTCGTGCGGGACTACCTGCCGCCGGCGACCGGCCGCCGGGCCAAGACGGCCGACGACGTACTGCTCGAGCTCGACGCCGTCAGCCCGACAGATCTGCTCGACATCGGACAAGTCGCGCGCGCTCTGCAGCTCGGTGGGGCCGAGCAGTTGGACGCGGCGGTGACACCACGCGGGTACCGGCTGCTGGCGAAGGTCCCGCGACTGCCGGGCGCCGTGATCGATCGGCTGATCGAGCACTTCGGCCACCTGCAGAAGCTGCTGGCCGCGAGCATCGACGACCTGCAGACCGTCGACGGCGTCGGCGAGAACCGCGCCCGCACGGTCCGCGAGGGCCTGTCCCGGCTGGCCGAGTCCAGCATCCTGGAACGCTACGTCTGACCCCTTCCCGTACTGCGAACGCGGCGCCGGCTGAGCTTTCAGCCGGCGCCGCGTCGTTGGTGTGCGCTTGCCGGACCGGTCGTCGCCGGGTAATACTCCACGTGGAGCACTTCGCGTCGACTAATCCGGATGGAGGAACATGGCGGACCTGACCCCGGTCGGCATGGCCGTCCTGGCCCTGCTGAACGAGCGGCCCATGCACGCGTACGAGATGTACCAACTGCTGATGAGCCGCGAAGAGGACCGCTTGATCAAGGTCCGGTTGGGCACCGTCTACCACACGGTCGAGCGGCTGGCCGGCCAGCGACTGGTCGAGGCGACCGGCGTCGACCGGGCCGGAAACCGTCCGGAACGAACCACCTACGCGATCACCGCCGAAGGAGACGCCGCCCTGCGCCGACGGATCAGCACCGCGATCGAGACTCCGGTCTACGAGTACCCGCTCTTCCCCGTGGCGCTCAGCGAGGCTCACAACCTGCCGGCCGACGAGACGGTTCGGTTACTGGTCCGGCGGATCGAACTGCTGCAGGAGCAGGTGGACGAACTCGACGCCACCATCGCGCGGGTCCGGACCGAGGACGTCCAAGAGGCGTACTGGTTCGTGGCCGACTACCTGCGCACCCAGGCTGTCGCCGAACGCGACTGGCTCCAGACCATCGTCGAACGCATCGAGAGCAAGGATCTGCCATGGCCGTACCGCAGCAAGAACTGAGCCCGGACGTGCGGCCGTGGCCCGCGCTGTGGGCGCTGGTGCTCGGGTTCTTCATGATCCTGGTCGACTCGACCATCGTCTCGGTGGCGACTCCGTCGATCATGGACGACCTCGGGGCGGACGTCGGCACCGTGGTCTGGGTGACGAGCGCCTACCTGCTCGCGTACGCCGTACCGCTGCTGATCACCGGGCGGCTCGGCGACCGGATCGGGCCGAAGAAGCTTTACCTCACCGGCCTGACCGTCTTCACCCTGGCGTCGGTCTGGTGTGGCTTCACCAACTCGATCGAGATGCTGATCGTGGCCCGGGTCTTCCAGGGCCTCGGCGCGTCGATGATGACGCCGCAGACGATGGCGGTGATCACCCGGATCTTCCCGCCGGACCAGCGCGGCCGCGCGATGAGCCTGTGGGGTGCCACCGCAGGCGTCGCGACTCTGGTCGGCCCGATCCTCGGCGGCGTCCTGGTCGACGGGCTCGGCTGGGCATGGATCTTCTTCGTGAACGCGCCGGTCGGCGTGATCGGCTTCGTCCTCGCCTGGCGACTGGTGCCGGACCTGCCGACGCACGAGCACAAGTTCGACCTGGCCGGCGTCGCGCTGAGCACGGTCGGCCTGTTCTGCCTGGTGTTCGGCATCCAGGAGGGCCAGAAGTACGACTGGGGCACGATCAGCGGGCCGTTGTCGGTCTGGTCGCTGATCATCACCGGGCTGGTGGTGATCGCGCTGTTCCTGTTCTGGCAGTCCCGGATCAGGGCCGAACCGCTGCTGCCGCTGTCGCTGTTCAAGGACCGCAACTTCTCGCTGGCGAACACCGCGATCACCACGGTCGGGTTCGCGATCACCGCGATGGCGTTCCCGCTGATGCTCTACGCGCAGAGCGTGCGCGGGCTCAGCCCGACCCGGTCGGCGTTGCTGCTGGTGCCGATGGCGGTCATCTCCGGAGTGCTGGCGCCGTTCGTGGGACGGCTGACGGACAAGGCCCATCCGCGGTACCTGGCCGGCTTCGGCCTGCTCTGCTGCTCGGTCTCGCTGTTCTGGCTCAGCCAGGTGATGGAGCCGACCGTGCCGATCTGGGAACTGCTGCTCCCGATCGCCTTGCTGGGCGTGGCGAACGGCTTCATGTGGGCGCCGATCGGGACCACGGCGACCAGGAACCTGCCGATGCATCAGGCCGGCGCGGGAGCCGGGGTCTACAACACCACCCGTCAGGTCGGTGCGGTCCTGGGCAGCGCGGGCATCGCCGTACTGATGGAGTCGCGGCTGGCCGCCAATCTGCCGATGATGCAGGGTGGCGCGATGGCTGAGGGTGGTGCCGGGAAGTTGCCCGAGGCGATGCATCAGGGGTTCAGCGATTCGATGGCGCAGGCGTTGATCCTGCCGGCCGGGGTGTTGCTGGTCGGGTTCGTCGCGGCGGCGCTGTTCGCGAAACCGTCCCACCTGGAAAGGCCGGCCGACGTGACGACCGCAACCGCCGAGGCTTAGATGTGCCAGACGATTTGGCCGTGTCAGACGATCTGGCTGAGTCAGACGATTTGGCTGTGTCAGACGATCTGGAAGGCCTGCGCGGACGAGGCGCGGCCGTCGTAGACCGCCTTGGCCACGTAGGTGCCGGGCTTCGCCTCCAACTGGCCGGGCAGGCAGCCGGGTCGTGACCGGCGGCCGTTCCAGAGCATGGTGGTGGTCGACTGCTTGCCCTTGGCAAGGACCAGGGTAGCGCGCTGCATCACCTGCCCACACTGGTCAGTGGTCCAGATCTGGTCCTTGCCGGAGGTGATCGTCACCGACAGCCGGGACGGGTCGATGGCCGCCTTGCACTCGTCGCCGACCGCGCTCAACTGGACCACGAGGTTCATCGAGTTGCCGGTCGCCAGCGTCCGGTGGGCCGGCACCACGTCGATCCTGACGTCGTTGCCGGTGCACTTGAGGTCCTTCGGTGTCTCCGACGTCTTCGGTGTCTCGGAAGGCTTCTTCGTCGACTTCGCGTCCGGAGTGGTCGTCGGCGTCGAACTCGGCTCCACGGTCGGCGTGGCCGACAGGTCCTGCTCGGGACTGGTCGCGGCCGTGTTCTTCGGGTCGCTGCCGCCGCCGATCCAACTGGTCAGCACGATCACCAGTGTCACCAGTACGGCGAGAACGAGCGCCCGCCGGAACCAGTAGACGCTGGCGGGCAGATGCCCGACCGGTCGGAGCAGGCTGCTCATGCTGGAACCTTAGTGTCAGGATTGTGCTCGACATGTCAGACTCGCCGCTCCCCCTCGCATCAGCCCTGCACGAGCCCGTCCTCGACTGGTACGCCGGCAACGCCCGTACGCTGCCCTGGCGGGAGCCGGACGCGGGAGCCTGGGCCGTGATGGTCAGCGAGTTCATGCTGCAGCAGACACCCGTCACCCGCGTGCTCCCGGCGTACGGGGTGTGGATGGAGAGGTGGCCCAAGCCTGCCGACCTGGCCGCAGAGGCGCCAGGTGAGGCTGTGAGGGCTTGGGGGCGGTTGGGCTACCCGAGACGCGCCCTGCGGCTGCATGCGGCGGCTAAGGCGATCGTGGAGGAGCACGGCGGCGTAGTACCGGAGGATCATGCGGCACTACTCGCTCTGCCGGGCGTCGGGACGTACACGGCGGCGGCTATCGCGTCGTTCGCGTTCGGGCAGCGTCATGCGGTTGTGGACACCAACGTGCGGCGGGTCTTCGCCCGGGCTCTCACTGGGGCTGCTCAGCCGAGCATCTCACCTACTGCCGCCGACCAGCGGCTCGCAGCGTCCGCCCTGCCTGACGACGAGCCCACTGCAGCCCGCTGGGCTGTCGCAACCATGGAACTCGGTGCTCTGGTCTGCACTGCCCGTACTCCGCGCTGCGCCGACTGCCCCATCCGCAGCCGCTGCGCCTGGGTCCTAGCCGGCTCTCCCCCGTACTCCGGTCCGCCCCGCAAGGGCCAGACCTACGAAGGCACCGACCGCCAGGTCCGCGGCCGCCTCCTAGCCGTACTCCGCGCCGCCCCCGGCCCAGTACCCAAGACAGCCCTAGACACCTGCTGGCCCGACCAAACCCAACGCGAACGAGCCCTAGACGGCCTAGTAGCCGACGGCCTAGTAGACCCCCTCCCCCACTCCCGCTACCGCCTCCCAGCCTGAGCAGGCTGCCTACCCGAGCCCGCCCTCCCTCGCCGCCAGGCTCCGCCTGAGCAGGCCTTGCGGACGCTTCGCCTTCCTTCCCTTTGGTGTGCTGAAAGCACAACGCCCGAAGAGCCTGTGGCGTCTTCGGACGTGGGTGAAACCCGACCGGCGGACCGGATCGGGTGGGGGTGTGCTGGAGGCCGGACCGGGGTCCTGGGGACCCCGGTGGCCGGCCTCAGCGGGTGGTGATCAGTTCTTCTTGCTGCTGGAGGCGGTCGCCTCGTCGCCGTCGTCCGCGAGCAGGTCCAGCGGCATCGCCGGGCTGCCGGACAACGTGGCCAGCATCTGCCGGACGTTGGTCAGCTGCGCGTTGATGCTGTCGCGGCGCTGCGTCGCGGCCGCGAGCTCACGCTCGGACTCGGCGCGGATCCGCTCGGACTTGTCCTTGGCGGCCGCGACGATCTCCTGCGCCTGACGGTTGGCGTCGGCCAGCTGCTGCTGGGCCAGGCGCTCCGCCTCGGACCGGGACCGGTCGGCTTCGCGCTGCACCTGGGCCGCACGGTCGGTGACCGCGGCCAGCTGCTGCTCGGCCAGGGCCGTCCGGGCGGCGAACTCCTGCTCGACCTTGCCGCGGCGCTCGGCCAGGGTGGTCTCGAAGGCGGCCGCTGCCTGGGCGGACTTGGCCCGCTCCTGCTCGTACAGCGCCTGGGCCTCGCTGCGGCGCGCGGTGGCGTCGCGCTCGGCCTCGTCGCGCATGTCGTCGGCCTGGGTGCGCGCTTCCTCGAGGATGCGGGCGGCCTCGGCGTCGACCTCGCTCTTCCAGTCCAGGGAGTACTGCTCGGCCTCCTTGCGGACCTTCTTGGCGTGCGCCTCGGCGTCGGCGACGATCGCCTCGGCGTCGGCGCGGGCCCGGGTGACGAGATCGCGGGCCTCGTCGTCGGCCAGCGACAGGATCTTCGCCACCCGCTCACCGAACTCGGTGAAGGTGGGCGTGCGGTCCTTGTTGTCCTCCTGGGCGGTGATCACGGCGGACTCGGCCGCGTCCGTCCGGGTCTGCAGCTCCTGTACGTGGCGCTGCAGCTGCTCCGACTGCTGCTGCAGCGCGGTCAGCGAGGTGGTCAGCTCTCGAACGTGCTGGTCCACCTGGGCAGGCTCGTAGCCACGCAGAACGGTGCGGAACGGGGTTGGGGCTTCACTGCTCATGTCTTCTGATGCTCACTTCGGTGGGTGGGTGGATCACACATTGTCACTGACAAGGATCTGACTGTCACGTCCTCATCCTGATTCCCCCGTGGAACCCTCGCTACCGGACATTCCACCACCTGCGTGGAAGCCAGGGATAGCGAGTGCCTCGATCACACCCGAAAGCTGGGTGAGCTCCTTGGTGATCTCGTCGCGGCGCTGGTTCAGCGCGGCGACCCTCGCCTCGGCGTCGGCGAGAAGTTTTCGGGCCTGCGCACGCAGTTCGTCGGCGTGCTCGCGGGCCTGCGCCTCGAGCTGCTGGGCCTCGGCGCGGGACTTGCGGATCAGCTCGTGGGCCTGGCGCTGGGCGTCGGCCAGATCGTTCGCGGCGCGCTCGCGCAGCACCTGCGTACTGGACTGGGCCTCGGACTCGCGGCGCTGGGCGCGGGTGATGATCTCCTTGGCCTCGACCTCGGCGGCGGCCTTCAGCCGGTCCGCCTTCGCCTGTGCCTGGGCGGTCACCTTCTCCGCCTGCTGGGTGACGCCGGCCAGGGTCGCCTCGGCCTGCTGGTTGGCCGACGCGAGCGTGGTCTGGGCGAGCGCGGTCAGCTCGGCGTTCTCCTTGGCGATCGCGGTCTGCGTCTCCTTGAGCCGGCTGGTCGAGCGGCTGACCACCCGGCGCAGGTGCGCCCGCTTCCGCCGGGCCATCTCGGCGACTTCCATCGCCGCCCGGTCCCGGATCCCGCGGGCCTCCTGCTCGGCCGCGGCGACCAGGTCGTCGACCGTCTTCTTGCTCCAGGTGGTCTGCTTCTCGGCTTCGGCCAGGGCGGTCTCGGCGGCCCGGTTGGCGTCCTCGACGATCCGCTGCGCCTCGGCGGTCGCGGTCCGGCGGTCGGCCTCGATGCTGTCGACGACCAGCTTGGCCTGCGCCCGGGCGTCGGCCATCAGGCGCTCGTTGGCCGCCGCGGCCTCCGCCTTCTGCTCGGCGATGTCCTCGACGGCCGCTGCCCGGAGCTTGTCGATCTCCAGCGAGATCGCGGCGAGCTTGGCCCGCTCGGTCTCTTCCAGCTCGGCCGTCCGGCGCTCCAGCTCGGCCCGGTTCTCACCGCGCAGGCGCTCGATCTCGGCGTGCGCGGAGGCGATCTCGGCGCGGGCCTTCTCCCGGGCGGCCTCCGCCTCGCGCTCGACCGCGGTGCGCAGTTCGGCCGCCTCGGACTCGGCGCGGGAGATCAGCTCGGACTCGTTGCGGACCGCGGCCTGCGAGACCAGCGCGGCCTGCTCGCCGGCGTCCGCGACCAGCTGCTGGGCCTCCCGGCTCGCGGCTTCGACTGCCAGTGAGGCGGCCTCGCGGGCGTCGCGCGCCTCTTCCAGAATCTCGTCGGCTTCTTCCTTCAGCCGGGCCGCCTCCGCCTCGGCCAGGGCCACTCGCCGATCCGCCGCGGCCTGCGACTCGGCCCGCAACCGATCCGCCGCCTGGTGCGACTCGGTCCGCAGTTGCTCGGCCGCCGCCTCGGACTCGCTCCGGCGCTGATCCACCTCGGCAGCCGTCGTACTGCGAAGCTGCTCCGCCGCGCTCTCGGACTCCGTCTTCAGCCGCTTGGCCTCGGCCAGGGCTTCACTCCGAACCCGCTCCGCCTCGGCGACTGCCTCCGAGCGCACTCGCTCCGCCTCGGCCTTCGCCTCGGTGAGCACCCGCTCGGCCTCGGCGGTCGACTCACTGCGCAGTTGCCCAGCCGCGGCAGTCGATTCCCGCTCGAGCCGCTCGGCCTCTACTTGAGCCTCGGAGCGAACCCGCTCAGCCTCCGCCACTGAAGCCGACCGCAGCTCCGCCGCGGCTGTCATCGATTCCCGCTCCAGCCTCTCGGCCTCCGCGTGGGCCTCGGAGCGAACCCGCTCAGCCTCCGCCACTGAAGCCGACCGCAGCTCCGCCGCCGCCGTCGTCGACTCCCGCTCCAGCCTCTCGGCCTCCGCGTGGGCCTCAGCGCGGACCCGCGAGGCCTCGGCTTCGGATTCGGACCGAAGCTGCTGAGCTGCAGTCTCCGACTCGGAGCGCAGTCGCTCGGCCGTCGCCTCGGACTCCGACCGGAGTTGCTCGGCGGCGCGCTCGGCATCGCCGAGCAGGCGCTGGGCCGCCGCGTTGGCGTCGGCGCGGACCTTCTGCGCGGCCTGCTCGGCCTCCGCGCGGACCCTCTCGGCTTCCGCCCGGAGCCGCTCGGCTTCCTCGAGCGCCGTGTCGTTCTCGTACTCCGCCTGCTCCCGCAGCGTGTCAGCAATCCGCTGCGCACGCTCCAGCACGCCACCCGCTTGCCGCACGCCAAAGGAACCGGCGTCGAGGACCGGTTCCTGGGTCAGCGGCAGACGCGGTGCGTCCATGCGACGAGATGATTCCATCTCCGGCCCCCTCTCCAACAGTCCGGGTCCCAAAGCCGTGGTCATGCAGCTACAACGAGCTAGTGTCCTGCCCCGTTAGTTCGTGCTTCGGCTCCGGCGGCGGAGCTGTGCACGAACCAACGGGGCAGGGCACTCGATGTGCGGACGGGTAACTTCTTTTCATGCCGCTGCGCGATCTTCCCACCGAATCGAAGGCCGCGGCGGCCCTCCTGCGCGTGGAGGCGCTGCGGCACCGAAGGACCATACGACGGACTCAGTGGCCAGGCGTAGTCCTCGCGTGTCTTTCGGTGGGCATTTTGCTGGCCATCCTGCTGCCCGGTCCGGCGAGTACAGGCTGTTACCTCTGGCGTGCGACCAGTCAACCCGTCAACGGCCGCGGCGCCGCACTGGCGCTACCACTCACCCTGGTGGCGCTGATGCTCGCGGATCGCCTGTGTGCCGACAGAATTCAGCTGAGGCGGCAGGTACTTGGTTGGGGCGCGGTAACCCTGGTACTGGTCTCCGCCGCGGCTTGGACAGGCCTGGCCGCACAGGGCCGAACGGGCTGTTCTACTTCACCGGCTGTGATCGGCGTCGTCGTCGGTGGAGGGCTCGCGGCCTCGGTCGCGGCCTACTGGGCGACGCGTCTGCCAGACCCTCCGGCACTGCTCGAGCGGCCGGGAGAAGATGCAGAAAATTCATCGGAAAAAGCTCTCGACCAGTCCGAATTGCGAGCTGTATTCCTCCGGTTGAGCTCGCTGGCCGATCCTCCGGCCGCCCCTCGACCGGTGTTCGTGCCGCTGATGACCGCGGCGCTGTCGGCGTTGCTGCTGCTCTCGACCGTGCTCCCCTGGCGCGAACTGCTCGATCCGGTGGCGCTCGGCCCGGCCGGCGCCGAGGCTGGTCTGGCCCGCGTTCAGCTCTGGGAGATCCCCTCCGCTCGCGCCTGGGCGATCGTGGTCGCCTCCTGTGCCGCGATCACTGTCGGCCTGGCCCTGACCCCCGCGTTGACGGCACTGCGACTTGCAGCGGCAGCCACCGGCACTGTCGTCGTGGTCGGAGTCCTCAGTGCCCTTGCCCAGCTGCCACCCCGGCTGACTGACGGTGTCGGCTACAGGGTCGGCATAGGAGCCTGGCTGGCGTTGGGCCTTGGCCTGCTCCTTCTGACAGGAGGTCTGGCTGTACTCCGCTGGCAGCTGGCGGTGGTGCTGGCTATCGCCGTAGGAGCCGGGCTGGTGTTGCCTGCTGCGGCAGCCCCCGAGTACGAGCCTGAGGTGGTTGCGGGAGTTCCGCATCGGCTGCTGGATCTGCAAGGCGGGCAACTGGTGGACCGCCTGGGGATGCGCGTCGCGATCGCGACCTCGGACCCGCTGGACTCGATCGCCGGAACCCTCGACGGTACGCCGGGCGAGTGGTTGCTGGGCCGGACCGGCTCGGAGGGCTCGACGCTGTTCGAGTACCGCGACGGCGTCGCGCTGCCGCGAGTGACCTTGAGCCACGGGGTGACTCCGCCGGCTCTGCTCGGGGTGACGGACGACCGGATGGTCCTGCTGGCCGGTGGCGCCGTCAACCGGCCGTGGGCGATCCTGTCGGTCCCCCTGACTCTCGTGGCAGCAGACGTCAGCCTCAGCCACAAGAACTCCGACGGCACGTACTACGTAACCCCCGACATCGACGTGCTCGCCACCGGGCAAGGACCTGCTTTCACGCATCGCAACGCGGATCGCTCGGTGGTGGTGTGGGGATCGACCAGCACCTGGCAGATCCCGGCCGATCAACTGCGGCCGGGGATGGACCTCAAGCGCTTCCTGGTGGCTCCCGGGCCGGGTGCTCCGGGTCAGGCCGTCGTCAGCGGGCCTGACGGCACCAGGGCTTGGCGGAACAGCAAGACCGGGCTGGTCTTGGCTCGGCCGGGTTCGAAGGCGCAGCAGCTGACCGGGATTGCTCCCGCGGGCTGCCTGCTCAGCAGTGACGCCGCGAGTTCCTCGTTGACCGTGGACGCCTTCGCAGTGGACGTCCGCGGCAACCTCTGGCTCGGTGGTGGCTCGCCGACTGCGGTGATCACCCCGGACGGAGTACTGCGTCGCCTGCCGGGCGGAACCGCTGGCGTCGACAACATCGAGGCTCGGCCGGACGGGTCGGTGCTGCTGGGGGTTACACCTGGTGGCGGAGATCAGATCCTCGTGGTCCCCTCGGCGGCGGAAGCTGCCGCGTCTTATCCGGCTGCGCCTGCTCCGGATGCTCGCTGCGATCGCCGGAAGCCTGCTGCCGGGAGTACGCAGTACAAGGCGTCGGTGTTGCCGGTCGTGCCGACTGCGAACCCGCCGGGGAAGGTGATGCCTGGCACTGGGACTCAGCTGGTACTGGATGCGCGCGGGAAGCTGGTGCGGTTGCGGGTGCCCAACACTGCGCACGGGTGGGCTCCAGACGGGCTGGGCGGCGTCTGGTGGTCCGTGAGCGGCCGCAGCAGGCCTGCAGCCGAGGTTGCGGTCCACTGGGCACGCGGCGCGGCTGAGGCCGTCACGGACCCGCTGCCTCGACCCCCCACCGAGCGCGGCGAGGCAGCCGCCGCAGGCGAACACCTCGTCACTGCGATCGGCAACGACCTCTACAACTTCTACGGACCCGGGCAGCAGGTCACCCGGATCACGGTGAAGGGCGGCCTCCGGCAAAACGGGCTCGTCCAGCTGCCCTCAGGCGACGCGGCCATGGTGCTGGACGAGCGGCTCGTTCTCGTCTCACGAGCGGGCAAGACGACCACGCTGTTCGGCGGAGCCACGTCGGGCTGGCCGATCTCGTCGCCCGGCGTCGCGCCCGACCAATGGACCACCGACGGCGAGTGGTTCGCCGGACCGGACGGCAAGCCCTGGGGGTACGACGGCAGCCACCTGGTCCGCGTGGTCGGGCCAGGACAGGTCACCGTCGTCGCCGGCCCGGCCCAAGGCGTCCCGCAGGCAGCAGACCAGCTCACCGTCATCGGTCACAGCCTGTACTTCGCACTGGGCAACGACGTCGTCCGGCTGGACCCGATGGCATGAGCGAACTCCCTCCGGACGAAGAGCTTCCCCGCAAGCTCGACGCCATCGAACGGAGCCTGGCCACCAACCAGCACCGCTGGTCCGGCCGCGCCACCTTGCTCGCGGCACTCGCCACCGGTCTGCCCCTCCTGCTCCCGTGGACCTTCAGCCGCCGACTCGGTCTGTCGGTCTGGCAACTCGGCGTCGAGACCCAGCCGGCCTTGGCACTCACCTGGTTGGCCGGGCTCGCCACGTCGATCGCTGCCCTGGCACTACATCCCGGCGCGAGGGCTCAGGTCGCCGCAGCCGTCACCGGCGTCATCGCGGTCATCTTTGTCACCGGTGCTTGGCAGGCGACCTCGGTCGCTTCCCTCTCCGACACTTGGCCTGGACCGGGGAGGGCCATTGCCATCATCACCGGGCTGGCCTGGCTGCTCGCGGCTGCGACCCACCTGCTCACCGCCGCGGCCCCCTCAGCCACGCCTCCGGCTCCTGCGGATCTCTCAGCCGCCATTGCCCGGCTCCGGCGCCACCGCTGACCGAATCACTCGGCTGGGGGAACGCGGTCAATCCGTGGCGTGAGGCGCTCGGCACAGCTCGCGGCGAGGGTTGGGAGACAGGAGGCAGGCGCCTTCGGCAGACGTGGTGTGGAGGTGGTTGATCGTGGACGGTGTTCGGGTGCAGGCGCCAGAGACCGGGAGCGGGCAGAACTCGGGCCGAGAGAAGACGAGTCAACCGGAGACGGGCCGGCAGAGGACGAACCGACTGCCGGGAGTGGTCGCGGTCGGCTCGTTGGTGTTCGGGATCTGGGGCCTGGCGTGGATGTTGGGCGCAGACAGCTACCCGTTCGGGGAAGTGCCACCCGACGGAGACCGGCTGTCGTTGCTGGCGTACTTGCCTGAGCAGGTGGGGGCCGGGCTGATCGCAGTACTGGGGTTCCTGGGAGTACCGGCGGCTCTGGCGCATACGCGGACCGAGTGGAGCGCGTCGGCGTACCGGCCGTTGCTGGGGTTCACCGGAGTGCAGGTGGTCGTGTTCGGTCTGCTCGCGCCGAGCGTCCTCGTCGTGATGGTGACCGGCTACCTGCTGGTGCTGCTGGGTCTTCCCGCGGCCCTGGTGGCGTTGCTCGTCGGGGCCTGGCGGCAGCGGACGACCCGGATGGTGGTCCTGCTGATCCTGCTGGCCGTGGCCGCGCTGGAGTTGATTACCGGCCTCTTCGACTGGGCAGCGTTCAAGGACCTCGCGAAGGAGATCTCCGGAGGACCCGAGAAGGTCGGGTCCAGGCCGCTGTTCGTCTACGGGGCGTTCCTGGTCGGCTGCGGGTGGGCTGTGCTCGGCGTACGCGGGCTGCGGAGCGCACGAGACCGGTGCCTCCGCTGCGGGCGGCCAGGAGCCCGGTGGACGCGGCCGGAGGTAGCTCGGCGCTGGGGGTTCTGGGCGACTGTCATAGCGGCCATGTGCCCCCTTCCGTACGCATTGCTGCGGATGACTTGGCTGCTGCCGAACCCGATCGGTTTCAGCGCGGCCGAACTCGACGCTGAGCCCGGGATCAAGCTGTTCGGTCTTGGCCTCGGCCTGATCGCCCTAGCCTCCGCAGTCGCAACCCTCGGCCTCATCCGCCCGTGGGGCGAGGTCTGGCCCCGCTGGATCCCGTACCGCGCCGGCCGCCCGGTGCCGCTCAAGGCCGTGGTCATCCCGGGCGCCGCCGCCGCGACCCTCCTGCTCGTTGGCAGCCCGTCGCTCGTCTCGCTGGCGTGGTCCGCCGACGCCGGCACCCTGGAGAACGTGGGCAACCTGCTCATCTTCCCGTTCCCGCTGTGGGGCGCCGCGGTAGGTCTGGCCACCGCGGCCTACTACTACCGCCGCCGCCCACCCTGCCCCACTTGCCACCTGTCCTGACGCGGAAAGCAAAGGGCCCCGCGGACAAAATGTCCGCGGAGCCCTTCTACTTGCTACTCGCTCAGGTGTCCTGAAGGCCGGACGAACCGCCGGCGATCTCGGTCAGCTCCAGGTCGGGGCTGGCCGCCTTCTGCGTGCCGGTGAAGGTGAAGTACTCCGTCACGCCGTCCTCGCTGACAGTCCCCTCGGGGGCGACGTCCACGAGCACGATCTGGCCGGACCGCAGCTCACCGAACAGGATCTTCTCGGCGAGCACGTCCTCCACGTCACGCTGCAGCGCGCGACGCAGCGGGCGAGCACCCAGGACCGGGTCGAAGCCACGCTCGGCGACCAGTGCCTTCGCCGCCGGGGTGAGCTCGATGCCCATGTCCTTGTCCTTCAGCCGCTCCTCCACCTGCGCGACCATCAGGTCGACGATCTTGACGATCTCGTCCTTGCCGTGCTGGTGGAAGACCACGATCTCGTCGACGCGGTTCAGGAACTCGGGGCGGAAGTGCTGCTTGAGCTCCTCCGTCACCTTCGCCTTCATCTTCTCGTACGAGCCGGCGGTGTCGCTGGTCTGCGAGAAGCCGAGGCTGCCCTTGGAGATGTCGCGAGTACCCAGGTTCGTGGTCATGATGATGATGGTGTTCTTGAAGTCGACCACGCGGCCCTGGGCGTCGGTCAGACGACCCTCGTCCAGGATCTGCAGCAGCGAGTTGAAGATGTCCGGGTGGGCCTTCTCCACCTCGTCGAACAGCACCACGCTGAACGGCTTGCGGCGGACCTTCTCGGTCAGCTGGCCGCCCTCTTCGTAGCCGACGTACCCGGGAGGCGAGCCGAACAGCCGCGAGGCCGTGTGCTTCTCGGAGTACTCCGACATGTCGAGGCTGATCAGCGACTTCTCGTCGCCGAACAGGAACTCGGTCAGCGCCTTGGACAGCTCGGTCTTACCGACACCGGACGGACCGGCGAAGATGAACGAGCCGCTCGGCCGGCGCGGGTCCTTCAGACCCGCACGGGTGCGCCGGATCGACCGGGACAGCGCCTTGACGGCGTCGATCTGGCCGACGTAGCGCTTGGCCAGCTCCTCCTCCATCTTGAGCAGCCGGGAGGACTCCTCCTCGGTCAGCTGGAAGACGGGAATGCCGGTCGCGGTGCTGAGCACCTCGGCGATCAGCTCCTCGTCGACCTCGGCGACGACGTCCATGTCGCCGGCCTTCCACTGCTTCTCCCGCTCGGCCTTCGCGTTGATCAGCTTCTTCTCGTCGTCGCGAAGACTCGCCGCCCGCTCGAAGTCCTGGGCGTCGATCGCCGACTCCTTCTCCCGGCGCACGTTCGCGATCTTCTCGTCGAACTCGCGCAGGTCCGGCGGAGCGGTCATCCGGCGGATCCGCAACCGGGAACCGGCCTCGTCGATCAGGTCGATCGCCTTGTCCGGCAGGAAGCGGTCCGAGATGTACCGGTCGGCCATCTGCGCCGAGGCGACCAGGGCCGGGTCGGTGATGGTGACCCGGTGGTGCGCCTCGTAGCGGTCCCGCAGGCCCTTGAGGATCTCGATCGTGTGCGCGATCGAGGGCTCGGCCACCTGGATCGGCTGGAACCGGCGCTCCAGCGCGGCGTCCTTCTCGACGTACTTGCGGTACTCGTCGAGGGTGGTCGCACCGATGGTCTGCAGCTCACCGCGGGCCAGCATCGGCTTCAGGATGCTCGCCGCGTCGATCGCGCCCTCGGCGGCACCCGCACCGACCAGGGTGTGGATCTCGTCGATGAACAGCACGATGTCGCCGCGGGTGCGGATCTCCTTGAGCACCTTCTTCAGGCGCTCCTCGAAGTCACCGCGGTAGCGCGACCCGGCCACCAGCGCGCCGAGGTCGAGCGTGTAGATCTGCTTGTCCTTCAGGGTCTCGGGCACGTCGCCACGCACGATCGCCTGGGCCAGGCCCTCGACGATCGCGGTCTTGCCGACGCCCGGTTCCCCGATCAGGACCGGGTTGTTCTTGGTCCGCCGGGACAGCACCTGCATGACCCGCTCGATCTCCTTCTCGCGCCCGATCACCGGGTCGAGCTTGGATTCGCGCGCGGCCTGGGTGAGGTTCCGGCCGAACTGGTCGAGCACCAGGGAGCTGCTGGGAGCACCTTCGGTGGCCCCTGCTCCGGCTGTCGCCGTCTCCTTGCCCTGGTATCCGCTCAGCAGCTGGATGACCTGCTGCCGGACCTTGTTCAGGTCCGCGCCGAGCTTGACCAGGACCTGCGCTGCGACGCCCTCACCCTCGCGGATGAGGCCGAGCAGGATGTGCTCGGTGCCGATGTAGTTGTGACCCAGTTGCAGGGCCTCACGCAGGGAGAGCTCCAGTACCTTCTTGGCGCGTGGGGTGAACGGGATGTGCCCACTAGGAGCCTGCTGTCCCTGGCCGATGATCTCCTCGACCTGGGAACGGACGGCCTCCAGCGAGATACCCAGGCTCTCGAGAGCCTTGGCGGCGACACCCTCACCCTCGTGGATCAGGCCGAGCAGGATGTGCTCGGTCCCGATGTAGTTGTGGCTGAGCATCCTGGCCTCTTCCTGAGCCAGGACGACTACCCGACGGGCGCGGTCCGTAAATCGTTCAAACATCGCCAAAGCGCTCCTTGCCTCAGAGGAGTCGGCCATGCCGTGTAGGCCGACCCCCGTACATGCAGCTTAGTCCCCGGCACCGACGGCCTCGCTCTCAGCGAACAAGCGACGGCCTCCGGTACGACCGCCAACTGGGGATCACAAGGGAACAACCCCGCCGGCCGGCCCGGTGTTCCCGACGCGCCAGGTGTTCGCCACCAGCGAATTCGCCGCTTTCCCTGCCGAGTCAGCCAGTCGCCCGGTTCCGGTCTCCCGAGTGCTGTCCACAGTGTGAAACGGCCGGAATGCGGACGGTCCCGGCACCACCGGGGGTGGCACCGGGACCGATGTCCGGGGAATTACTTGGCGTCGTTGTACGCCGCCCGCACCTCGGCGGAGATACGACCCCGCTCGCTGACCTCGTAGCCGTTGTCCTTGGCCCACGCGCGGATGTCCGCGGAGTCGGTCGCCGACCGGCCCCGTCCTCGCGCCCGGCCGGCGCCACCGCGGCGTCCGGCGACCCGGCGCCCCGCGCCGACGTACGCAGCCAGGGCGTCACGCAGCTTGGCGGCGTTCTTCTTGGACAAGTCGATCTCATACGTCGAACCGTCCAGCCCGAAAGTCACGGTCTCGTCGGCCTTACCGCCGTCGAGATCGTCCTCGAGAACCACCTGAACCCTTTGCGCCATCGATGACAGTCCTTTCTGCGCCCGCCACCGGGCACAATCCCCCTGCCGAATTCTTGTTACTGATTTGTACAGCACAAACCGGCATCGTGTCATTCAACGTGACGGTTTCCATCGTAAAGATGTGACTTAACACTCCGGCCGATCGACGCAGCGCATCGATCGTGACGATGGGTATTCATCCGGTTCCGCGACTCGATCGCGAAGTTATCGGACCCGGGAATGGATTTGACCGTTGGTTGTGCTATGCAACGGTCCCCGGGCCCGATTTACTGCTCACTCCGGACGCAGCAGCGGGAACAGAATCGTCTCCCGGATACCGACCCCGGTGAACAGCATCACCAGCCGGTCCAGGCCCATCCCCATGCCACCGGCCGGCGGCATCCCGAACTCCATCGCGCGGAGGAAATCCTCGTCCAGGTCCATCGCCTCGGGATCGCCCGCGGCGGCCAGCAACGACTGTGCCACCAGGCGTTCACGCTGGATCACCGGGTCGTTCAGCTCCGAGTAGGCGACTCCCAGTTCGACCCCGTTGATGATCAGGTCCCAGGCCTCGACCAGGCCCGGAATTTCGCGGTGCGGCTTCGACAGCGGCCGGACCGACTCGGGATAGTCGCGCACATAGGTCGGCTGGATCAGCGTGTGCTCGACCAGCTTCTCGTAGATCTCCAGGGCGATCTCACCGGCATTCCAGCCCGGCTGCAGCTCGACGGAGTGACGCTCGGCGATCTTGACCAGCGCGGCCGCCTCGGTGCTCGCGTCGACCGGCTCACCGACCGCTTCGGAGACCAACTCGAAAAGCGTCGCGTGCCGCCACGGCTGCTCCAGATCGATCTGCGATCCGTCGCGCGCGGTGATCACCGTACGACCGACCGCACGGGCCGCGTTCCGGATCAGTTCCTCGATCAACTCGGCCATGGAATCGTAATCACCGTAGGCCTGATAGGCCTCGATCATCGAGAATTCCGCGGCATGGGTCGAGTCCAGTCCCTCGTTGCGGAAGGTCCGGCCGATCTCGTAGACCCGGTCCACGCCGCCGATCATCGCGCGCTTCAGGTCGAGCTCCAGCGCGATCCGCAGCAACATGTCCTGGTCGAACGCGTTCAGGTGGGTCCGGAACGGCTTGGCCGCGGCGCCACCGTTGGTCAGTTGCAGCACCGGCGTCTCGACCTCGATGAAGTCGTGCCCGTCGAAGGTCGCGCGCAGCGACTTCAGCACCGCCGCCTTGGTCCGGACCATCTCCCGGGCCTCCGGGCGGACGATCAGGTCGACGTAGCGCAGCCGGACCCTGGCCTCCTCGTTCAGCGGCTTGTGCTCGTTCGGCAGCGGCCGGAGCGTCTTGGCCGCCATCTGCCAGGAGGTCGCCTGCACCGACAGCTCGCCGCGGCGGCTCGTCACCACCTCGCCCCGCACCGACAGCAGGTCGCCGATGTCGACCAGCGCCTTGAACCGGGCCAACTCCTGCTCGCCGACGTCGGCCAGCGAAAGCATCACCTGCAGCTCGGTCCCGTCCCCCTCACGCAGCCGGACGAAGCAGAGCTTGCCGGTGTTGCGCAGGAAGATCACCCGCCCGGCCACCGCGACCTGCTCACCGGTCTTGGTGTCCGGCTCGAGCTCCTGCCCGTCGTACTTCGCGCGCAGGTCCGTCAGCAGGTGAGTGCGGGGCACCGAGATCGGATACGGCTGCACACCCTCGGCGAGCAGCCGGTCACGCTTCTCCCGGCGCACCCGGATCTGCTCGGGCAGGTCGTCCTGCCCATCGGGGCTTACCGGGTTCTCACGTGGCTCAGTCATGCCCAAAGGCTAGTGACTCACCACCTCTCCGACCGAATCGCGCTCGACCGGTGGCCGGCCGGCGGCACTGCGGGAAGCGAAGAAAGCTGAACTGTTAGCAACACAACCGCCTGAGCGGAGTACCGTCGAAAGTAGGACACTCTCCGCCTGCGTAGGTGATGGGTATGCAGTCTTGGCATCTGTGGTTGATGGTTGCCGGCCTGCTCGGTGTGGCCGAGTTGATGACGGCGACCCTCGATCTTCTGCTGCTCGCCGTCGCCGCGCTCGCCGCGGGTGGGGCGGCCGCGCTCGGGCTGGGGCTCGCGCTGCAACTGGTGGCGTTCGGCGTCACCGCCGCCGCGATGATCACCCTGGTACGGCCGGTGGCCCGGCGCCACCTGACCTCGTACCCGCAGCTCAGGACCGGTGTGGCCGCGCTGATCGGCAAGGAGGCCGTGGTCCTCAGCCCGGTCGGACGCGAGCCCGGCCGGGTCCGGATCGGCGGCGAGGAGTGGAGTGCGCGGTCCTACGATCCCGACCTGATGATCCCGGCCGGGACCACTGTCGACGTCTTCGCAATCGAGGGCGCGACCGCCCTCGTCCACCCCCGGGAGGATCCATGGCCGAACTGATCGTGGGGCTGATCGCCGCGTTACTGGCCATCGTGCTGGTACTGCGAACCGTCCGGATCGTGCCGCAGGCCAGGGCGAGCAACGTGGAACGGCTCGGCCGCTACCTGCGCACCCTCGAGCCGGGGCTGAACATCGTCATCCCGTTCATCGACCGGCCGCGGCCACTGATCGACCTGCGCGAGCAGGTGGTCTCGTTCGAGCCGCGCTCGGTGATCACCGAGGACAACCTGGTCGTCAACATCGACACGGTGCTGTACTTCCAGGTCACCGACCCGCGCGCGGCGGCGTACGAGATCTTCAACTTCATCCAGGCGATCGAGCAGTTGACCGTCACCACGCTGCGCAACGTGATCGGCAGCATGGATCTGGAGAAGACGCTGACGTCGCGCGAGCACATCAACTCCCAGTTGCGCGGGGTCCTCGACGAGGCGTCGGGCAAGTGGGGCATCCGGGTCAACCGGGTCGAGCTGAAGGCGATCGACCCGCCGCCGTCGATCAAGGAGTCGATGGAGAAGCAGATGCGCGCGGACCGGGAGAAGCGGGCCGCGATCCTCGCCGCCGAGGGTCAGCGACAGGCCCGGATCCTGACCGCGGAGGGTGACCGGCAGGCCGCGATCCTGCGCGCCGAGGGCCAGGCGAAGGCGATCGACACCGTCTTCGACGCGATCCACCGCAACGACCCGGACCCGAAACTGCTGGCCTACCAGTACCTGCAGATGCTGCCCGAGCTGGCCAAGGGTCCCGGCAACACGTTCTGGGTGATCCCGTCCGAGGTCACGGCGGCGCTACAGAACGTGACGAAGGCGTTCAACGGGGTCAACCCTGAGATTCCCCGGGAATAGCTCGCGGATCAGTTAAACGGTTGCCCCCGGGTGCCAGGATGGAGGCCATGGGGGCACCGCTGGAGGCACTGGCAATCGCGATTCCGACCGGGTCAGGGGTGGCCGTCCTGGCGTACCTGATCGTCGGGCTGGTCATCGGCATCGAGAGCATGGGGGTTCCGTTACCGGGCGAGACGACGTTGATCGCCGCCGCGCTGCTGGCTTCGCAGGGTGACCTGAACCTGGTCATCGTGATCGCCGCGGCCGGTACGGGCGCGATCATCGGCGACTCGATCGGGTACTTCATCGGCCGCAAGGCCGGCCGCGGCCTGTTCGAACGGCTCGGCCGGCGGTTCCGCCACTTCTCCGAGGACCGGATCGTCAAGGCGGAGAAGTACTTCCAGTCCTACGGCGTGTGGACCGTCTTCTTCGGCCGGTTCGTCGCGCTGCTGCGGATCTTCGCCGGCCCGATGGCGGGCATGCTCCGGATGCCGTACCCGCAGTTCCTGGTCGCCAACGCGGCCGGTGGCATCGCCTGGTCGACCACGATCGGCATCGTCGCCTACAACATCGGCGACAACGCGGACAAGATCTTCGGCGCGCTCTCGGTCTGGGCGCTCGTGGCGGTCGCGGCCGCGGTCATCGGCGCGTACGTCGTCTACCGGCTCCGCCGGCGCGGCAGCGAGCGGAAGGCGGCGGACGGCGTGCAGCCGGGCGACGTAGTACGGACCGAGGCCGCGGAGGCTTAGGGCCGCACGCTCAGGATCAGGTTGTGGGAGTTCGTCGGGTAGAGCGGGCGGCCCAGCAGGACCGCGCTGGGGAGCACGAACCGGTAGACGAAGACGCCCAACTGCGCCGCCTTGAAGGTGATCGAGGCCTGACCGCGGCGGATCGGGACCGCCTTCACGTTCGACCATGCCTTGGCCTGCCGGTTCCACACCTGCAACATGGCGTTCGCGGTCATCGCCGGCTTGACCAGCAGGACCAGGGTGGCGTTCTCGTTGCGCTTCTTCATCCCGCCGCCGACGAAGCCGGCCGACTGGACCCGCACCACGCTCTTGGTCAACTGCGGCTTGCTGGACGACTCCGACGACAGCACGCCGACCCTGCTGTAGAGCGGGGAGACGGCCTTGTACGGCCGGGTGCCACCGGTCACCACGGTCACCTCGAAGTGACCGCCTGAGGTCGTCGTACCCCGGGCCGCGGGAGTCCAGCGAGCCCCGGGAGTCACCTGGGTCAGCAGCACCACCGGCAACCCCGCCGAGGTGGCTCGTTGCTGCACGCAACTACCTTCGGGCGCGCAGACGACCTCCTGCAGGATGGTCCGGCCGCGGATCCGGACCGGGACGCTGAACTGCGCCAGGCCCGGGATCGCCGCGGTGGTCGAGGTGGTCCGGGCCGAGATCTGGCCGCCGATGGTCGAGGTCCACTCGTTCTCGGCCCGGAGCTGGAACAGGTACGGCGGGGTGAGGTTCTTGATCACCTGTCGCTTGGAGGTGGTCGCCGGGCCGGCCGCCCGCAGCGGCTCCCCCGGCAGGCCGACGACGGGCACGTAGTACTGGATCTTGCCGGTCACGTCCAGCGGGTCGTTCGGGGTGAAGTCCTGCGGCACCACCGGCACGGTCCAGCGCATCAGCACGTCCTTGCCGACCGGGGTCGCCGTCGCCGCACTCGGCCGGACCGGCCCGTTGGTGTCGAACACCTCCGAGCGGACCAGCCTGCTCGTCAGCCCGCCCGTCGACGTACCGACGCCGACCGCGATCTTGTAGGTGCCGTCCGGCGGGAACGCCGAGCTCGGGATGTCCGCGCTGTCCGGATCGTCCGCGCCGACGTACTTCACGAACGACGGGTTGGTGCTGAGCACGCCTTCGATGGTGAGCCGGTTCGGGGTGCCGGAGTCCTTCCAGGTCACCCGGACCGCCTGCCGGGTCTCGTCGGCCCAGGCGAGCTTCACGTCGCTGGGGGTCGGATCGGACGAGCACGCGGTCAGCGTCGCCGCTCCGAGAACGACCGCGAGAGCGGTCGCGAGAACAGCCCGCCACCTCACCATCGCGCCTCACCTGCCCCTTGACCGTGCGATCGGCTCGACCCTACATAGTAGGCCGAGCAGCAGTAGGGTCGGAGTCGTGAGACTGGGCGAGAACGTCTGCCGGGAACGGCTGGCCGCGGCCGATCGCGCCTTCCTCGCCAGCACCGGCGAGGATCTCCGGCCCCATCTCGTCCCGGTCGTCTTCGCGCTGACGGTCGCACCGACGGCTGACGAACTGGTGATCGCGATCGACCAGAAGCCGAAGTCGACCACCGATCTGCGCCGGCTGCGCAACATCGCCTGGAACCCGAACGTGGCGGTTCTGTGCGACCGGTACGACGCCGACTGGCGCAAGCTCTGGTGGATCCGCGCGGACGGCACGGCGCGGGTGGACGAGCAGAACCAGGCAGCAGTGGAGTCACTCGCTTCGAAGTACCCGCAGTACCGCCTCGATCCACCCCGCGGACCGGTGATCACCGTCACGATCGAGAACTGGACCGGCTGGTCGTACAGCTGAGCGCCTCTCGGCCAGATCGGGCCGGATCGGTCACACTCAGGAAATGGCCTTCATCAGTACGCCGGAACCGGCTGACGACTTCCTCGAGCAGAACCGGGCGCCGGCCGGGCACATCCCCAACTTCGTCACCCTGTTCGCCGCCAGGCCGGACGTCTACGACGCCTGGAAGCAGCTCAACGGGGCGATCAAGGCGAACATGGACCTGCGCCGCTACGAGCTCGTGACGCTGGCAGCGGCCACCGCGCTGAAGTCCAGCTACTGCAGCCTCGCCCACGGCCAGGTCCTGGCCGACAAGTTCTACTCCGACACCGAGGTCGCCGCCCTGGTCGTCGAGCCGCCGGCCGACCCGGTGGACCGCGCCGTGATGGCGTTCGCCCGTAAGGTCGCCCTGGCCGCCGACACCGTCACCAGCTCCGATGTCGAGGACCTTCGCGCACTGGGCCTGTCCGACGAGGATGTCCTCGACATCGTCCTGGCCGCCGCGGCCCGCTCCTTCTTCTCCAAGACCCTCGACGCCACCGGCACCACCCCGGACGCGGCCTTCCGGAACCTCCCGAGCTCCTTGGCCGAAGCCCTGACCGTCGGCCGCCCGATCGACTGACTACTCCGGCTCGTTGTGCGTCGGCCCGTCCAGGTGGAACGGCGTGGTGACGCCTTCGTACATCAGGTGCGTGGTCAGGCCCTGGGCCGCGTGCGGGAGGTTGTGGCAGTGGTCCATCCAGATACCGGGGTTGTCGGCCCGGAAGGCGATCTCGTAGGTCTCGTCGTCCTCGACGTTGAGGGAGTCGGTCCACCACGGGCTGCCCGTCGCTCGTACTCCGTCGCGGCTGAGGACCAGGACGTGGTGGCCGTGCAGATGCATCGGGTGGACCTGGCCGGAGCCGTTCTTGATCGTCATCGTGACCACGTCGTCCTCGGCCACCATGAACATCGGTACGTCGGGGAACTGGTGGCCGTTGATCGTCCACCACAGGCCGGGTTTCCCGTCGAGGAAGCCGGGCCGGCGGCCGATCCGGTACTCGAAGTGCCGGTCGGCGGCGGCCGGGTCGAACGGCAACGCGGCCGGTTTCCCGTAGCTCAGCAGGTCGACCCGATCCGCCGGCTCCCGCCCGGCCGGGGCATCGCCCTCGCCGATCACCAGGGTGGTCGGACCACCGCCCAGACCGATGCGGACGGCCTTGCCGGGCAGGGTGATCTCCAAGTCGATCCGGCCGCCTGCCGTGACCAGTACCGACTTCCCCTCGACAGGTGTCGGCGCGTTCACCTCGGTACCGTCGACAGCGAGCACCCGATACCCGGCACCGTCCACCCAGGCCGCCATCGGCCCGTTGTCCGTGTTGATCAGTCGCAGCCTGACAGTGCCGGTCCCGGCCACCCGGCGCTCGCCGTACCCGCCGTTGACGGTCCGGACCTTGTCGTACGTGTGTACTGCGGCGACCACGTCCGTAGTACCGGGTGAGACCACGAGTACGCCGTACAGGCCGTCCTTCACCTGCTCGTGTGACACCTGGTGCGAGTGGTACCAGTACGTCCCCACGTCGACCGCCACGAACCGGTACACGAACGTCTGCCCAGGCAGTACGGCGTCCTGCGTGATCCCGGCGACTCCATCCTCAGCAGCCGGTACGTCGACGCCGTGCCAGTGCAGGGTCATCCCCTCGGGCACGGATTCGTTGACCAGCGTCACCTCGATCAGTTCGCCTTGTTTCGCGGTGATCTGCGGGCCCGGTGACGTGTGGTTGAGCGTGTAGCCCCGCATCGAACCGCGGCCGGCGATCTCGAACCGCTCCTTGCGCGCGACCAGCCGCACCGACACGTCAGCGGGCCGATCAGCGGCAGGCTTCAGCTCGGCCAGGCTCTGGTGATGGTGCATAGGCCGCATCGACGGCCCGCCACCGTGGTCGGCGTACCCCATCTCCATCGCCGACAGGCCGTCCGGCACCAGGCTCTGCTGCCAGAACCAGCCGATCGGCGCGAGCACGACGAGGGTCGCCGCGAGCGCGACGAGCGTTCGGCGGCTCGGCCCGCGGCGGTTCATCCGCAGGTCCCGCCGACGCCGTCGAGCTGACCGCAGCTGCCGCCGTCAGTTGCCAACGGCATCTAAACGGCCGCCTCCTGGTCCGCCTCGACGACCGACGGAGCAGGCGTCGCCCGGCGCATCGCGATCCTCGCCACCACCAGCAGCGCCAGCGCGTTCGCCCCGTGCAGCGCCCCGATCGCCGGCACCCCGAAGGACACGACGGCCAGCGCGATCTGCAGCGCGACCACCCCGAACACGATCGCCGCCCACTTCACCCCACCGGCCACCCGGGCGAAGAACGACACGATCAGCAGCAGGATCGCCAGGACCGGGATCACCATCATCCCGACGATGCCGTGCACCTCATGACCGAAGTTGCCCTCGTAGTTCTTGTCGATCACCAGGCCGTCGTCGACGTCCTTGATGGCGGTGAACCAGCCGAGCCCGATGGCCATCACCTGGACCAGCACCCCGACAGCGATCAGCGCCGCGAGCGCGCGATAGATGGATTTCATGATCCTCCCCCGACCACCACGACCCGCGCGTTGCGACCACCGACCTCACCCCGTGGCCCCGGACCTCCCCGCCCAGGTGTCGCTCCTCACATCCTGATCCGGTAACCCGGAGTACACAAGAGGGGAAATCGGTGACCTGAGCGTGACCGTCAGTGGTTGCGGGTGAAGGCTTGGTGGAGGCCCTGGAGGGTTAGGTAGGGCTCGTGGTGGTTGATCTGGTGGGACTCGGCGACCACCAAGGGGGCCAGGGCGCCGGTGGCCACGACCGTGACGGTGGCCGGGTCCAGGGACTGTTCGGTGAGGATTCGGGTGATCAGGCCGTCGACCAGGGCGGCGAAGCCGAAGATGGCGCCGGACTGGAGGGCTTCTACGGTGTTCTTGGCGACCACCGCGCGCGGGCGGACCAGTTCGACCCGGCGGAGTTGGGCCGCGGTGATGCCGAGGGCGTCGACGGCGGTCTCGATGCCGGGGGCGATCGCGCCGCCGATGAAGGCGCCGTTCGCGTTCACCACGTCCACCGTGGTCGCAGTACCGAAGTCGGCGATGATGCAGGGGGCGCCATACCGGTGGACGGCGGCCAGGGCGTTGGCGATCCGGTCGGTGCCGACCTCGCGCGGGTTGTCCACGAGCACCGGCAGGCCCGTCTTCACGCCCGGCTCGACGACGACACTCGGTACTTCGCTGTAGTACCGGGCGACCACGTCCCGCAGTTCGTGCAGGACGTGTGGGACCGCCGAGCACAGCGCGACCCCGGACACGGCTGGCTCCCCGGCCAGGAGCCCGCCGAGGAGCACCGCCCACTCGTCCGCCGTACGGCGTGAGTCCGTGCCCACCCACCAGTGCCGCTCGACCGTGCCGTCGTCGATCAAGCCGACCAGCGTCCGGGTGTTCTCGACGGCGACGGCGAGCAGCATCAGGCTTCCCCGCGGTGTGTCCGGGCCACTTAGAGGTCCATCGCGATGTCGAGGACGGGGGCGGAGTGGGTCAGGGCGCCGACGGCGAGGAAGTCCACGCCGGTCTCGGCGACCTCGCGGGCCATGTCCAGCGTGAGCCCACCGGAGGCCTCGAGCCGGGCCCGGCCGGCCACCTTCTCCACCGCTTCGCGCAACTGCGGCACGTCCATGTTGTCGAGCAGGATCAGCTCGGCCCCGGACTCGACCGCGATCAGGGCGTCCTCGACCGAGTCCACCTCGACCTCGACCGGGACGTCCGGGTAGGCCTTGCGGACCAGCCGGAACGCCTCGGCGACGCCACCCGCGGCGATGACGTGGTTGTCCTTGATCAGCGCGGCGTCCGACAGCGCCATCCGGTGGTTCTTGCCGCCGCCGCAGCGGACGGCGTACTTCTCCAGCGTGCGCAGCAACGGCATCGTCTTGCGGGTGTCGCGGATGACCGCGCCGGTGCCCTCGACGGCGGCGACCCAGCGGCTGGTCAGCGTGGCCACGCCGGACAGGTGGCAGAGCAGGTTGAGCGTGGTCCGCTCGGCGGTGAGCAACTGGCGGGTCTTGCCGCGCACGGTCATCAGGACGTCGCCGGTCTTCACCGTGGCGCCATCGGTGACCGAGTGCTCGATCTCCACCTCGTCCTTGCCCGCGACCAGCTTGAGCACCAGTTCGGCGATCTCCAGGCCGGCCACGACGCCGTCGGCCCGGGCCACGAACTCCGCGACCGAGACCTGGTCCGCGTCGACCGTGGCCGTGGTGGTGACGTCGACTCCGCCGGCCAGGTCCTCCTCGATGGTGGCCCGGACGAGGTCCTCGACCCACTGCCTGTCGAGCGTGTCATCCATGCTGCTACTTCCCCTCCGATGGTGCTTGCGCCACGAACGTCGCGGCAGGCCGGGCCGAGGTGCCCTCGGCCGGCAATGTGAGGTCCAGACTGCCCGACCAGTTCTCGTCGTCGCGATCCGGGTGGTCCTCTCGCCAGTGCGAGCCGCGGCTCTCCTCCCGGGTCGTGGCGGCCGCGATCAGCGCGGACGCGACCGTGGCCAGGTTCGTCGCCTCCCAGTCGGGAGTCCCGGGGTGGGCGGCCGGCTGGTCGATCAGTTTGGCGAGTCTGTCACCCGCCTCGAACAGTCCGCTCTCGCTCCGGATCACGCCGGCGCCGACCGTCATCACCCGCTGCAACTCCGGTACTACGTCCGCATCCACCAGCCCAGGTACTCGGTGGTCGACCGCGGGTTCGCGGAGCTCCGGCAGGTCCTCGGCCAGCGACGCCGCGATCCGGCGGGCGAAGACGAGGCCCTCCAGCAGCGAGTTCGAGGCGAGGCGGTTCGCGCCGTGCACACCGGTGCAGGCGACCTCGCCACACGCGTACAGACCTGGCACGGACGTCCGGCCGTGCAGGTCGGTCCAGACCCCACCGGAGGAGTAGTGGCAGGCGGGGGCGACGGGGATCAGTTCATGCACCGGGTCGATACCGTGCGACCGGCAGGACGCCAGGATCGTGGGGAAGCGGACGCGCCACTTCTCGTCACCGAAGGCGCGGGCGTCCAGGAACACATGATCCTTGCCCGAGGCAAGCATCTGCCGCATGATCGCCTTCGCCACCACGTCCCGCGGAGCCAGGTCGGCGAGCTCGTGCTGGCCCTGCAGGAACCGCTTGCCCTCGTGGTCGACGAGGAAGGCGCCCTCACCGCGCACGGCCTCGGACACCAACGGCTGCTGGCCTTTCGCGCCCTTACCCAGCCACAGCACGGTCGGGTGGAACTGCACGAACTCCAGGTCGCGCACCTTCGCCCCAGCCCGCAACGCCAGCGCCATCCCGTCGCCGGTGGAGACACTCGGGTTCGTGGTCGCGGCATACAACTGGCCGAGTCCGCCGGAGGCGAGGATCACCGCGCGGCTGCGGATCGCCCCGACGCCGTCCAACTGGCCCTCGCCCATCACGTGCAGCGTCACGCCGGCCACCGAACCGTCGTCGGCGGTGAGCAGGTCCAGCACCAGCGCGTGCTCGATGATCCGGATGTCGGGCGCGCGCTTCACGGCAGCGACCAGGGCCCGCTCGATCTCCGCGCCGGTCGCGTCACCACCTGCGTGCGCGATCCGGTTGCGGAGATGGCCGCCTTCGCGGGTCAGCGACAGATCCCCGCCGGCGCCGGTGTCGAACACCGCACCGAGCTCGATCAGATCCCGTACTGCGTCCGGCCCCTCCGTCACCAGGACCCGCACGGCCTCCGGATCCGACAACCCGGCACCCGCGACCAGCGTGTCCGTCAGGTGGTCCTCGGGAGAATCCCCCTCACCGAGCGCCGCCGCGATCCCGCCCTGGGCCCACTGGGTCGACCCGGAGGCGACGACATCCTTCGTCACCACCAGCACCGATCCGAGCTCCCGAGCCCTCAGGGCGGCCGTCAGCCCCGCGATCCCCGAACCGATCACCACCACGTCGACCGTGTCGGTCCAGCCCGGCTCAGGCGCGGCAAGCCGCTGCGGCACAGCAGGTGCAGTCATCAGGCGACCGTATCAACCAGTTTCATCGCAGCGTGATGGAAATGTTGTCAATGAGACGGGTGGTCCCGACCCGCGCCGCGACCAGCATGCGGGCCTCGCCGGGGCCGATCACCGGGCCCAGGTCGGGCGCGCGCAGCGCCAGATAGTCGATCTGTACTGAGGGGACGGCCTCGAGCTCGGCGTGAGCGGCGGCCAGTACGGCGTCCGGGCCGTTCATTCCCGCCTTCGCGCCCGCGGTCAGAGCGCGATAGAGCACCAGCGCCTCGTCACGTTCGGTCTCGTCCAGGTAGCGATTGCGTGACGACAGGGCGAGCCCGTCCGGCTCCCGCACGGTCTGCACCGGCACGATGTCGACATCCATGTCCAGGTCGCAGACCATCTCGCGGATCAGCGTCAGCTGCTGGTAGTCCTTCTCGCCGAACAGCGCCAGGTCCGGCGAGGTCAGGTGCAGCATCTTCGACACCACCGTCAGGACGCCGGCGAAGTGGCCCGGCCGGACCATCCCCTCCAGCTCGTCGGCCAGCGGTCCGGGATGCACGGTGATCGACGGCTCGTTCGGGTAGAGCTCGTCGCGGGACGGGTTGAAGACCAGGTCGACGCCCTCGTTCTTGGCGATCGCCAGGTCGCTGGCCAGCGTCCGCGGATAACGGTCGAAGTCCTCGGTCGGCCCGAACTGCAAGGGATTCACGAAGATCGTCAGGACCACGCTGCCGTCCGGTCCGACCCGCTCGCGGGCCTCGGCGAGCAAGGCCGCATGCCCCTCGTGCAGGGCGCCCATCGTCATCACGACAGCGCGTGGCCGGATCGCCGCGGCAGCCCGCAGCTCGGCTTTCGTCTGGGTGAGTCTCACCGTGGTGCCTCCCCTGTTCTGTACCGCTCCAGCACCTTGTGGAACCGCTCGGCCGTGTTCCCGTCCAGCCGTCCGTCCGCTGCCGCCACGTCTACCGTCGCCCCGGCCAACTCGGCGTAGGTGCCGGCGGTGCGGCCCCGCAGTACGGCCAGGTGGGCTGCCACCGTCTCGACGTCGCCACGCGCGATCGGCCCGGTGAGCGCATCATGACCGGACCGCAGCGTGTTGTCGAGAGTTGCGGTCAGCAGCGGGCGCAGTGTGGCCGCCGGGTCCTCGATCCCGGCCGCCCGGAGTACGTCGAGGGCCTGCGTGACCAGGGTGACCAGGTGGTTGGCGCCGTGCACGACTCCTGCGTGGTACTGCGCGCGCTGGTCCTCCGCGATCCATTGCAAACCCGCGCCGAGCCCTTTCACGAGCCGCTCGACGACCGGCCGGGCCTGGTCCGGAGCGGTCGCCGTGAAGGTCACGCCGGTCAGGTCGGGCAGATCTCCCGTGAACGTCATCGGAGGGTGCAGCGCCACCGGAATCGCGGCGGTTTGGAGCACCGCCAGGCCGTGGGCGCCGGACAGGTGCACGACGTACTGCTCGGCGGTCAGCGGGAGACTCGCCGCGGTCTCCCGGAGGGCATCGTCAGGTACTGCGACCAGAACGACGTCCGCGCGGGCGGTCACCTCGGCGGGCGACAGGACCGGGACGTGCGGAAGAAGCCGCGCGGCTCGTTCGAGCGACGCGCGCGAGCGTGCGGTGACGCCGGTGACGGGGTGTCCGGCAGACGCCAAGGCTGCTCCCAAGGCGCTCCCGGCCCGGCCGGAGCCGATGATGCCGATGCGTTTCATGTCCACTCTCTACGTTCCAGTCCTCGACCGAGGTACCAGACGATTGGTGCGGTTCAGGACAGCTTAGTGCGCGGCACCGCCGCAGGCGCCGACGAATCGGTGGTGCCGACCACTTGATGCGCGTGGACGGCTTGCTGGGGCGAGTTGTGCGTCACAAGTGGGACGATGAGGCGGTGAGCGAACGACCTTTGCCCTGGGTGGCGCGGACCGCGATCCTGATCGCGGTGCCCGAACTTGCCGAGTTCACGGATCGCTGGCGGTCCTCGTCCAACTCGTCGACGCGGCCGTACCGGGCGCTGACCGAGCTGATTCCGCCGCACATCACCGTCCTGGTGCCATGGATGCCGGACCCCACGCCGGAGCACGTCCAGCGACTGGAGGACGCGGTCGCCCAGGTGGAGCCGTTCGAGCTCAGCTTCCCGGCCGCGGGGCAGTTCGCCAACGGGACCGCCTGGCTGCGCCCCGAGCCCTTCGACCAGGTCCGCGACCTGCTGAGGACGGTGATCGCCGCGTTCCCGCAGTGCCAGCCCTACGGTGGCGAGTTCCCCGACCCGCATCCCCATCTGACGATCTCCTCCCGCGGTGGCGCCGCTGTGGTCGCCGAGGCCGAGGACGTGCTCGCGGCCGAGAAGGCTCCCACGGTCTGTCTCGACGACCTGACCCTGTGGCGGGAGGGCGAGGACGGCGTCTGGCAACTGACCGGGGCCGTCCCGCTCGGAGGCGCCTCCGATTGAGGACGCTGCGACAGGCCTGGGACGCGGCCCTGTACGGGCCGGACGGGTTCTACCGGCGTGAGCGACCCGCCGCCCACTTCCGTACTTCGGTGCACGCGTCGCCGTTGTTCGCCGAGGCGATCGCGCGGCTGGCTCGTGACGTCGGCGCCTCGACAGTGGTCGACATCGCCGCGGGGGAAGGCGAACTCGGCCGGGAGTTGCGCAAGAGCGGGCTGGACGTGCTCGACGTGGAGCTGAACGACGAGCTCCCCGCCCGGCTCCGCGGTCTGGTGATCGCGAACGAATGGCTGGACAACGTGCCGTGCGACGTGGCCGAGCTGGACTCGTCGTCCATGCCTCGTTACGTGCTGGCGGACTTGTCCCTCGGCGATGTTGTCGCCGGCAACGATCTGGCCTGGCTCGAGCGCTGGTGGCCGTTGGCCGAGCCGGGTGATCGGGCCGAGATCGGGCTCGCCCGGGATCTCGCCTGGGCGGACGTGGTCGGCCGGCTGGAGGAGGGCTTGGCCGTCGCTGTCGACTACGGACACCTGCGCGCGGGGCGGCCGGCGTACGGGACTTTGACGGGGTTCAGGAACGGCCGCGAGTGTGAGGTGGTCCTGGACGGCTCGTGCGACGTCACTGCGCACGTTGCCCTGGATTCCTTGGCTGCCGCCGTGTCTGGTGAGGTCACGACGCAGCGGGAGGCTTTGCGGGCGCTCGGCCTGTCTGCCGAACGCCCTAGCCAGGAACTGGCTCGCACCGAGCCCTTGCGCTACTTGGCCGAGCTGTCGTCGGCCGGGGAGGCTGCCGAGCTGTTGAACCCGTCTGGGCTCGGCTCCTTCGGCTGGGTGTGGACCGCGCGCGGGGAGTCCGCAGTACGGCGGGCTTCTCGGGCTCTGTGGGCTTGAGCCTCCACCAGCGCCGCAGCCTCTCGCTCGTCGCGGTGGAGAGCCACAGCGTCGGTCGGGCCCTGGGGCGTGTCCACGTGGACGTTGGCGAGGCGTAGGCGGCGCTGCAGCGGCCCCTGATAGAGGCGGACCGACTGGGTCTTGTGGTGGAGCACGATCGACGTACGACGGCTCACCCACCCGCGGGTGGTCACCAGGACCTGGTCGTCGGCACCGTAGGTCAGGTACCGCCAGCCGACCGGGCGCAGCCACTTGGCGCGCGCCGGGGCCCGGTGCATCTCGATAGCGGCCAGGTCCAGCCCGGGCAGGACCCTGGCCAGTACTCCGGCGACCTCCTGCCGCTCGCCGACAGGGAGCAACTGGGCTCCCTCGTTGTCGTCCTCGCCGTCCGCCTGGGAACCGGCTACCCCGGCGATGTCCAGGTCCACCCGGGACCAGCCGATCAGGCGCCAGATCAGCGGCTCGGTGATCAGCAGGCCCTGCACGCGGCCCGGAGGAATGGTCTGGCGCTGCACGTCGAACAGGCCGCGCTTGGTACGCAGTCCGTCCTGGGTCTCCGACAGGGTGAAGCCGTGGTTGCCGACGACCTGCTTCCAGATCGGCTGCACGACACCCAGCAGCAGCGGCAGACCAGCGAACAGACCGACGTGGAACTCCAGCACTGTGGTCGCCACGATCAACCAGATCAGGGCGGCCGCACTACCGAGCACTGTGGACGACAGCAACGTGGCCCCGAGCAACCTGCCGGTCGGAACCACCAGCAGCGGCTCCGGCTCCGGTTGCTGGGTCTGCTGCTCAATGGCCTGCTCTCCCTTGGCCCGGACCAGCAGAAGTCCGCGGAGCTTCTGGGCTTCGTCGTACGTGAAGTAGCTCAGGCGGCCGTCGCTTTTGCCGCCACCGGCGACGTCCATCCGCAGCTCGGCCATGCCGAACAGCCGGGCCACGAAGGGCTGCGCCACGTCGATCGCCTGAATCCGGTCGAACCGGATGATCCTGGTCCGGCGGAACAGGAACCCGCTGTCCACCCGGATCGCGTCCTCCGTCAGCTGCCACTTGGTGAACCACCAGGACAGCGCGCCCAGCAGGATCCCGCCGACCAGTACGCCGATCAGGCCGAAGCCGGCGATGGTGAGGTTGCTCCGCAGGCCCTCGTTGTTGGCCATCGCGACCGCGGCGACGACGAAGTACCCCCAGCCCTTCACGAAGGGCGTCAGCGGGTGCAGACGAGCACCTGTCACCTCCTGCTGGACCTGTGGCGCCTGCACCGGCGCGGACGGCTCAGTCACAGGCCCCACGCCTGTGCTTGGCCGAGAGCGGACAGCCGGTCACGCAACCGCGCCGCCTCGTCCGGGTGCAGCCCGGGGATCTTCGCGTCGGTGGCCGGGGTCGCTGTGTGCAGCTCCACCGTCGCCAGGCCGAACGAACGCTCCAACGGCCCGGCAGCCACGTCCACGAACTGCATCCGCCCATAAGGCACCACTACCAGCTGGCGGAACATGATGCCGTGGCTGACGAGCAACTCGTCCTCGCGCTCGGCGTACTTCCAGGACTGCTGATTCCGGCCGATCAGGACCCAGGACCAGGCGAAACCGAGCCCGGCGAGCACGAGGAACAGTCCGCCGTACAGCCAGCCCATCAGCAGCCCGAACAGCAGCAAGCCGGCGATCGCCAGCAGACCGAACGTGATCGCGGCGTTCAGCCTGCGCACCGTCGCGAGCTTGGCAGAGACCGGCGTCCAGCTGACATCGGCAGGTGCGAAGAGGTCATCCACCCCACCAGCCTGTCACGATCGTGTGCCGTTCACGGCACACTAAGGGTCATGAGTACCGAAAGAGTGGTGGGAATCGGCGCGGGGGCCGCTGGGCTGGACCCGCTGTACGAGCGGGGCGGGACCGGGACGGGTTCCGAGCTGCCGACCACCGACATGGTGCTCAACATCGGCCCGCAACACCCCGCAACGCACGGCGTACTGCGGCTGCGGCTGACCCTGGACGGGGAGCGGATCGTCAACTGCGAGCCGATCATCGGCTACATGCACCGCGGCGCCGAGAAGCTCTTCGAGGTCCGTGACTACCGCCAGATCCTGGTGCTGGCGAACCGGCACGACTGGCTGTCGGCCTTCTCCAACGAGCTCGGCGTGGTGCTCGCCGTCGAGCGGATGATGGGTCTCGAGGTCCCGGTCCGGGCCGTCTGGCTGCGCACCCTGCTGGCCGAGCTGAACCGGGTCCTGAACCACCTGATGTTCCTCGGCTCCTACCCGCTGGAGCTGGGCGCGATCACGCCGGTCTTCTACGCCTTCCGCGAGCGGGAGACCATCCAGGCGGTGATGGAGGAACTGTCCGGCGGCCGGATGCACTACATGTTCAACCGGGTCGGCGGGCTCAAGGAGGACATCCCGTACGGCTGGCTCGACCGCGCCGGCGAGGCCTCGGTCGCGGTCCGGCGCCGCCTGCCCGACATCGAGAACCTTGTCCTCGGCAACGAGATCTTCCGGGCCCGGACCGTCGGCGTCGGCCGGCTGTCCCCCGAACTGATCGCCGCCTACGGTATCTCCGGCCCGATCGCCCGCGCCTCCGGCGTCGACGCCGACCTGCGCCGCGACGAGCCCTACCTCGGCTACGAGGAACTGGCCCGCGACGGCGTACTCCGCGTCGTCACCCGCACCGACGGCGACTGCTTCGGCCGCTTCTCGGTGCTCCTCGAACAGGTCAAGGTCTCCCTGGACCTGGTGGACGCCTGCCTCGACCGCCTCCGCTCGATCCCGGCCGGTCCGGTCAACACCCGCCTGCCCAAGATCCTCAAGGTCCCCGAGGGCCAGACCTACGCCTGGACCGAGAACCCGCTCGGCATCAACGGCTACTACCTGGTCTCCCGCGGCGACAAGACCCCCTGGCGGCTCAAACTCCGCTCCGCCAGCTTCAACAACATCTCCGTCCTCCCCGAGATGCTCCCCGACACCATCGTCGCCGACATGATCGCCATCCTCGGCTCAATGTTCTTCGTAGTGGGAGACATCGACAAGTAGGTTCAGCTCTCGTCGAAGCGGCGGCGCCAGGCTCGGGCGGCGGTGTAGGCGCCGAGGGCGAGGACTCCCGCGCCGGCGGCCTGGCCGGCCTTGCGGCGGCAGCCGACGTTGGCGCAGTCGGGGATGGGATAGGGCATGCCCGGGTTCAGTTCATGGGTTTCGTCGGCTGAGACGTACGCGGTGGTGGCGGGCAGGTCCCAGCCCTCGGCGTTCAGCAGGCGGTACCAGTACGCGTCGTCCCACGACTTCAGCCGGCACGTCACGTTGACCGACGGCGACTCGTACGGCGTCGGGCCGAGATGCCCGATCGGCACGTGGTCCTCGTTGTAGACCGTGACCGTGCCCTGCGGGTTGTTCATCGTCACTGCCGGGTAGTTCGCGTCCAAGCCCATGTCGTCCCCTCCCACCACGCAGTATGGGCCGGGGCGGAGTACCTCAGGAAGCGGCCAGACCCCGCAGTTTCAGGTCCACGACGGTCGGGGCGTCGGCCTGGGAGTGCTTGTCGCCCGCGGCAACCACCGTGGCGACCTCCTCGTCGATCTTGTCGAGGCGCTGGTCGATCCGGTCCAGGCGGCGCTGCATCAGGTCGACGAACTCGGCGTTCTCCACCACCCGGGCGCTGGTGATCCGGGAGTACTCCTGGGCCACCTGGGCCCGCTCGTCGCTGTGGGCGAGGCGTTCGATCAGGAGTTGGTGGCGGGTCAGGACCGACGCGCCGATCGCGACCAGGACGGCGGCGACGGCGGCCGCGCGCAGGATCCACTGGTTCTGGGAGAACAAGGAGATGCTGACGGCCAGGCAGACGACGACCAGTAACACGTTGGCCACGACGAGAACAGTGGCCTTGGTTCGACGGCGGCTACCCCTTGACCCCATGGACCGACATGTTAGGGGGTCTCGTCAGGGTCCTCGGGGATACGACACGCACGTTCGAGGAGCAATCCGGCCACGACGACCAGCACTGAGATCACTGCCGCAGCACCAGCGGTGATCACCCGGTTGCGCGGGCCGGAAGCACCGACCGCGCTCAGGAAGGATAACGCGAACCCTGCGTACACACCGGTGCACAACGCGCCGACGAAGGCACTCGCTTTTCCGATCAGCAGCAGGAACACCGCGCGCGACGGCTCGACCCGTTCGTGGCGGACCTGGATCCGCTGGTGGGTGTTGCGGGCGGCCACGAACAGCAGTGCCGCGAGGAAGCCCCAAGCGACGAGGGTGAGCCAGGAGACAGTCGGAGCCACCCCACCGCTGGACTCGACCGCCCTGACGATGGTCCAGCCGATCGCCGCCCCGAGGACCACGATCGCGACCAGCAGCCGGCGCGAGGTAGGCCGGACGGACCCAGGGCGCGGCGGCTCCTTGCCGGCCCCTGGTGCCCGGTCCGGACCGGTACCGCCTGACACCACTACTGCAGCTCGATGGTGAGTTCGTCGACCCGCTTGACGCCGTCGGTGCCGACCTTGGCCAGCAGGTCCGCGACCGGGCCGACGCCGGGCAGGACCGCGTCGGGCTCGATGTCCAGCCACGGCGCCAGCACGAAGGCGCGCTCGTGCGCCCGCGGGTGCGGCACGGTCAGTTCCTCGGACTCGATCGTCTTCTTGCCATAGGTGATCAGGTCGACGTCCAGGGTCCGCGGCGCGCCCGGCACGCTGCGCTCCCGGCCGAACGCCTGCTCGACGGCGTGCGCCCGGTCCAGCAGCGTGTCGACCGACAGGGTGGTGTCGGCCAGCAGCACGATGTTCAGGTACGGACCGGACTCGTCCGGCCCGCCGACCGGTTCGGTCTCGTAGACCGGCGAGACGTCGACGACGACCACGTCCGGCGTGTCCCGCAGCGCGTCGACCGCGCCCTGCAGGTTCGCTTCCCGATCGCCGAGGTTGCTGCCGAGCGACAGGATCACCTGACGGATCGGCTTGAGGCCACCGCTGAGGGTGTCCGCGTCGATGACGTGGGGACTAGGGGTCTCGGTCACGAGGATTCTCCGGCTCTGCGCTGCACGGTCAGGACAACGTCGTCGAACGGCACCGTGATCGGCGCCGAGGGTTTGTGGATGGTCACCGCGGTGGCTGTCACCCGCCGGTCGGCGAGGCACAGATCCGCGATCCGTTGGGCCAGTGTCTCAATCAGGTCGACCGGATCGTTCTCGATCGCCGCGTGCACCTGTTCGGCGACCACCCCGTAGTTCACGGTGTCGGCCAGGTCGTCCGTGGCCGCCGCCGCCCGGGTGTCCAGCTCGAGCCGGACGTCGACGACGAACTCCTGTCCGTCGGTCCGCTCGTGGTCGAACACCCCGTGCCGGCCGAAGCCGCGGATACCGCGGATCTCGATCACGTCGGGAGGCCTGGCGGCAGGTAGCAAGGGACCGCTCATTCCGCCTCCTCCTGTCGACCCCCAGACGACAGTACCGGGGACGCGTGGTGGATCCACAACCGCCAGCCGGTCGAAGTACGGCGGAAGACGTTCGTGGCCAGCGCCTTGCCCCCCGCGAAGCCCTCCTCCGGCGCCCCTTCGCCGGACGACAGGACGTTCTCCGTACACGTGACGTAAGCCACGTCTTCATCCACTCTTACCTGCACGTCGGTCAGGAAGAACTGGATGTAGGGCGTGTTGGCGAAGATCATCGCCCAGGCCCGCATCATCTCCGAGTAGCCGTAGATCGCCGCGTTGCCCGGGTGGATGCAGACCGGATCTGGTTCCGGCAGCCAGACCGCCGCCATCAGGTCCAGGTCGCCCGCCTCGAACGCGTTGTAGAACGCCGTGTTCGCGTTCAGCACCACGCTCTCCGCGGAGGCGCCCGTACCCCGCCGCGTACCGCCCGGCTCTTCGGTCATACCGCTCCCCACCTGCGCGCCACCCGGACCGCGTCCGCACTCGGTGCCACCGCGTGGGCCCGGACACACCAGGCACCGGATGCGGCGGCGAGGGCGGAGACGGCCGCGCTGGCGTCGTCTCGTCGGACGGCCGGTCTCGGCTCGCCGGTCTCCTCGTCGGCGAGCAGCCTACCCAGGAACGCCTTGCGGGAGGCACCGATCAGCAACGGCTGCCCCAGTACGGCGAACTCGCGCAGCCGCCGCAGCATCTCCCAGTTGTGGTCCGCGTTCTTCGCGAACCCCAGGCCCGGGTCCACCGCCACCCGGCCCAGGTCGACGCCGGCGGCCCGGATCGCCTCCAGCCGCTCCCCCACCTCGGCGATCACCTCGGCCACCACGTCGTCGTACTGCGCCCGCTGCTGCATGCCGGCGGAGTGCCCGCGCCAGTGCATGCAGATGTACGCCGCACCGCGCTCCGCCACCAGGCCGAGCATGTCCGGATCGGCCAGCCCGCCGGACACGTCGTTCACCATCACCGCGCCCGCGTTCAGTGCGAGGGCGGCGACGTCGGCCCGCATCGTGTCGACCGAGATCAGCGCGCCCTCGGCGGCCAGGGTCTCGATCACCGGCAGCACCCGGCGGATCTCCTCGGCCGGCGCGGGGCGCTCGGCGCCGGGCCTGGTGGACTCGCCGCCGACGTCGAGCAGATCGGCGCCCTCGGCCAGCAGTTCGCGGCCGTGCTTGATCGCGGCCGACGGCTCGAACCACTCACCGCCGTCGGAGAAGGAGTCCGGGGTCACGTTGACGACCCCCATCACCAGACATCGATCCGGCGCTGGGAGTCCCTGGACGTGACTCGGTGGGGCAGTTCGCACTCGACCACCGTAGTGGCCGCGGCTCGAACTGCCCCACCTAGGTGCGTGGGCCCCCATCAACTCCCGGCTCCAGCCGGGGGTCGCTAACCCAGCACCAATGAGGCGCCGCTAGCGGACAGCGCCTCACCGATCGGTTGTGAGTAGGACTCGTTGGACTGGCCGTGCTTCTCCATGCACTGGCCACTGATCAGGGCGGCCCCGCTGCTGATGCCCTGTGCGTAGTCGCCGGTCATGTTCGCACCACCGGAGTCACCGGCCTCGGTGCAGGCCGTGTGCTGGAACAGTCCCCGGACGACCTTGTTGTTGCCGTAGTTCACCGTGACGTCGCGGGCCACGATCCGCCCGCAGGTCCAGCCGGTGCTCTTGCCGGACTTGCACAGGCCGGCTCCGACCATCGCGGTCGTCGAGCCGCGGACCACCACGTCGGTGGCGCCCCAGCGCTCGACCCGGCCCTGCTGGTCCCAGCCCTCGATCACGCCCACCGTGCCGTAGTCGCTGCCCGGGAAGCTGGACGTGCGGGTGTTGCCGATGATGTAGCCGTTGCGCGAGAACGAGGGCCGGCCCGACGTGCAGTGGCCGGCGGTCAGGAAGATCCGGGCGCCGTCGCCGGCCCGGGCATTGAAGCCGAGCGAGCAGGTGAAGCCGGTGTTCTTGTCCACCTGATAGCCACCCAGCAGGCCGAACTGGTCGTCGGTGAGGGTCACCTGGCCCGGCGTCCGCTTGAGCGTCACCATGCCGCCGTGGGCGAGCGCCTTGCGGAGGAATCGCTGGGTCACGGAGTCACGAGCGCCCGGTGGGACGGTGACGACCACGGTCCCGCTGACGGGATCGACGTACCAGGACCTGACCTTGCCCGCGCTGGACCCGACGGCGATGTGGTCGAGCTGCCGCTGCACCGCCCGCAGTTGCTCGAGGGTGTAGTCGACCAGCTTGGGGATCGCGCCTGCTGCCCGGACGAGCTGTGCGGTCGCCTCGTCGGAGACGGCGACCACCAGGTCACCCGCGGGGTCGAGATAGCTGCCGACGACACCCGCTCCGAGCTGGCCTTCCAGGGACTGTGCCTGGTCCTGGACCCGCAGAAGCTTCTGGTCCGGACTCGCGGCCTCAGCCCCGGTCTGGGGATCCGCTTGCGCGCCGTTCGCCGCGATCAGCCCGGCCGCCGTCAGGACGACGATCCCGGTGAGTGCGGCGCCGACCCGAAAACGCCCTGCCATACTTTCCTCCTCACGCCGGCGCCCTGCCTGTGCGACACAGCACCACTACGGAAAGTATTCGCTCAGACACGGATTGTCCATGGGCCACGGCTCTGAATGTCCAACGAGACCGCCGGCCGGGAAGCTACGGGTCCGGCGGCGACAACCTGCCGGGGCAGGGAATCAGCCGACGATCAGGCTCATCGCCTCGGCCCGGGTGACCGGGTTGCGCAGTTGGCCGCGGACGGCCGAGGTGATCGTCTTGGCGCCGGGCTTGCGCACCCCGCGCATCGTCATGCAAAGGTGCTCGCACTCGATCACGACGATCACGCCGCGCGGTTTCAGCAACTCCACCAGGGATTCGGCCACCTGGGTGGTCAGCCGCTCCTGCACCTGCGGGCGTTTCGCGTACACGTCGACCAGCCGGGCCAGCTTGGACAGGCCGGTGATCTGGCCGTCCGGCGCCGGAATGTAGCCGACGTGCGCCACCCCGGTGAACGGCACCAGGTGGTGCTCGCACAGGGACCAGACCTCGATGTCCTTGACCAGGATCATCTCGTCGTGGCCGAGGTCGAAGGTCGTGCTGAGCACGTCCTCGGCGGACTGCCCCAGCCCGGCGGTGATCTCGGCGTACGAGCGCGCCACCCGGGCCGGGGTGTCCTTCAGACCTTCACGATCGGGATCCTCGCCGATCGCGATCAACAACTCACGGACGGCACGTTCCGCGCGTGCGTGATCGAACTTCGGCGAGGTCATAAGGGCTCCGACTCACTCCGCCGGCGGGGTCGGGCCACCGCCGTAGTTCGGGCCCCTGGCGGCCTCGTCCGGACCGACCGACCCACCGGGGATCACGTCGGACAGCGAGCCGTTCTGCTCGCCCCGGGTCGGCAGCGGCATCACCGGCGGCTGCTCGGACGGCACCCGGGTCGACGATCCGGTCCAGGCCGGCCGCAGTTCGCGCTTCTGGATCGGGGCGAACACCCGGGCGATCTCCGCCTTGTCCAGGGTCTCCTTCTCCAGCAGTTCCTCGACCAGGTGGTCCAGCACCGCGCGGTTCTCGGCCAGGATGTCGAAGGCCTCCTGGTGCGCGTTCAGGATCAGCTTGCCGACCTCCTCGTCGACCGCCGCGGCGATCTCCTCGGAGTAGTTGCGCTGGCTGCCCAGATCGCGGCCCAGGAACGGCTCACCGGAGTCCTGGCCGAACTTGATCGCCCCGAGCCGCTCGGTCATGCCGTACTGCGTGACCATCGCCCGGGCGAGCGCGGTCGCCTTCTCGATGTCGTTGCTGGCCCCGGTGGTCGGGTCGTGGAACACCATCTCCTCGGCGGCGCGGCCACCGAGCATGTAGGCGAGCTTGTCGAGCATCTCCGACCGGGTGGTCGAGTACTTGTCCTCGTCCGGCAGCACCATCGTGTAGCCCAGCGCCCGGCCGCGCGGCAGGATCGTCACCTTGTGCACCGGGTCGGAGTGCGGCAGCGCCGCGGCCACCAGGGCGTGCCCGCCCTCGTGGTACGCGGTCAGCACCTTCTCCTTGTCCGACATCAGCCGGGTCCGGCGCTGCGGTCCCGCGATCACGCGGTCGATCGCCTCGTCCAGGGCGTTCTTGTCGATCTGCTGCTTGTTCAGCCGGGCGGTCAGCAGCGCCGCCTCGTTCAGCACGTTGGCCAGGTCCGCACCGGTGAAGCCGGGGGTCCGGCGGGCGACGGCCGTCAGGTCGGCGTCCTCCGACATCGGCTTGCCCCGGGCGTGCACCCGCAGGATCTTGTCGCGGCCCGGCAGGTCCGGCGCGTCGACCGGGATCTGCCGGTCGAACCGGCCCGGCCGCAGCAGCGCCGGGTCGAGCACGTCCGGACGGTTCGTCGCGGCGATCAGGATCACACCGCCGCGGACGTCGAAGCCGTCCATCTCGACCAGCAACTGGTTCAGCGTCTGCTCGCGCTCGTCGTGGCCGCCGCCCAGACCCGCACCACGGTGCCGGCCGACGGCGTCGATCTCGTCGATGAAGATGATCGCCGGCGCGTTCGTCTTGGCCTGCTCGAACAGGTCGCGGACCCGGGAGGCACCGACACCGACGAACATCTCGACGAAGTCCGAGCCGGAGATCGAGTAGAACGGAACGCCCGCCTCGCCCGCGACCGCCCGGGCCAGCAGCGTCTTGCCCGTACCGGGCTGGCCGTACAGCAGCACGCCCTTCGGGATCTTCGCGCCGACCGCCTGGAACTTGCCCGGCTCCTGCAGGAACTCCTTGATCTCGCCGAGTTCCTCGATCGCCTCGTCGGCCCCGGCCACGTCGGCGAACGTCGTCTTCGGGGTGTCCTTGGTGACCAGCTTGGCCTTGGACTTGGCGAAGCTCATCACCCGCGAGCCGCCGCCCTGCATCGAGTTCATCAAGAAGATGAAGACGACCGCGATCAGCAGGAACGGGATCAGCGTGGAGAAGACCTGGCCGATGAAGCTCGGCTTGGGGTTCTCGACGTCGTACCGCTCGATCTTCTGATCCTGGAAGAGGGTCTGCAGGTCGGTGCCCAGGGCGTTGGCCTGGCCGTCGACCCAGTGCGCCCGGACCTTGGTCCCGTCGGTCTTCTCGACCCGGATCTCCTGGTCGGGGTCGATCAGCGTCACCGACTTGATCGACTTGTCGCTCGACGCCTTGGCCTGCTGGATCAGCTGCACCACCTGGCCGGTGGGCTCGGTCTTGTACCCGGACGAGCCGGTCAGGAGCTGCCCGATCAACAACACGCCGACGAAGGCGAGGATGATCCAGAACAGGGGTCCGCGGAAGATGCGCTTCACGTCCATGATCAGGGCAGGCGCCCCGTCCCTCCTAGCTCAGCAGGCCCGGGTGAACGGGCTTGTGACGGTAATACCAGTCCAAGTGTCTCGTGCCGGGCAAGCGTGCTCACCACGAGGGTCACCGAACGACGGTACGGGCCTGTCTACAACCTGTCATCAAATCGCGGACAGGTCAGCGCCGGGGGAGGTCAGGAATAGACGTGCGGGGCGAGGGTGGCCACGCAGCGCAGGTTGCGGTACTTCTCCGCGTAGTCGAGGCCGTAGCCGACGACGAACTCGTCCGGCAGTTCGAGCCCGACGTATTTCACCGGCACGGCCATCTTGGCCGCGTCCGGCTTGCGGAAGGCGGTGCAGATCTCCAGCGAGGCGGGCTTGCGCGACTGCAGGTTGCTGACCAGCCAGGTCAGCGTCAGCCCGGTGTCGATGATGTCCTCGACGATCAGCACGTGCCGGTTGGTGATGTCGGTGTCCAGGTCCTTCTGGATCCGGACCACACCGGACGACTTCGTCCCCGAGCCGTAGGAGGAGATCGCCATCCAGTCCATCTCGACGTGCCGGCTGAACGACCGGGCGAGGTCGGCCATCACCATCACCGCGCCCCGCAGGACACCGATGATCAGCAGGTCCTTGCCCTCGTAGTCCCGCTCGATCTGTCCGGCCAGTTCCCGCAGCTTCGCCTGGATCTGCTCCTCGGTGAAGTGAATCTGGGCCAGGTCCTTCTCGATGTCCGACGCGTCCACGAGGTCAGCCTGACACACCCCACGGCGTGCGACGTAATCGTGCCCGGCAGCCGGGTGGTGACCTGGCACACCCTCAGCGCAGGACGATGAATCCGGCCCGGCGCAGCGCCCGGACCCCTTGCGGCAGGTCGATCCAGCGCTGCCCGCGCCAGTCCGTGACGAGTTCGTCGACCGCGGCGACGTGGCCGGCGGTGAGATCCGTGGACCGGCACCCGGCTTCCAGCGCGGCCTGCCGGAGCACCCGGGTGCGCAGTGCGGCCGGCTCCGCCTCGAGCATGCCGACGTCGCAGAGCACCTCGTCACCAGTACGGCGTACGGAGGTCTCCGCCAGGTCCGCGGCCAGGGCGTCCAGGGCGTCCGCGTCGGCCCGGAGCAGACCCGCCGTACGGGCCAGGGCCTCTGTTACACCCGGCCCGAGGGCCTCCTCCAGGATCGGCAGCACCTCGTGCCGCACCCGGACCCGCCGGTACGTCGGGTCGTCGTTGTGCGGGTCGTGCCACGGGCGCAGGCCCGACGCGATGCAGGCAGCGGCCGTCGCACTTCGGGGGACTTCGAGCAGGGGGCGTCGGAGCAGCCCCGCCATCGGGGCCATTCCCGCGAGCGAGCGGGCGCCTGAACCACGGGCCAGGCCGAGCAGGACCGTCTCAGCCTGGTCGTCCCGGGTGTGGGCGAGTAGGACGACGTCTGCGCCGAACTCGTCGGCTGCGTCTCGCAGGGCGTCGTACCGGGCGGTTCGGGCGGCTCCCTCGGGTCCGCCCTCGGTGCCGACCTCGACTGCGCGCACCTGCACCGGGTCAAGGCCCAGGGATCGGCACTGGTCGGCGGCGATCTCGGCGGTGTGGGCTGAGTCCGCTTGTAGTCCGTGATCGACGATGACCGCGCCTGCGCGCAGCCCGAGCTTGGGGGCTTCGAAGGCGGTCGCCGCGGCCAGTGCAAGCGAGTCTGCGCCGCCGGAGCAGGCTACGAGGACTGTGGTCTCACGCGGAAGCTCGGCGAGCGCAGTACGGACTGCTTCGCGGACCCTGGCGACCGCCGGATGCAGCCGGCCCCGCCGCTCCTCCACCTCCGCCTCGACCGCGGTCACGGCCGGTTGTGCTGAGCCTGCGGGTGCCGGCTCAGCCGTGGAGTCGGGTGACCCAGGCATCGGGGTTGGCGATCTCGTGCTTGGTCGGCAGGGTGTTCGGGCCGGTCCAGACCCGGTTGAAGCCCTCCATGCCGACCTGGTCGACCACCCGCCGGACGAAGGCGGCTCCGTCCTGGTACTGGCGCAGCTTGGCGTCCAGGCCGAGCAGGCGCTTCAGCAGTTGGTCCAGCGGGTTGCCGCTGGTCCGGCGCGAGGTGAACTTGGACCGGATCGTGTCGACGGTCGGAATCACGCTCGGCCCGACCCCGTCCATCACGAAGTCCGCGTGGCCCTCCAGCAGCGACATCACCGCGGTCAGCCGGTCCAGCACCGCGCGCTGCTCCGGCGACTGCATCAGGTCGACCAGGCTCAGCTCCGCCTCACCCTTCACCGACCGCCCCAGCCGCTGCACGGCCTCACGGAACATCGCCGCGTACGCCGAGGCGTCCAGCTCGGCCTGGTCCAGGAACAGCGCGATCTCGGATCGCAGGTGGTCTCGCAGCCACGGCACCGCCGTGAACTGCACCCGGTGGGTCTCCTCGTGCAGGCAGACCCAGAGCCGGAAGTCCCGCGGTACGACGCCGAGCTCGGACTCCACGTGCATCACGTTCGGCGCGACCAGCAGGAGCCGCCCGGTCAGGTGCGGGCGCTCCGGGTCGGGCACGGACGGGAAGAACGGGTCGAACTGCCCGAGCACCCGGGAAGAGAGGAAAGCGAGCAGTGCGCCGGCCTCGATCGCGGTGACGCGGGAGCCGACCGCGGACGACAGCCCGCCGGCGTTCTCCTGCTTCTCCCGCAGCTTGTCCGCCAGCGGCTGCAGCACGGTGCGGAACCCGTCCGCGTTGGCCTGCACCCAGCCGGGCCGGTCCACGATCACCACCGGGGCCGTGGCGGACGTCGCCTGCAGCCCGGTGAAGTCGCGCACGTGATGCTCTGAATCGGCGGCGAACTGCCGCAGCTCGGCAACTACCTGGTCCGCTTCCGCGCGACTGACCGCAGGCCCGGGCCGGAGCAGCTTGCGCGCCACTCCCGTCGCCAACTGCCAGTCGACCATGTCAGCCGCGGTATTACCCTCCGCCGTACTCATATGTCGACCCTAGTGGCATGTCCCAACATGCGCCCGCCAACGGGTCCGACTCCGCGCCTCAGCCGGCGCCCGCGGTACTGCGTGCGGCGGGTCAGCAGCCGCAGGCGGCGAGGGCCGCGGTCGCCCTGTCCAGGGCTGCACGGGCGGCGAGTGCCTTGGCGGGCGGTGAGCTGTCAGTCGCCACAGCGAAGACCAGCAGGGTGCCTGAGCGGCTCCGAGCCAGTCCTGCGAGCGAGTGGACGCTTGTGAGCGTGCCCGTCTTCGCCCGGACGAATCCGGTACCCGTAGCGGTCCCAGGCCCGGCGAACCGGCCGTCCAGACTCCCGTTGAACCCAGCGATCGGGAGGCCGGTAATGAGGTGCCGCAACTTCGGGTGGTCGGGAGAAGCCGCCACTCGGACCGCTCCGGCCAGTACGTCGAGCGGCACCTGGTTGGTCCTCGACAGCCCGCTACCGTCCTCGAACCGAGCCCTGGTGACGTCGATGCCCAGCTTGGTGAGAGTCGTGCCGAGTCCCTTGATGCCCCCGGCGTAGGAGCCACCGTTGTCGGTTGCCAGGCCCACGTGCCGCAGCAGGACCTCCGCGCCGTCGTTGTCGCTGTGCAGGTTCACGTGCTCCACCAGGTCCCCGAGCGACGCCGAGTTGACCTGGGCAACAGGCTTCGCCGCCGGATCCGCTACTGCCGGCTTGAGCCCAGCCGCCTTGATCCCGACGGCGCGGAGCTGAGCCGCGAAGGAGGTCGCCGCCGCGAGAGCCGGGGAGTCGGCCCGCTTCGCCATCCCCGGAGTCAGCCGGCCCTGGTTGACCCAGAGCGCGGAGGTCCGGGCGGCGATGCCCTCGGTGAGGTAGTTCGGCTGCCACTTGGCGTTGGCGGCCGGCCCGGTGAACAGGCTGGCGTCGTACGAGAGGGTGACTGTGCGGACCCCCTCCGCCAGCAGCGCCTTCGCAGTACTGGCTGCTAGGTCCTGGAGCGTGGCGCGAGTCGGGAAGCTCGTGGGGTCGGTCGGTCGCTTCACGGTCAGCAACGGGTCGCCGCCTCCGACCAGTACGATCGAGGCCGGGCCCGAGCGGACCACCTTCGTGGTGAACCGGTGGTCGGGGCCTAGCGCCTCGAGCACAGCCACTGTGGTCAGCAGCTTCATCGTGGACGCCGGGACGAACGGCTTGGCCGTCCCGACCGAGAAGACCGGCTTGCCGCGCGACGCGTCGTACACGTAGGCGCCGAAGTGCTTGCCGAGCGACGGGTCCTTGAGAGCAGCCGCCATGGCCTTCTGTACTCCGGCCGCCGTGGGCGCGACGCCCTCCGCCTTCGCGGGCGGGAGGACCAGCGGCGCGGCCGTAGTACTGGTGGCTTGCTGCGACGAACCGGGTGCAGCTTGTGCTCCACTGACCAGGCCTGCCAGCACGCCTGCGGTCAGCAGCGTGACGAAGACCGCACGGGGAGGACGGGACACCGGGGCACTCCTGTCAGTTCGACGGTGAGAACCGTGACAGTATCTGCCGTATGGAGTTCGACGTCTTCATCGAGATCCCCAAGGGCACCCGCAACAAGTACGAACTGGACCACGTGACGAACCGGCTGCGGCTCGACCGCACCCTGTTCACGGCCACTCAGTACCCGTCCGACTACGGGTTCATCGAGGAGACCCTGGGCCAGGACGGCGACCCGCTGGACGCCCTGGTCCTGCTGCCCGAGCCGACCTTCCCCGGCTGCCTGATCCGCTCCCGCGCGATCGGCATGTTCCGGATGACGGACGAGAAGGGCCCCGACGACAAGGTCCTCTGCGTCCCGGCAGGTGACCCGCGCCAGGAGCACCTGCGCGACATCCACCACGTGCCGGAGTTCGACCGCCTGGAGATCCAGCACTTCTTCGAGGTCTACAAGGACCTGGAGCCCGGCAAGTCCGTCGAAGGCGCCACCTGGGTCGGCCGAGCCGACGCCGAGGCCGAAATCACCGCCTCCTTCGAACGCCTCAAGACCCACCCGCACTAGTTCCCACCCCCGCGCCGGCACCTGCAGGTTGATGCAAATGCGGTGATGGTTACTGCGTCGTTCCAGCAGTTCGCTGACTGGTGCGACCAGAGCGCCAACTGCGCCCTGCACGGCCAGGACGTCTCCAAGGTGTACGCCGAACTCCTGGCGAAGGCAGACGCCGGGACTCTGGTGGACCCGTCCGACGGCACCACAGTCGGCACGTGGGACCTGCTCGACGTCACTCAGTTCTACTTCAACCGCCCGCGCTGGGTGCAGCTCGGACAGCTCCTGAGCTCCCTGCACAGTGGCACCGCCTCAGCAGTACTCCGCACCGCCCGGGCCGAGCTCGCGACACTCCCCGGCGCCCGGCGTCCCGCAGTACGGGGGGTTGGGGAACTGGTGGAGGATGTGCGGCCGCAGTTCTGCCAGGACTGGTCGCTGCCGGTGCGGAGCTACACGGAGTTGGACGCGATGTACCGGGCGAGCCTGGAGGTGGCGCCGCGGATGCGGGTGTCGGTGCTCGCGCTGCAGTCGATGACGCAGTGCATCGGCTGGCCCGGCAAGGTCAACAACCCGCAGCACCGGCTCGAGGTCCGCGACGCGCCGACCATCTTGATGATGAACGGCCTCCACGACCCCGCCACCGGCTACGCCTGGGCCCTCAACGCGAAACGCCAACTGGGCAAGGGCGCCGAGCTCGTCACCTACGAAGGCGCCGGCCACACCATCTACCACCGGACCGCCTGCACCCGCGCAGCAGCCGACAACTACTTCCTCTCGCTGACCCTCCCCGCCCCGAACACCCACTGCCCCGCCAACAACCCAACCCTCACCACCACCCGCGCCGAAACGACCACCCGCTGGTAAGGCGGCACTCCAGAACCGACTTATCGCGACCGTCTGAACCGCCCTACCAGCCAATCAACGAGTACGAAGTCGCCGCCTCGCCCCCGGGTGCCGGCGAAGAAGCCGAAACCGATTCGGAACGGTCTGTTTGATTCGGTGGGCAGTCTGCTGAAGGAGACTCCCGGACCGGATCGCGACGTCTGCTGGGCTGGCGGACCAACGACCTCACGGACGCGAACACCGCCCGGCTGCGCAATCGATTCATCACTGGCACCGTCCCGCAACTCAAGGGCGGCCGAAGTAGTCAGGGGTTTCCCAGTAGTAGACGCTGTCGATCCGGACCGGCTTGCCGGTGCGTGGCGCGTGCACCATCCGGCCGCCGCCGAGATACATCGCGACGTGGAAGATCGAGCCCGGATCACCGTCGGTCTCAGCCCAGAAGATCAGGTCTCCGGGTCGCAGTTCGTCCTCCGAGATCCGCTTGGTCTGGTCGTACTGCGCGACGCTGTAGTGCGGCAACGACACCCCAGCCCGCTTCCAGGCGGCCATTGTCAGGCCCGAGCAGTCCCAGCGGTCGGGACCGGCCGCGGCCCACAGGTACATGTCGCCCAGCTGCGACAGAGCGAAGTCGATAGCAGCCCGGGCGCCGCGCGAGTTGCGCCCGGAGCCGCCATCGTTGCCCTTGCCACCGCGATCCGGCTTGCTCTTCGGCGGCTTCTTCTTGCCGACGTTCTGCTTGTTGCCACCGCTCTGCTTCTGGCTGTTCCGCTCCTCGCGCGCCGCCCTCGCAGCCGCCTCGCGAGCTTCGCGCGCCTCCCGCGCACGGTCAGCAGCAGCCTCCCGTGCCCGATCCGCGGCCTCCCGAGCGGCGATCCGCTTGCGCAGCTCCTCTGCCTTCTTCGCGGCCAACGCCGCGGCCCGCTGCCGAGCGAGCTCCTCGAGCCCCCGCTGCCGCTGCTCAGCGACCTGGATCGAAGTGTTCCGCAGCGTCGCGAGCTGCGCGATCTGCTGCTTGCGCTGTACTCCGATCGACGTCACCGCCGCAGCCTGGGCAGCTTCCGCGGCCTCGGCCTTCGCCTTCGCCCTCGCCGCCTCGTCACTGGCCGCCTTCACCTTGACGACGGCCTGCTGCTTCTGCAGCTTGAACGCGTTGCTGACCACCTGGGTCGCGGTGAACCGCAGGTACGAGCCCTGCATCGCCTGGGACACGGAGTGCGCAGTACCGGCTGACTCGAGTAGTTCTTGCGGGCCCTCCGCGGTGAACAGCGGACCGAGCTTGGCCAGCTCGCCACCACCTTGGTACGACGCCGCCGCGAACCGGCCGATCTGCCGGCGCTGACCGGCCAGCGTCCGCTCGGCCTTGGCTGCCCGCTGCGCCGCGGCCGTGGCCTCGGCCTTGGCCTGCGCGAGCCGGTAGATCGCGCCGTTGTAGAGCTCGGCGGCCTTGCCCGACTCCATCCCGAGCTGCTCGAGACGGTTGCCGGCGGCAGCGAGTTCTTGCTCGATCGCGGCCACCTGGGCGGCCTTCGCCGCGGCCGCCTTCCTGGCGGCGTCGACGGCGGACTGGGACGGGATGACCGGCGGCTTGGGATCCGCCTGGGCCGGAACGGAGATCAGGGTCATGGTGCCGGCCAGAGAGACCGCGAGCACCCCGGAGAGCAGCGCTCTACCGGTCTTCCCAGTGCCCGTGTCCCGCTTGCCGGACGTAACCCCCGTGGGCGTCCGCATCGGGTACTTCCTTCCGCCAGTCGCGAAACCCTTCCCCAGGCTTCGCGAACCTTTGGTCCATCTGGACCACATACGCGACACTAGTTGCCTACAGCCCCATTGGGAACACCTTTCACACTAATAACTTTATTTCACCTGCGTGTCGGCTTGACAAACTACAAGCTTGTAATTCGCGCGCACCAAAAACCGGCGCCCACCCCGAGAGGTGGACGCCGGCCGGTGTGGCTGACGGGGTTTACCGCAGGACGTAACTGCCGACGAGCGGGAGATGGTCGGAGCCGTTGGTGCTGATCACCTCGGCGGCAGTCGGCCGAACAGCGGCCGAGTGCAAGATGTAGTCGATCCGCGCGGTCGGGTTGTCCGCCTCGATCGTGTAGCCCGGGCCGACGCCGACCTCAGGCCAGGTGTCGCGCCAGACCTGGGTCAGGGTGGTGATCTCCGGCGCGGTCGGCCGGGCGTTCAGATCGCCGACGAGCATGGTGGCGGTCTTCGAGCCGGCCAGCAGTTCGACCACCTTCTTCGACTGCTCCAGCCGCTCGGCGTTGTTGTTCGACGTCAGGTGGGTGTTGGCGAACCGCAGGTCCACCCCGCGGACCTTGATCGTGGCGACCGCGAGCCCGCGCTGCTCGCCCGTCGGGTAGAGCGGCAGCAAGGTGTTCTCGAAGTCCTTGATCGGGTACTTCGACAACACCGCCGTCCCGTACTGGCGACGCGGTTCACCCGGGTTCAGCGGCGGCAGGTCCAGGTTCGCCGCGTACGCGTAGTGCATCTTCAGCCGAGTGGCGAACCAGGCCGGCTGGTTCACCCACTTGCTCCGCTCGCTCCAGTGGTTGTCGACCTCCTGCAGGCCGACCACCTCGGCACCGGACCTCTCGATCACCAGCGCGATCCGCTCGAGGTCGAGCACGCCGTCGGTGCCCGCGCCGTGGTGGATGTTGTAGGTGATCACCTTGAGCGGCCGGCCCGGCCGGTTGTCGGTCTGGGACGCCTGCGCGGCGGCCGCCGTCGGCAGCACCATCAGCAGCCCCGCGACGGTGGCCAGTACCCGCTTCGGAAGTTTGCGCATGCCCTCATCCTGACCGGGATGGTGGGGCGGGGTCAGTAATCACAGGGTGTCGCCCAGCTGAATAAGCGGATCAACGGGTCGCGAATTACCGATCGACGGCCAGCCGTGCGACCGCGCCCTTCGGACCCGAAGCCCAGCATGCCGCCTTGGAGCCGTGTCCGGCGCACTCGACGCTGTCGTAGTTGCCGGCGTCAAACTGTGTCCAGCTCCAGCCGCCGTCGTAGCTCACGTCACTCCCCGACGGGCCGACGGCAACCACCGTCTTGAGGGACCAGGGCACGAAGGCCGATCCGCTGCGATAGCCCTTCGGCGCCTGGTCCGCCGGGACCAGCTTCCAGCTGCGGCCGCCGTCGTTGGTGACGGAGGCGGCCTTGATCGCCTCGGTCGGCTTCAGGAAGTCGCCGCCGACGGCGACGCCGCGCAGCGATCCGCGGAACGCGAGGCTGAAGATGCCGGCGGCCTCGCCGCTGGCCATCGGCGAGTCGGTCACCTTCCACGACCGGCCACCGTCCGAGGTCCGGAACACCCGCGGCCGATCGCCACCGCCGGTCGCGAACCACGCGGTCCGGCCGGGTCCGGCGACCAGGCAGGTCCCGCTGGCCGCGAAGGCGAACTCACCCGGCAGCGCCGCCGGCATCCCGGCGGTCGGCTGGATCTTCCACGACTGGCCGCCGTCGGAGGTCGCCGCGATCCGGAACTTCCCGTCGACCGGGTCGCTCAGCGCCAGCCCCGACCGGCTGTTGTTGAAGTCCAGACAGTCGTAGAAGGCAACCGGGTCGGTGTTCCGGAAGGTCTCCGCCCAGGTCTTACCGCCGTCCGCCGTCCGGAAGATCCGCGAGTCCTCACCGTTGCCGATGGCCAGGATCACCGCACGCTTCGCGTCGAACGCCTCGACGTCGCGGAACAGCAGGGTCTGCCCGGGCGGGCTGACGTTCTCCCAACTCTTGCCGCCGTCGACCGTCCGCAGCACCTGTCCCGCGCTGCCGGCGACCCAGGCGACGTCCTTGCTCACCGCTGCCAGCCCGCGGAACTGCGATGCGCTCCCGGTCGGTTTCAGGTCCCACTCGTACTTCGGCTCGTGGTGCCCGCCGCCGGTCGTCACCGCCTGGGCAGGCGCTAGTTGGGACATGGCCAGCAGGACTCCAGCCGCGAGCGCGGCGATGCGCAGGGTCTTCATGAGCGGCAACGTAATACACGTAACGGACAGAACACGAGGTCTTGCCGCCACCTCGTGCCACTGTCACTCTGAGCACCCATTTCAAAGGAGCCGCGGATGAATGACTCAGTGCTCACGTCGGTGCTGCTGCCGATCGCACTCGCGATCATCATGCTCGGCCTCGGCCTGACGCTGACCATCGCCGACTTCACCCGCGTGCTGCGGATGCCGCGCGCCGTACTGGTTGCGCTGGGCACCCAGGTGCTCCTGCTGCCGGTGATCTGCTTCGGCCTGGTGAAGCTGTTCGACCTGGCTCCGGCGCTGGCCGTCGGGATGATGCTGCTGGTCGCGTCGCCCGGCGGGACCACCGCGAACCTCTTCAGCCACCTGGCCGGCGGTGATGTCGCGCTCAACGTCACCCTGACCGCAGTGAACTCGGTGCTCGCGGTGATCACCCTGCCGATCGTGGTCAACCTGTCCCTGAACCACTTCCTCGGCGACGGCCAGATCGGCCTGCAACCGGCGAAGATGCTGCAGGTGTTCGCGATCGTGCTGGTCCCGGTCGCGCTCGGCATGCTGCTGCGGAACAAGCGGCCCGGGTTCGCCGAGCGGATGACCCGGCCGGTGAAGCTCGGCTCGATCGTGGTGCTCGTGCTGGTGATCTTCGCCGCCATCTACAGCGAGCGGGACAACGTCCTCGACTACCTGGCCGCGGTCGGCGTGGTCGCGGTCCTGCTGAACGTGCTCAGCCTCGCCTTCGGCTACGCGGTACCGAGGTTGGCCAAGCTCGGTGAGCGCCAGTCCATCGCCTGCTCGATGGAGATCGGCATCCACAACGCCACCCTGGCGCTCACCATCGCTCTCAGCCCATCCCTGCTGAACAACAGCGAGATGTCCATCCCGGTCGCCGTCTACGGCATCGTCATGTTCATCCCGACCGCGATCTTCGCCTTCTACCTCAGCCGGCGGCGAGTCGGAACGACTGTGTAGCGGAGTTGTCGCAGGTCAGTTGGACCAGTTGGACACTGTCGGCGGTGGAGCCGCCGGGGACCGTCAGGCACTTGTTGCTCAGGCGGCTGACGAAGTGGAAGTAGCCGCTTCCCTCGGAGACGGCGCGCCACTGCTGGTTGGTGCCGTTGCTGTAGGTCCACAGTTGAAGCCCGGCGTTGTCGGCTGAGGACACTCCGGTCACGTCGATCACCTTGGTGGCGTCGTTGCGGTTGTTCACCCGGGTGAACCCGTCCGAGGTCGGCTGGAACTGGAACTGCTGGGCCTGCGAGGAGTTGCAGCTGTACTGCTGGATCACCGTGCCGTTGGCGGTCCCGGCGGCGCGGGCGTCGACGCACTTGTTGGTGCCCTTGTTGGCGACCGAGTACCACGTGGTCGGCACCGGCTGGTCGACCGGAGGGACGGTGCCGCCGCCACCGCCGAGCCACTTGAGCGAGTCCATCAGGAACTGGTTCTGCGCCGCGCTGTCGAAGGTCGACGAGAGCCGGGTGTTGGTCTCGTAGTTCATCGCGTTGTGGCCGAAGTTGGCGTAGATCATTTTGTAGTTCTTGTTCGTCCAGACGATCGGGTAGTAGCCGCTGTACCAGGTCTGCGCCGGGTCGGTGCCGACCGGGAAGCTGGACGGGTCGATCGAGGCGAGGATCTGGATGTTCGGGTTGGCCCGCAGGTCGTTCTGCCAGCTGTACCACTCGCTCACCGACGAGCGGAACGTCGCGGCCGTGTTCACCAGTGACGGGTGCGAGCGGTTCTCGGCCTTCAGCGTGACCGCGGTCGGCCCCCAGGTGTTGCGGGCGAATCGGCCGGTGCCAAGGAAGGTCTGGTTGAACCAGGGCCAGTTGCTGCCGGCATCGTTGTACGCCGCGACGTGGAACCCGTAGAACGCACCACCGTTGTCCATGTACCGCTGGAACCCGGCCCGCTGCGCCGAGGTGTGCGGCGAGTCGTCCAGGAACATCACCACCTGGTACTGCGAAGCGCTGAGGTTGTTCAGTTGGTCCCAGTTGTTCGTGGCGGTGTAGGTGAAGCCGTTCTGGGCGGCGAACTGCGGGAACCGCTGGTTCGCCTCCTTCGCGAAGTCGATGTGCGCGGCGTCCCAGCTCGCGCTGTAGAACGCCAGCACGTTGAAGGTGGCGTCAGCCTTGTCCTGCCGCGCCTCGCGAGCGAACGCGCTCCCGGACGTCAGGCACAGGCAGGCGAGGACGAGCAACGCCAGTAATCGGGCGATCGGACTTTTGCGGTCGGAAAGCATGGGGGCGGGTCCTTCCGTGAGGGGGTACTACCGGTGGCGGTGCAACTTGCCGGTCCGGTTGTAGTCGCCGAACAGGCGAATCCCCTTAGTCATGGACAGATCACTCAGAGAAATTTCAGGGCTTAAATTAACCTCCGACCCAACTCCTGTCCAGACGCCAGAAAGCCCTTTCCCACTCCGGTTCTTCCGCAGCCCGAGGTAGTTTCCGCCACTGGCGGAAAGCCGACAGCTCAGTCGGCCGGGACCGTCTCGAGCCGCTGCTGACCGAGCACACCGAGAAGCCGCAACTTCTCAGCGCTCTCGGTTCCGGGCGCGGCCGTGAAGACCAGCAGAGTCTGTTGCTGCTGCTGGTCGTCCAGCAGTTGGCAGTGCAGTTCCAAGGCACCGACGGCCGGATGCAGGAACCGCTTGGTCCCACTGTGCCGGATCCCCACCTCGTGCGCCGCCCACAACTCGGCGAACTCCGGGCTGCCGTCCAGCAGCGCCCGCACGAGATTCCCGGCCCGCGACTTCGCCCCGTCCACGGCGTACGCCGACCGCAGCATCGACACCAGCATCCGGCTGTGGGTGGCGCGGGCCGCATCTTCGGCGTAGCGGTCCTTCTCGCCGGCGCGGAGGAACCACCGATGGATCGCACTGCGTTCGAGACCCTCGAAATTCGTCAACTCACCCTCGAAGGCGACGTCCGCCGGTGTCTGCACCAGCGTCTCGCCGAGCCGGTTCATGACCTGCGCGGGCGTGTCCACCAGCCGGTCGATGATCCGGAGCAGGCCGGGATTCACGTGGTCGCCACCGGTCGTTCGCGGCGGGATGCCGTGCCCAGCGAGGAGGTAGAGGTGGTCCCGCTCGTCCAGGGTCAGCCGCAGCGCCCGGGCGATCGCCGTGAGCATCTCCGTCGACGGCTGCGGTCCACGCCCGCCTTCCAACCGGCTGTAGTAGTCCGCGGACATGACAGCGAGAGCGGCGACCTCCTCGCGCCGCAGGCCCGGAGTACGGCGCCGGCGGCCGCGGGGCAGGCCGACGTCCTCCGGCTGCACCGCCTCGCGGCGCTTGCGCAGGAAGTCCGACAGCTCCCGGTAGTCCATGCCTCCATTCTTCAGCAGCCGCGGGCGTTAGCCACTGCTCAGTGAGCAGTGGTTGAGCCGAGCCTGGTTGCCCCGCCCGATCTGCCCAAACCTGGAGACATGAAAACGACAAACAACACGATCTTCGTCACCGGCGGTACTTCGGGTCTCGGGCTGGGGCTGGCGCTGCGCTGGCACGATCTCGGCAACAAGGTGATCATCGGCGGGCGGCGCAAGGAACTGCTCGACCGGATCGCGACCGAGCACGCGGGCATCGACACCGTCCTGCTCGACGTCGACGACCCCGAGTCGGTCGAAGCCGCCTTCGACGAGGTGACCGCCAAGTATCCGGAGCTGAACGCGGTTCTCACGATGGCCGGCATCATGCAGCCCGAGAACCTGCTGGACCCCGGCCACCTCGCGACGGCCGAGGCGACCATCACCACCAACCTGCTCGGCACGATCCGCGTGCTCACCCGCTTCGCGCCGTACCTGGCCGGCAGGCAGGACGGGGTGATCCTCACGGTGTCGTCGGGTCTCGCGTTCGTGCCGCTGGCCATCACGCCGACGTACAACGCGACCAAGGCCGCCATCCACAGCTACACGCAGAGCCTGCGGATCCAGCTGGCCGGCACGCCCGTGCAGGTGATCGAGCTGATCCCGCCGGCCGTCCAGACCACGCTGATGAACCAGCAGGACAACGACAACGCGATGCCGGTGGAGGACTACCTCAGCGAGACGATGAGCATCCTCGCGGAGCAGCCGGACGTCACCGAGGTGACCGTCCAGCGCGTCGGCTTCCTCCGGGACGCCGAACGCGAGAACCGCCTCGCCCAGACTGTTGCCGCAGTCAACAGCCACTGAGGGACTAGTCGGACAGGGCCTGCTCGATCCGTTCGACCTTGGCGGCGAGCTGGCCGGTGTAGCCGGGGCGGATGTCCGCCTTGAGCACCAGCCCGACCCGCGGCGACACGGCGGTGACGGCGTCGACGGCCTGTTTCACCACCGCCATCACCTCGTCCCACTCGCCCTCGATGTTGGTGAACATCGCGTTGGTCTCGTTCGGCAGGCCGGAGGCGCGAACGACGCGGATCGCCTCGGCGACCGCCTCGCTCACGCCACCGGTCTCGTCCCCGGCGGCCGGGCTGATACTGAAGGCAACGATCATGCGTCCAGCTTGCCAGCCCTGCCCTTGCCGTCGTCCTGGACCGTCTCCCCAACCGTGTCCCCGACCGCGCTCTGGGCCGCCGCCTCTTCGGCCATCCGCTCGGACCCAGAGGTCGTCAGCAGTGCCTTCTCCTTGATGAAGAGCACCGCGACCAGCGCGAGTACCGCGAACGGCACCGACATCATGAACAGGTCCGCCGTCGCCGCGGCGTACGCGTTCTCGACGGCCGTCCGGGCCTGCTCCGGCAGCTCCGAGATGTTCGGGACCGCGTTGCTGCCACCGGACGAGGCACCGCCCGGGTTCAGCGTCTCGGTGACCTTGTTGGCCAGGATCGCGCCCAGCACACTGACCCCGATGGTGCCGCCCATGCTGCGGAAGAAGCTCACCGCCGAGGTGGCCGCGCCCAACTCCCGCGCCGGTACGTCGTTCTGCGCGGCGAGCACCAGGTTCTGCATCACCAGGCCGAGCCCGACGCCGAGAACGACCATGAAGGCCCACAGCATCACCTTGCCGGTGTGCGCGTCGATCGTGCCGAACAGGGCCAGCCCGATCGGCATCAGGATGCTGCCGACGACCAGGTAGATCTTCCACTTGCCGTACTTCGTGATCAGTCCACCGGCGATGGTGGACGCGACCATCATGCCCAGGATCATCGGCAGGCTCATCAGGCCGGCCTTGGTCGGCGTGTAGCCCTGCGCGATCTGGAAGTACTGCGCCAGGAACACCGAGCCGCCGAACATCGCCACCCCGACCAGCGCGCTGGCGACGATGGCGAGCGTCACCGTGCGGTTGCGGAACAGGTCCATCGGGATGATCGGCTCAGGGTGCCGGCGTTCGACCATGACGGCCGCCCCGAGCGCCACCAGGGCCACCGCGACCAGCAGGAAGCTCCAGCCGGACGCCCACTCGAACTTGCTCCCGGCGAACGAGGACCAGACCAGCAGGGTGCTCACGCCGGCGGTGATCAGGAACGCGCCCCACCAGTCGATCTTCACCTCACGCCGGACGGTCGGCAGCTTCAGCGTGCGCTGCAGCAGCACGATCGCCGCGAGCACGAACGGCACGCCGACCAGGAAGCAGGCCCGCCAGCCCAGCGGCGAGTCGACCAGGAAGCCGCCGAGCAACGGCCCGCCGACGGTCGCCGAGGCGAAGATGGCGCCGAAGATCCCGGAGTACCGGCCGAGCTCGCGCGGCGGGATGATCGCCGCCATCACGATCTGCACCAGGGCGGTGAGACCACCGGCGCCCAGGCCCTGCAGGACCCGGCTGCCCAGCAGTACCTCGATGTTCGGGGCGAAGCCGGCGACGATCGAGCCGATCACGAAGAAGCCCAGCGACAGCTGGACCAGCAGTTTGTTGTTGTAGAGGTCGGCCAGTTTGCCCCACAACGGCACGGTGGCCGTCATCGCGAGCAACTCCAGGGTGATCACCCAGGTGTAGGACGACTGGCTGGCGCCGAGGTCGGCGATGATCCGCGGCAGCGCGGTCGACACCACGGTGCCGGCCAGGATCGCGACGAACATGCCCATCATCAGGCCGGAGATGGCCTGGATGGTCTGGCGCGGCGTGAGCTGGGCGATCTGCCCGGTCTCGACGTCGGCGGTGAGGACGTCCGCCTCGACTCCAGCCGGTTCGGCCGGAGAGGGCGAAGAGGTCGTTGTCATTCCTGACCTTCCTGGTCGGTTCTGTCGAGACTGGTCTTGTCGAATGCGGGGTCGAGGCCGTCGGCGAAGAGGAGGAACGCCTCGTCGACGAGTTGACGCAGCGACCGGTCCGAGCCGGCCCTGCGCTGCTCCATCGCGACCCGGACGGCCATCGTGGTGGCGCCGACGATCAGCTTCGGCCGGGGCGATCCGGGTGGCTCCCCCATCCGCGCGCCCAGCGCGGCGGCGAGCTCACGCTCGTCCTCGGCGCTGAGCACGACGAACTGGGCCAGCAGGTTCGGCGACCGCATCAGCAGGTCGATCCGCTGCGAGATGGCGGTCTCGTGCTTCTCGACGTCCTCGAGGTCGTCGAGCACCTTGGCGACGATCATCCGCATCGTGGTGAACGGCGACTGGCCGGCCGGCGCTTCGCGCACCCGGCGCAACGCCAGCGCGAGGTCGTCCGGATCGCGGCCGAGGATGGCGTGTTCCTTGTGCGAGAAGTAGTTGAAGAAGGTCCGCACCGAGACGTCGGCGGCCTCGCTGATCTCCTCGACCGTGACGTTGTCCGGCCCCTTCTCCAGCGCCAGCCGGAGCGCCGCCGCGGTCAGCGCCAGCCGGGTCTCCCGCTTCTTGCGTTCACGCCGCCCGGTCGGTGGGCTCTCCTCGGCTTGCATCACCCCTCCACGATAGATGAACTTGCAGTGAGTGCAAATTAATATTCGTGCAACTTTGCAGAACTGCATCCACGGTCGCGCACTACGCTCGGGCCTCATGACCTCCCTCTCCGCGGACCTGGCTCCGACCGGCGTGCTGCGCGCCTCGATCAACCTCGGCAATCCGGTCCTGGCCCAGGGCACCCCCGACGCGCCCACCGGCATCACGGTGGACCTGGCTCGGGAGATCGCAGCGCGACTGGACGTACCGGTGGAGTTCGTCTGCTTCGACGCCGCGCGGAAGTCGTTCGAGGCGATGACGGAGGGCAACGCGGACCTCTGCTTCCTGGCGATCGACCCCGCCCGGGAGGCCGAGGTCGCCTTCACCGCGCCGTACGTCGTGATCGAGGGCGTGTACGCCGTACCGACGGACTCGGCGCTGACCACTGTTGCCGAGGTGGACAGCGCGGGCGTACGGATCGGGGTGAAGCAGGGTTCGGCATACGACCTGTTCCTGACCCGCACTCTCGAGCACGCGACGGTGGTGCGCGGAGTGGAAGGCGTGGACGTGTTCCGCGCCGAGGGGCTCGACGCAGCGGCAGGGATTCGGCAGCCGATCGCCGCCTTCGTCGCGGCGAACGACGACGTGCGCCTGATCGACGAGCGGTTCATGCAGATCCAGCAGGCGGTCGGGACCACCAAGGACCGGCAGCCCCAGACCGTTCAGTTCCTGCGGGACGTGGTCGAGGAACTGAAGGCGAACGGGTTCGTCGCGGAGTCCCTCCGCACCGCCGGCCAGTCCGACGCTACGGTCGCACCTTAGGCAGCCAGGCCGGCACGGTCCTGCAGTATTCCTCGTACTGCGTGCCGTAGCGCCGCCGCAGTACGGGCTCCTCGTACCACCGGACGAACGACGCCATCACCGCCCACGCCAGTACTGCGTACGCGAGCAACCAGAGGTCGAGGAAGAGCAGCGCCTGACCGAGCACCGTCGCCACCACCCCGACGTACATGGGGTTGCGGACGAAGCGGTAGTCGCCGCCGATCACCAACTGCTCGGTCGGCGCGATCGGCGCCGGCGTCCCGCGGCCTTCCCGGACGAAGCGGAGGAAGGCGCGCAGCAAGACGACCACCCCGGCCGCGATCAGCAGCAGCGCCGGCCAGAACCGCGGCTCGGACCAGTCGCTGATCCACCACGGGATCAGTCCCGCGACCACGCAGGGCGCCGCGAAGAAGAACGCCGTACTGCCGAGCGCCGCCTTAAGCATCGTCGAGCCTGGCGATCACCCGGTCGGACAGTTCGCAGAAGGTCTTCAGTTCGGCCGGGCTCAGATCCCCGAACCAGCCGGCGACGGCCGCATGGTCACCCTCGTCACGCTCCTTCCAGTAGCCCTCGTTCCGATTCGTTGCTGACAGCAACTTGCGACGCTTGTCCGCCGGATCCGCCTCGACCTGCAGGAGTTCCTTGCGGACCAGGGCCGCGACGATCTGCGCGACGTTCTGGTGAGTACTTCCCAGCGCCGCGGCCGCCTCCGCCAGCGAGGGCTTGCCCATCGCCGACACGACGGTGATCAACGCCGCCTGCTGGGTGGTCAACCCGTCCGCGCGAAGCCGGTCATCCATCGCGTAGCGCAACTTCTGGGCGAGCGTCAGGGCGGTACGGAAGGCCCGGATCGAGGGCTCCAACCGCGAGCCGGCGCCGATTCCGAGCAGGTCTCCGGTCTTGTTCCTGGGCGACATAGGCAATATATTACCTATCACCATCGAAGGGGGCAACCACCGTGATCTGCCTACTGCCGCATTGCGCCTACCTGTCCGAGACGTCGCGGATGATCGAGATCCACCGCGCCCTGGCCGACCTCGGCCTCCCCGTCCGCGTCGCGACCCACGGCGGCCCGCACGAGCGCCTGCTTGCCGACGCCGGCATCCCGTACGACGTACTCGGTCCAGGCATCACGCCGGAGAGAGCGGCCACGTTCGTCGCGTCGGCGATCGGGCTCGGGGATCCACGCCAGAGCATGTACTCCGACGCCGAGATCCACACCTACGTGCAGGCGGAGGTGGAGTACTTCACAGCACACGGGATCACGGTCGCGGTCACGGGATTCACGCTGACCACATTGCTGTCGACGCGGCTTGCCGGAGTACGGCTCGTCACCGAACACGCGGGAAGCTTCGTGCCGCCGGTCTTCGAGCGACGTTTGCTGCCGGCACCGACTCATCCCGTGGATCCGCGACTCAAGCACGCACCCGGCTGGCTCAGCCGATTCCTCATCAACCGCACCGCGAATCGCACCACCGGCTACTGCGGTGGCTTCAACCGCGTGGCCGAATCGCTAGGCGCAGAAGGTGTTCCCAGCCTCTCCGCCCTCCTGCTCGGCGATCTCTCACTGGTGCCGGAGGTGCCCGAAGTCCTTGGCGTCTCGGCGGCCGAACTCGCCGCCTGGACTCCCGCCCACACGGTCGGCTATCGCCCCGACTCCCGCCTCACCAGCGTGGGACCGCTGTTCGCCCACCTGAACATCCCGCTGCCCGACCGGGTGCAAGAGTTCCTCGACCGGCCGGGCCCCACCGTCTACCTGGCCATGACCTCCACTCCAGCCGCCCAGGTTCGCGCCGCGATCGCCTCGCTCAGCAGCCTCGACGTACGCATGCTGGTGGCCGGCACCATCCACGATCTCAACGACCTCGCCACCGACCGGATCATGATCGAAGGCGTGCTCCCCAGCCACTTGGTGATGCCGCAGGTCGACCTCGCGATCACCACCGGCGGCCAAGGCAGCGTCCAGACGGCGATGGCCGCCGGCACGCCCCTGCTCGGGATCCCGCTCCACATCGAGCAGGACCTCAACCTCGCCTTGGTCGAACGCCTCGGCGCCGCCCGCCACGCCGCCCCGTCCGCCAACCTCCCCGCCCTCGCGGCCGGCATGCTCGGCAACCGCGCCCACCTGGAAGCCGCCGAACGAATCCAAAAGTTCTACGCCGCCGTCGACGGCCCGGCGGAGGCCGCGCAGACCATCGCCCAGCAACTCTGAGTGACTCGCTTCACGGTCGCCGCAGTAGAACTGCATAGCTGATCACCGGCGCGGAGGCCACCAGCCTCACCACCGCCGACGCCTGAATCCAAGTCCCCGCGAACTGATCCATACCAAACAGTATGGTACGGTCGCGGCATGGTGACGCGGGCGGATTGGCTTGAGGCCGGGTTGACGGTGCTGGCGGAGGAAGGCGCGCCGGCGTTGACGATCGAGCGGTTGACCGAGCGGATGGGCTTGAGCAAGGGCTCGTACTACCACCACTTCAAGGGCGCGGGCGGTTTCCGGACAGCATTGCTGGAGTACTTCGAAGCGCAGTTCACGGCCCGGCTGATCGACACCGTCGAGGAGAAGCCCGAGGCGGATGCCGCCACCAAGCTCAAGCGACTACTCGACCTGGTCCTGGCGGACGACGCGAAGGTTCAGCTCGAGATCGCGGTACGGGCGTGGGCCTTGCAGGACGCCGAGGCGCGCGCCGCGCAGGAGCGGGTGGACCACACCCGCACCCAGTACCTCCAGCGCCTTTGCCGGGGCCTCGACAGCAAGCAGGTCGACGACCCCGATCGCCTGGCCAGATTGCTCTATCTGATTCTGATCGGCGCCGAGCAGGTGCTTCCCCCGCTCCCGAGCAGCGAACTCCGTGAGCTCTACGCGATGACCCTGCGACTGGCCACGGGCGAGTCGCTCCTCGACTGAAGGAGTTCCGATGCCGGTCCGCACCGACCTACCCGAACTCGACGACCTGATCCCCACCGCCGACGTCGTCGACCTCAAGACCGCGACCGGCACCGTCACCCTGCGCGAGTTGATCGCGGGCGCGGTCGGTTACCAGCCCGGCTGGATCAAGTCGTTGTACGCCGTCCGCATCCTCTTCGCCAGGCTCCTCCGCCTGGACATGGCCGGCATGCCGCCGACCGACGAGATCCGCCCGGCGGACGTCAGCTTCACCCCGGGCGACGACCTGTCCTTCTTCAAGGTGATCCGCGGCGAAGAGCACCACTATCTGCTGCTCGGCATGAAGGACAAGCACCTGACCGCCTACCTCGCCTTCATCGTGGCGGACGACACCGCACCCCAACGCGACTTCAAGATCGTCACGCTCGTCCACTTCCACCAGAAGACCGGCCGCCTGTACTTCGCCGCCATCCGGCCCTTCCACCACGTAGTGGTCCGCGCGATGATCCGCGCCGGCCTCACTCGGTCAGCGAAGGTGGGTCAAGAGCGCTGAGAAGTCGGCGTGGTTGTACGGGCGGGCGCCGATGAGGGACTGCAGCAGGATGCCGTCCAGTGCGGCCACCAAGAGGCTCGCCTTGTGCGGGTCGGTGGTGAAGTTCCTGGCGATCTCGGTGAGCGGCTCCAGCCAGGCGGCCGCTGCCTCGCGGAGTGCCGGGCGACGAGCAGCCAACAGATACAACTCGTACTCCGCCAGCGTGCGTCCGCGGCGGTAGACCAGGCAGTGCTCGATCAGCCGAGCGAGTTCGTCGGCCGGGCGGGCGCCCAGTTCGTTGACGCGTTCCTGGAGCTCGGCCGTCAGGTCTTCGGCGGCCCAGGTCAGCGCTGCGACGAGCAGGTCGTCCAGCGTCGCGAAGTGGTAGGTCGTCGACGCGAGCGACACCCCCGCCTCGGCCGCGACCGCCCGGTGACTCACGCCGGCGACCCCGTCACGCTCGATCACCGCCAGCGCCGCGGTCAGCAACTCCGTCCGGCGCAACCGCCCCCGGACTCGCCGTCCGTCCACCCGAACTGCCATCGAAAGCCCTCCTCACCTGGGCAAACGGCAAACTACCAGGACAGACGTACTACTTGTTTTTGCCCCCGGAATTCGGTCCGATCGGCTCATGTGGCGACATACGCTCGTCGTCGTGACCGAACCCGAACAGCGCTCAGCCACTCCCCCGCAGACCCCGCTCAGCACCGCCATGCGCCGCGCCCTGAAGCGCGCCGACGACGGCAAGACGCTGGACCCGGCCGAGGTCGAGGTCCTGTTGTCCGCCTCCGGTGACGCCCTCGGCTCGCTGATGGCGACCGCCGCCCGGGTCCGGGACCAGGGACTGGCCGACGCCGGCCGGAGCGGGATCGTCACGTACTCGAAGAAGGTGTTCATCCCGCTGACCCGGCTGTGCCGGGACCGCTGCCACTACTGCACGTTCGCGACCACCCCGGGCCGCGTGCACTCGCCGTACCTGGGTCCTGACGAGGTGCTCGAGATCGCGCGCCAGGGCGCCGCACTGGGTTGCAAGGAGGCGCTGTTCACCCTCGGCGACGCTCCCGAGGACCGGTGGGACGCGGCCAAGACGTGGCTCGAGGAGGCCGGCTACGACAGCACCCTCGACTACGTGCGCGCGATGGCGATCCGCGTGCTCGAGGAGACCGGGCTGCTGCCGCACCTGAACCCGGGAGTCATGTCCTGGCAGGACATCCAGCGGCTGAAGCCGGTCGCGCCGAGCATGGGCACGATGCTGGAGACCACCTCGCGGCGGCTGTTCGAGGAGAAGGGCCAGCCACACTACGGCTCCCCCGACAAGGACCCGGCGATCCGGCTCCGGGTGCTGGAGGACGCGGGCCGCTCGAACGTCCCGTTCACCACCGGCCTGCTGATCGGGATCGGCGAGAACCTCGAGGAGCGCGCCGACTCGATCTTCGCGCTGCGCCGGATCGCCCGTCAGTACGGCGGCATCCAGGAGGTCATCATCCAGGGCTTCCGGGTGAAGCCGGACACGGCGATGCGCAACGACGCCGACGTACCGCTGGACGAGTGGCTGGCCGCGATCGCCGTGACCAGAATCGTGCTCGGCCCGCGGATGCGGGTGCAGGCCCCGCCGAACCTGGTGGACCTCACGGAGTGCCGCAAACTGCTCGACGCCGGCGTGGACGACTTCGGCGGCGTCTCCCCGCTGACCCCGGACCACGTGAATCCCGAGCGCCCCTGGCCGCAGATCGACGACCTGGCCAAGGTGACCGCCGATGCCGGCTTCACCTTGCGGGAAAGGCTCACCGCGCACCCGGAGTACCTGCGGGAGCCCTGGCTCGACCCGCGGCTGATCTCGCACGTCGAGGCGCTGGCCGACCCGGCGACGGGCCTGGCGAACGAGGGCGCGATGCCGAAGGGGCTGCCCTGGCAGGAGCCGGACGGCGGGTGGGACGTGTATAAGTCAGGGGCCGGGCGCACTGATCTGCACACCGCGATCGACACCGAGGGACGCCGGACCGAGACCCGCTCGGACTTCGACGCGGCCTACGGCGACTGGGACGTACTCCGCGAAGACGTCGCGGCACGCCGCGCCGCGGAGGCGGCGGCGACCGCGCCGGGCGGCAGCGCCGGGCAAGCGCCCGCCGGCGGAGCAGGTGCGCCGGAGCGGATCGACGCCGAGGTGAAGGCCGCTCTTGCTGCCGCTGAGCGGGATCCGGCCGGCCTGTCCGACGCGCAGGCGTTGACGTTGATGACGGCAACGGGTCCGGCGCTGGACCGGCTCGCGAAGATCGCCGACGACTTGCGCAAGGCAACGGTCGGGGACGATGTCACCTATGTGGTGAACCGGAACATCAACTTCACCAACGTCTGCTACACCGGCTGCCGGTTCTGCGCGTTCGCCCAGCGACGCACCGACGCGGACGCCTACTCGCTGTCGATGGACGAGGTCGCCCAGCGCGCCGAGGAGGCCTGGGTGATCGGCGCCACCGAGGTCTGCATGCAGGGCGGCATCCACCCCGACCTCCCCGGTACGGCGTACGCGGACCTGGCCCGGGCGGTCAAGGAACGCGTCCCGCAGATGCACGTCCACGCCTACTCGCCGATGGAGATCGTCAACGGCTCGGTCCGGACCGGGTTGTCGATCGAGGAGTTCCTGATCTCGGTGAAGGAGGCCGGGCTGGACAGCATCCCCGGCACCGCGGCCGAGATCCTCGACGACGACGTGCGCTGGATCCTGACCAAGGGGAAGTTGCCGACGGCAAGCTGGATCGAGGTCATCTCGACGGCGCACAAGGTCGGCCTGCCGTCGTCGTCGACGATGATGTACGGCCACGTCGACTCCCCGCACCACTGGGTCCAGCACCTGCGCACGATCGCCGCGGTGCAGGACCGGACCGGTGGCTTCACCGAGTTCGTGCTGCTGCCGTTCATCCACACGAACTCGCCGATCTACCTGGCCGGCATCGCCCGCCCGGGCCCGACGTACGACGAGAACCGGGCCGTGCACGCGATGGCGCGGATCATGCTGCACGGCCGGATCGACAACATCCAGTGCTCGTGGGTGAAGCTCGGCGTGGACGGGTGCGTCGCCGTACTGAACGGCGGCGTGAACGACATCGGCGGCACCTTGATGGAGGAGACCATCAGCCGGATGGCCGGCTCCAAGCACGGCTCGCGCAAGTCGATCGAGGAACTCACCCAGATGGCGACCGCGGCCGGACGGCCGGCCCGGCAGCGCACCACGACGTACGGCGAGGTCGTGCAGACGTCCCACACCGCACTCGAACTGGCCTGACGGAACACTGGCCTGACGGAACGCAGCCGCCCGACACGGCGGTGCGCTTTTCCCGGCGGGCACTGATCCCCAGATCACATCAGTGCCCGCCGGGAAAAGAAACGCCGACCGCGTCGGGTGTCGGTCACCACCTCACTGGCGACCGGCACCCCGGCGACACGGCCGACGTCCTGCTGTGCCCCGAGAGGGCGTTCGGCCCGAAGGAGGGAGGTCTCGCGGCTCATTCCGTAACCGGCAGGGGAGGTGCAGTCCGGTTGCGGACGGGAGTCGCGGTACCGCCTGGAGCCTGTGTCGGCGACCCGTCCGTCGCTGACAACAGAACGTTGTCACGGGGTGGCGGAGAGCCGCCATCAGCCCGGTCAAACATTTGCATTGATCTTGTCTAAGGCAACGCTCTGTATACAGAGTGTCACCTTCCGTACTCGCCGGTAGGAGAACTTGCCTTCAGCAACAACAATCTCCGCGCCGGAACAGACCGGAAATGGTGGGCCCTACGGGTGGGCCGGATCAGTACGGGTAGGTGTCGTCCCGGCGGATCGGATCCATGTCCCAGAGGGAGAACTCGACCACCTTGTGGGACTCCTCCCCGCCGGCCGGGCTCAGGCCGAGGCCGTCGTAGTCCCTGGAACCGATGCCGTCGAGGTAGGCGAGCAGCTCGAAGGCGGACCGGGCGTCCTCGACGTCCTCGATCACGTCGTCGTTCTGGGCCTCGTCGGCGCGGCTACGGACGTAGGCGATGAACGCCTCCGGATCGGTCACCACGAAGTCGTACCGCGCCTGGTAGCTGAGCCGGATCCCGTTCTCGGGGACCAGCGGCTCCTCCAACTCGTCCAGCTCACCGCGTTCGACCATCTCGCGGTAGTCGCTCGGGTCGTCGAAGTCGTCCGGGCCCAGCGGCAGGTCGTCGAGCTCGTCGGGATCGTAGGAGTCGATGCCGAGGAAGATGTCACCCCAGCCCCGCTCGTGCACGGCGTCGGCGAGGACGCGGGCCTGGACCCGGACGTTCTCGATCGCCGTGGTGGCCCGCAGGTCGTGCAGGTCCAGAGCGTCGGCTTGTTCCAGCAGCACCTTCGCCAGTTCGCGGGCGGCCTCGGCGGCCGACGCGGGCTCAATCGGCTCACTCATGCTGCGACGGTACAACCATCGGCACATCGACCGCCGCGCCCGGTACTCCGAACGCGTCCACGAGCTCCCCCGCGTGCGGCCGGACCACCCCGCAGAGCTCGTTCACCAGCGCCGTGATCGCCTTCGATCGAGGGCCGGACAACCGGCCGTGCTCGATGTACCAGGCCCGGTCCGCCTCCAGCGTGGACAGCGCGTGCAGGTCGTACAGCTCCTTCAGCCGATCCCGCACCGAACCCTCCGGAGCAGCCTGTACCGCGGCCAAGAAGGCCTCCAGCACGACGCGGTCCACATGGGCCCGGCCGGCCGCGATCACGTGGTCCTGGCACCGGTTGAACACCTCGAAGGGTTCGTCTCCGGCGTCGATGCCCTTCTTCAGCCGGCGCGCCACCCCGGCCAGCAGGTGCTCCTCCCGGAAGCGGAGCATGCCGCAGTGGTACGCGTCGTCGCGGAGCCCGGCATCGGGATCGGCGGAGTCGTTCCTGTTCGGGACCGCGTCCCGCAACAGCTCGACCACTGTCCGCAGCGCCGTCTTCTCGACCGCGATCTCCACCGCCTGGGCCGCGATGAACCGGGCGGTGCCGAGCGGGTCGAGCTTGCCGAACGACTCCCGGTAGTTCGTCAGCAGTCCCTTCGCGACGAGTTGCAGCAGGACGGTGTTGTCGCCCTCGAAGGTGGTGAAGACGTCGGTGTCCGCCTTCAGCGTGGCCAGCCGGTTCTCCGCCAGGTACCCGGCGCCGCCGCAGGCCTCGCGGCACGTCTGGATCGTCTCGGTGGCATGCCAGGTGCCGAGCGCCTTCGTCCCTGCCGCCTGGGCTTCGAGCGCGCGCTGGTCGTGCTCGGACTTGTCGGCCACGTCCCCGGCGAAGATCCGGACGAACTCGTCGACCAGTTCGGCCTGGGCGAAGTGCAGCGCATAGGTCTTGGCCAGCAGCGGCAGCAACCTGCGCTGGTGCATCCGGTAGTCGAGCAGCAGCGACTCGTCGGCGCTCCCGGGCGCACCGAACTGCCTGCGCTGGTTCGCGTACCGGACGGCGATGGTCAAAGCCACCTTGCTGGCGTTGATCGCGGCGCCGCCGACCGACACCCGGCCCTGGACGAGCGTGCCGAGCATGGTGAAGAACCGCCGGTCAGGGTTCTCGATCTCGCTGCTGTAGTTGCCCTCCGCATCCACCTGGGCGTAGCGGTCCAGCAGCGCGGTACGGGGTACGCGGACCCGGTCGAAGACGATGCGGCCGTTGTCGACGCCGTTCAGGCCGAGCTTGGGGCCGCAGTCGGTCAGGGTCACGCCAGGCATCGGGTCGCCGGCCGCGGTCCGGATCGGCACCAGCAGGCAGTGCACGCCGTGCGACTCGCCGCCGACGACCAACTGGGCGAAGACGGCGGCCATCCGGCCGTGCCGGGCCGCGTTGCCGATGTAGTCCTTGCGCGCCGCCGGGGTCGGCGTGTGGATCACGAACTCCTGCGTCGCGGGATCGTACGTCGCGGTCGTACCGAGCGCCTGGACGTTGGAACCGTGCCCGGTCTCGGTCATCGCGAAGCAGCCGGGCAACCGGCCTTCGATCGCGTCGGTCAGGTATTCGTCGTGGTGCCGGGTGGTGCCCAGATGCAGGATCGCGCCGGCGAACAGGCCGAACTGCACGCCGGCCTTCACCATCAGCGACAGGTCCCCGAAGGCCAGCGTCTCGAACCCGGCGATGAAGCCGCCCGGGTCGCCCTGGCCGCCGAACTCCTTCGGGAAGCCCCGGCCGGTGTGGCCCTCGGCGGTGATCTGCTGCAGGACGTCGAACACCTTGTCGCGGTACTCGCTCCTCGACAACTCCAGCCCGGCGTCGAGCAGTTCGGCGTTCGCCGCCAGCCCGTCGCGGACCAGGTCCCTCGCCGCCTTGTGCGGCCCGTCCAGATAGTCCCGCAAGCCCGTCGCGCTCATGGACCAAACCTATGCCGCCGGTGGTGACGGCGGCGTAACGACGCTCACGTTCCCGGGCGCGTCGATGTGTTCTCGGACGGTAAGCGAGATCTACGGGCCGGAAGACGCATCTGCGGCGATAGGATGCTACTCGTGCCGAATCTGCGGATCAGCGAAGCGGCCGGGTTGCTCGGAGTCAGCGATGACACGGTGCGGCGCTGGGTCGAGCAAGGGCGTCTGCCTGCCGTCCAGGAAGGTGGCCGGATGGCCGTCGAGGGCGCTGAGTTGGCTGCGTTCGCCCAACGGCTGGCCGAGTCGCCCGAGCCCGGCACCACCGCGGCCGCCTCGGCGCGGAACCGGATGCGCGGCATCGTCACCCGGGTGCTCAAGGACGGCGTGATGGCCCAGGTCGAGATGCAGGCCGGCCCGTTCCGGGTGGTGTCGCTGATGAGCCGGGAGGCGGCCGACGAACTCGGCCTGGAGCCCGGCGTCGTCGCGGTCGCCTCGATCAAGTCCACCCATGTCGTCGTCGAGATCCCGGAGGGCTGATGTTCCGCCGTACGATCGCCGCCGCGCTGGCTGCCGTCGCCGGTCTCGCCCTGGCGGGCTGCGGCGACAACAGCCCCGCCGCCTCGACCTCGCCGGGCAGCGGGGACCTGTCGGGCACTGTCACCGTGTTCGCGGCGGCCTCGCTGACCGGGACGTTCAGCCGACTCGGCAAGGACTTCGAGGCGGCGCATCCGGGCGTCAAGGTGGTCTTCAACTTCGCCGGCAGTTCCGCACTCGCGCAGCAGATCAACCAGGGTGCACCGGCCGACGTGTTCGCCCCGGCGGCGCAGAAGAACCTGGAACAGGTGGCGGACCGCGGCACGGCGGCGACGTTCGTACGGAACAGGCTCGAGATCGCCGTCCCGAAGGGCAATCCGGGCAAGGTCACCGGCCTGAAGGACTTCGCTGATCAGGACCGCAAGATCGCCTTGTGCGCCGAGCAGGTTCCGTGCGGCGCGGCGGCGAGGAAGGTGTTCGAGGCCGCGAAGATCACCCCGTCACCCGACACCCTGGAACAGGACGTGAAGGCCGCACTCACCAAGGTCGGGTTGGGCGAGGTCGACGCCGCGCTCGTCTACAAGACGGACGTGCTGGCAGCCAAGGACAAGGTCGAGGGGATCGAGTTCCCCGAGGCAGCGCAGGCGGTCAACGACTACCCGATCGCCGCGCTGACCAAGGCGAAGAATCCGGGCGGAGCACAGGCGTTCGTCGAGTTCGTCTTGTCACCACAGGCCAAACCCACCCTCACCGCCGCCGGCTTCGAGGTCCCGTGAGTTCGCGGCGGATCGGCGGGCGGCTTCCACTGGTCCTGCTGCTGCCCGCTCTGCTCGGGCTTGCCTTTCTGTTGGTTCCTCTGATCGGTCTGCTCGCCGAGGCCCCCTGGTCGACGCTCCCCTCGCGGCTGTTCAGCGCGGACGTCGGGCAGGCGCTCCGACTGTCCTTGCTCTGCGCCAGCGCCGCCACGGTCATCTGCCTCGTCCTCGGAATCCCCCTCGCCTGGCTGCTGGCCCGGGCCGAACTCCCCGGCCGGGGACTGATCCGAGCGCTCGTGACGGTCCCGCTCGTCCTGCCCCCGGTAGTCGGCGGAGTCGCGCTACTGCTCGTGCTCGGCCGGCAGGGCCTGATCGGAAAGCACCTCGATCTCTGGTTCGGCTTCTCCCTGCCGTTCACGACGGCCGGAGTCGTCGTCGCGGAGGCGTTCGTGGCGATGCCGTTCCTCGTGATCTCGGTGGAAGGCGCGCTGCGCGCGGCCGACCCGCGGTACGAGGAAGCCGCCGCGACCCTCGGCGCCGGGCGGTGGCTGACCTTCCGCCGGATCACCCTGCCGTCGATCGCGCCGGGGATCGTGGCGGGCGCAGTACTGTGCTGGGCGCGGGCGCTCGGGGAGTTCGGCGCCACGATCACGTTCGCGGGGAACCTGCCGGGGCGGACGACGACGATGCCACTGGCTGTCTATCTGGCGCTGGAGACGGATCCGGAGGTGGCAGTGGTACTGAGTGTCGTCCTGCTGGCCGTGTCGGTCGTGGTGCTCGCCTGTCTGCGCGAACGCTGGATCAGTGGTCTCCGATGACCCTGTATGCCGAACTGAAGGTGGCCCGCTGCACCTTCCAACTCGACCTGAACCTGACCGTCGAACCAGGCGAGGTCGTCGCTCTGCTCGGCCCGAACGGCGCCGGCAAAACCACCGCGCTCCGGGCGATCGCCGGCCTGCTCCCGATCACCGGCGGCCGGATCCACCTGGACGACCAGATCTGGGACGAGCCGCCACGGGTCTTCCGCTCGGCCGATCGCCGGCCGATCGGGGTCGTGTTCCAGGACTACCTGCTGTTCCACCACCTGAGCGCGCTGGAGAACGTTGCCTTCGGTCTCCGGGCTCGCGGGACCGGCAAACGAGCCGCCCGAGCCGAGGCCTCCAAGTGGCTCGAGACGGTCGGCCTCGGCGATCAGGCCCGCAGTCGACCCCGGGCACTCTCCGGCGGACAGGCCCAACGGGTCGCGCTCGTCCGCGCACTGGCGACTTCACCAGATCTGCTCCTGCTGGACGAACCACTGGCCGCGCTCGACGCCAGTACGACCGTCCATGTGCGGGCAGAACTCGGCCAGCACCTCTCCCGGTACGGCGGCCGAACGCTGCTCGTCACCCACGATCCCCTCGACGCGATGGTGCTCGCCGACCGCCTGGTCATCGTCGAGAACGGCCGGGTGGTCCAGGAAGGCGCCCCGACCGAGATCGCCCGTCGCCCGCGCACCGACTACGTCGCCCAGTTGGTGGGCCTCAACCTCTACCGCGGCGTGGCCGACGGCACGACGGTCAGGCTCGACACCGGCGGCTCACTCACCATCGCCTCTCCCGCAGCCGGCAATGTCTACGTGGCCTTCCCGCCATCGGCAATCAGCCTCTACCCGGACCGCCCGAGCGGTACCCCGCGCAACACCTGGCCGATGCAGGTGGCGGGCATCGAGCAGCACGCCCACACAGTCAGAGTCCGCCTGACTCCCCACAACTCGCAGGCTCCTGCCACGCTCCTCGCCGACATCACGACGGCGGCAGTGGCCGACCTCCACTTGACTCCGGGCCAACTCCTCCACGCCACCTTGAAGGCGACCGAGATCCAGACCTATCCCACCTAGGGCGATCAGACCGTGCCGACAACGGGGAAGGCTGTATACAAGCACCCCTGCTCGGACAGCAAGACTCAACACGATCAAATTCACGTCAAGTTACGGCCCGTTACGCCAATGCCACGATTTGACATGATGTAACGCCACTTTTCCCGCTCAAAGTGATCGAGGCGTAACAAAGAGTGGTTACTTACCCACTCGTAGCGTGTGAGTTCTTCACGGCCTAGTCGTGACGTCATGCACTACGCCAGCCCTCCTCCCGCTGCCCAAGATGTGCCCGGGCACCACGAGAAGGGGGGAGGAACCGCCATGGAAAGTTACGAGCTGTACTGCCTGGCCGACAGGCGCTTCTACGAGACCCCGACCAACCGCGGGGCCGAGCATCCCGACTTCAGCCAGAGCGCGCTTCCGGTCCCGGCGGGCTGGAGCCACGTCGCCGGCGAGATGTGGATGCACTACGCGCCGGACGACCTGGTACTGCCGGCCCAGGGCTGGAAGATCCACGTCTCGTCCCGGCTCGAGGACGCCGAGCGCACGCTCGCCGTGGTGTGGGACTACTGCGTTCCCCGCGGCATCGCGTTCAAGTTCCTCCGCAACGAACCCGTCATGGTGATGGTCAACTCGAAGTCCGCCCCGCGCGGCTCGAGCGGCAAGCTGGTGACGATCTACCCGACCGACGAGACCCAGTTGGAGCTTGTCCTCAAGGAACTCGACGACCTGCTGGAGGGCATCCGCGGGCCGTACATCCTGAGCGACCTCCGGTACGGCGAGGGCCCGCTGTTCGTCCGGTACGGCGCCTTCATCAGCAGGTACTGCCTCAACGACGGCGGTGAGCGCGTCCTGGCTCTCGAGGACGGCACCGGCCGGCTGGTCCCGGACCACCGCGGCCCCACCTTCTCGACACCCCCGTGGGTGACTCTTCCGCCCTTCCTCCAGGCCCATCTGGAAGCCCGGAACTCGGTCACCACCAACGACCTGGCGTACACGATCGAAGGCGTCATCCAGTTCTCCAACGGCGGCGGCGTCTACCTCGGCCACCACAACGAGACCGGCGCCAAGGTCGTGCTCAAGGAAGGCCGCCCGATGGCGGGCCTGGACATGAGCGCCCGGGACGCGGTCGCCCGGGTGGGCCACGAGCGGGACATCCTGCAGCGGCTCGACGGGCTCGACGTGGTGCCGAAGATGCACGACTACTTCGAGCTCGGCGAGCACCACTTCCTGGTCCAGGAGTTCATCGACTCCAACCCGCTGCAGCGCGAGCTGGTCCGGCGGTACCCGCTGACCCATCCCGAAGCGACCGAGGCCGACCTGGCCGAGTACGCCGAGTGGGCCGCGCGGATGGTGGTCGACGTACAGAACGCGGTCGAGCAGTTGCACGGCCGCGGTGTCGTCTTCTGCGACCTGCACCCGGACAACGTCCTCCTCAGCAGTGCGATCTCTGACCCCCACGCCACCGCGCCGGTCAGGCGAGACCGCATGGTCCTGATCGACTTCGAGGTTGCCACCCTCGTCGAGGACCGGGCCCGCTCCGCGCTCGCCCACCCCGGCTATGCGGCTCCCGGCGACCGGCAGGGCCCGGACGTCGACCTCTACGCGCTGGCCTGCATCACGCTGGGCATGTTCGCACCGCAGACGACGATGTTGCTGAATCTCCATCCAGGCAAGGCCTTCCAACTGGCCGACATGATCGCCGAGACCTTCCCGGTGCCGAGGCAGACCCTCGACGCCGCGGTCCGCACGATCGTCGGGCCCGGCGTCACCAGCGACCCGGAGATGGAGTCGCTGGCTCTGCCGGGTCGGGCCGGCTGGACCGAGGTCCGGGCCGCGCTGACCAAGGCGATCGTGGCGAGCGCGACCCCGGAGCGCGACGACCGGCTGTTCCCGGGCGACATCGCGCAGTTCCAGCCCGGCGGCGGCACGAACATCGCCAGCGGCGCGGCAGGAGTCCTGTACGCCCTGGCGAAAACCGGCGCCGGCCGCTTCCCGGAGTACGACGAGTGGCTCCGCAAGCACGCCCTGACCGCCGAGATCGGCCCCGGCCTGTATGACGGGCTGCACGGCGTCGCGTACGTCCTCGACGAGCTCGGGTACCACCAGGACGCACTGGACCTGGTCGAGCGCACCCTGGCCGACGAGTTCCAGCACCGCGAGCTGGGGTTGCACTCGGGCCTGGCCGGGATCGGGCTCAACCTGCTGCACTTCACCAACGAGCCGACCCTGCGGGCGCAGGCGATCCGGATGATCGACCTGGTGGCGGACCGCCTCGGCGACGTCACCGACGTACCGGAGACCAGCGGCGAGGGGAAGCCCCGGGCAGGCCTGATGCACGGGTCGTCCGGACCGGCACTGCTCTTCATCGACGCGTACGAGCTCACCGGCGACACCGGTCTGCTCGACCTCGCCGAGATCGCCCTGCGGCAGGATCTGCGCCGCTGCACCAGGACTCCCGACGGCATGCTGCAGGTGAACCAGGGCTGGCGCACGCTGCCTTATCTGGAAGAGGGTTCGGCCGGTATAGCCCTCGTCCTGGCCCGCTATCTGCAGTACCGCCCCAACGAAGAGCTGGCCGCGGATCTCGAGGCGCTGCGCCGGGTCACCCGCTGCTCCTACTACGTCCAGCCAGGACTGTTCATGGGCCGCGCCGGTCTCCTCCTCGCCGCTCCAGCGCTGGGTGAGCAGACCGACGACCTGGTCCGCGGTCTCGGCTGGCACGCGATGCCGTTCGAAGGCGGTCTCGCGTTCCCGGGCAACCAGTTGCTCCGTCTCTCGATGGACCTGGCGACCGGATCGGCCGGCGTCCTGCTGGCCCTGGGTGCCGCGCTGCACGAGCAGCGAGTCACCCTCCCGTTCCTCGGACCTCCCCAGTGGTCCGAGTCTCCATCCCGACTACTCGCACCTAAGGAGGTGTAAACACATGGCACTTCTCGACCTTCAGGGTCTGGAGACCCCCGGTTACGGTGGCGGCCACCACCACGGTGGTTCCACGCTGACCGTCCTCGGCTGCGGCTCCCACCGCCCGAGCAACCTGAGCCTGTTGCTCTGCCACTGATCGGACGAATGCCCCGAATCTGAGGTCTACTGAGTGAGACCCCGGATCCGAGGCACTCAGGTTCCGAGGGCCCTGGGTGGGCAGCATTCCCACCCGGGGCCGAACCTGTTTCCCGGAGCAGGCCGTTCCACCGACGGGAGGAGGCACCCGTGCACCACCTCGACGCGAGCTATCCCCACGCCGAGCGTCTGCCGCTCGTCGACCAGTTGCACGGCCACGCCGTTCCCGATCCGTACCGCTGGCTCGAAGACCCCACCACGCCCGAAACCCAGCAATGGCAGGCCATCCAGGACCAGCTCTGGCTGAATCACGCCGCCGGTCTCCCCGGTCGCCACAAGCTGAGGACTCGCGTCAAAGCCCTGTCCAGCGTGGGCAGCGTCTCGGCGCCGCAGTGGCGCGGTGACCGCTGCTTCGTGGTCCGCCGCTCCGCCGACCAGGAACACCCGGTCCTGTACGTCGACGACGCGGTGCTCCTCGACCCGATGCGGCTGGACTCGACCGGACTCACCTCGCTCGACAGCTGGCAGCCCTCCCCCGACGGGAATCTGCTGGCCTTCCAGATCTCTCGCGGTGGCGACGAGCAGTCCGTCCTGCACGTGCTCGACGTGTCCACCGGCCAGCTGGTGGACGGCCCGATCGACGGCTGCCGCTACTCCCCCGTCGCCTGGCTCCCGGACGGAAAGTCCTTCCACTACGTGCGATTCCGCCAGGTCTGGCGCCACCACCTCGGCGCGGCCGAGGATGACCTGCTGTTCGCCGACGAAGCGTCGTACGGGTTGGACCTCAGTGCGGACGGTCGCTGGCTGACCATCTCGGCGACCCGCGGCGCCTCGAACGATCTCTGGCTCGCCGACCTGACGTCGGACGCCCCGCCGGCCGTCGTCCAGCAGGACGTCGACGCGATCACCGTGATGTCGGTCGGCCCCGACGGACGCCTGTACGTCGTGACCACGCGCGACGCGGCCACCGGCCGGATCTGCGTCGGCGATCCCGCGAATCCGCTGGTCTGGCACGACTATGTGGCCGCGGATCCCGAGGCGCCTCTCAGCAGTCTGGCGATCCTCGACAAGGTGGTGCTGGTCGGCCGGACCAGGCACGCGGTCGGCGAGATCGCGATCCACGATCTGGTCACCGGCCGGCTGCTCGGCGAGGTTCCGCTGCCCGGCGCCGGCTCGGTCGGCTCCCTGTCCACCCGCCGCGAGGGCGGTCACGAGGCCTGGTTCTCCTACACCGACAGCATCACCCCCTCCGCCGTCTACTGCTACGACACCACCTCAGCCAGTACTGCGCTCTGGTCGCGGCCGCCCGGCGCCGTCGAAGTACCGGAAGCCGAGTCGCGCCGAGTGGACTTCACGTCGGCCGACGGGACCGAGCTGCAGATGCTGGTGGTCGGCGAGCCGGGCGAGCACGATCCACGGCCCACGATCCTCTACGGCTACGGGGGTTTCGGCCAGTCGATCACCCCGACATACTCGGCGTTCACCCTGGCCTGGGTCGAAGCCGGCGGGGTCTTCGTCACCGCGAACCTGCGCGGCGGCGGCGAACGCGGCAACGACTGGCACAAGGCCGGCATGCTCGACCGGAAGCAGAACGTGTTCGACGACTTCCTCGCCGCGGCCGAGGCGCTGATCGCCCAAGGCTGGACCACGAGCGAGCAGTTGGCGCTGTGCGGCGAGTCGAACGGCGGCCTGCTCGTCGGGGCCGCGCTGACGCAGCGACCGGACCTGTTCGCGGCGGCCGCCTTGTCGGCTCCGCTCCTGGACATGGTCCGCTACGAGCAGTTCGGGCTCGGCAAGAGCTGGGTGCCGGAGTTCGGCTCGGCGTCGGACCCGGCGCAACTGGAGAATTTGCTCGCCTACTCGCCGTACCACCGGGTCCGGCCGGGCGTGGAGTATCCCGCCGTACTGTTCACCGTCTTCGGCGGCGACACCCGCGTGGATCCCTTGCACGCAAGGAAGATGTGCGCGGCACTGCAGCACGCGACAGACGGCCGGCGCCCGGTCGTGCTCCGCCTCGAGCACGATTCGGGCCACCTGGCCGGTGGTGCCAGCAAGGGTGTCGGGCTAGCGGCCGACATGCTTGCCTTCCTGGGACATCACACCGGGCTGTTCCCATGACCACCACCTTCGGTTCGGTCGCCAGGCACGGCGGTGGCTGGCTGCCGGTGATCGGCCTGACGGCGCTGATCAACAGCGCGACGATGCTCGCGCTTCCCACCGTGCTGGGGCGGTCCGTCGACGCGATCGTGGCGGGCGACGGCTACGGGCGATGGCTGGTGATCGCCTCCGCGCTGATCGGGGCCGGCATCGTCTGCAGCCTGATCGACGTCTTCGCCGGGACAGCCTGCGTCGCCGGTACGACGGCCTGGCTGCGGCACCGACTGGTCCGCCAGGTGGTCCGCGGCGGACCGGAGGGCAGCCGCGAGTTCGACCCAGGCGACCTGGTCAGCCGGGTCTCCGGCAACGCCACCGACGCGGCCCAGGCGGGACCGGCTGCCGTCACCGTCGTGGCCGCCATGGCACCGCCGATCGGCAGCCTCGTCCTGCTGGCGGTCATCGATCCGTGGCTCGCCGCCGCGTTCTTCGGCGGTGTCGTGCTCGTCATCGCCGTGCTCTTCGTCTTCGCCCGCCGGACCGCGGAGATCAGCCTCGCCTACCAGGAGACCCAGGGCCGGATCTCCGGGCTGCTGACCGAGGCGCTTGCCGGGATCCGGACGATCACCGCTGCCGGGACCACGGCCCGCGAGGAGCGCAGGATCCTCGGACTCCTGCCCGAGTTGCACCAGCACGGACTGCTGACCTGGAAGATCCTGGCCCGCTCCGGTGCGCAGGCCGCCGTCGTCGGGCCCTTGGTCCTGGTGGCGGTTCTGGCCGTCGGCGGGCTCCAACTCGTGGACGGCCGGATCACCGCCGGCGAACTCTTCGCGGCCGCCCAGTACGCCGTCATCGGCGCGGGCCTCGGCAGCCTGACCGGAGTGATCGGAGAGGTCGCCCGGGCCCGGGCGGGGATCCAGCGCGCCGCCGAGGTGTTCGCGATCGAGACCGTCCCGCACGGCACTCTCGCGTTGCCGGCGGGACCTGGCCGGCTGACCTTCGACGGCGTCACCGTCGCCACGGCGGACGCGGTACTGCTGGAGAACATCGAACTGGATCTGCCGGGTGGCGCGACCGTCGCCGTGGTCGGGCCCAGCGGTGCGGGGAAGTCGGTGCTCGCGTCGCTGGCTGCTCGGCTTCGGGATCCCTCGGCCGGCCAGGTGCTGCTGGACGGGATTCCGCTGCCGGCCGTCAACCGGCACGCCCTGCGGGCTGCCGTCGGCTGCGCGTTCGAGCGACCGACCCTGGTGGGCACGACGATCGGCGACGCGATCTCGCACGACGCGGTCGGGCCGGTGCGCACCCTCGCCGCGGCCCGCGCCACCCACGCCCACGACTTCGTCAGCCGGCTGCCGGAGGGCTACTTCACTCCGTTGCCTAAGACACCCATGTCGGGCGGCGAGCGGCAGCGGCTGGGCCTGGCCCGGGCCTGGCCGGCGAATCGCCTGCTGGTGCTGGACGACGCGACCTCCAGTCTCGACACCGCGACCGAGATGCAGATCAGCAACACCCTGACGCAGGACCGGCACCACCGGACCAGGCTGATCGTCACGCACCGCGCCGCCACCGCCGCCCGGGCCGACCTCGTCGTCTGGCTGGACCGCGGCCGGGTCCGCGCGGTCGGGCCGCACCAGGAGTTGTGGCAGGACGCCTCCTACCGGGAGGTGTTCGGGTGAAACGCGAACTGCTCTTCGGAGCCAGGGCACTGCGGCAGCGGTCGACGCTGAAGCTGGCCCTGTGGTCTGTGCCCGAGATCCTGCCGACCGCGATCTACGGCGTCGCTGTTGCCCACGCGACCGACAACTTCCTGGCCGGCCGAGCGTGGGAGGGCATCGCCTGGCTCGGCGGACTGGTCGCTACCGCGTGCCTGGGTGCCGCCGGCGCCTTCCAGGTCTACGGCCGCCTCGGCGACCTGGTGGAGCCCTTGCGCGACGACCTGGTCCGGCGAGTGGTGGGCGGCGCGCTGCGAACCGGTGACGAGGCCGCCGTCGCGCGGGTGAACCGCCAGGTCGAGATCGTCCGGGACACCTTCGCGGGACTGACGCTGGTGATCCGGAGCTTCGCGGTCACCCTGGTCGGAGTACTGGTCGGGTTGCTGTCGTTGGCGCCGATGGTCGCGGCGCTCGTCGTACCGCCGTTCCTGCTCGGGTTCGCGCTCTCGCTGGCCGTGCTCGGCATGGCGGCCGATCGGGTGCGGGCCTCCCTGCAAGCCGACGAGGAGCTGGCGGGCGCGGCCGGGATGGCCTTCAGTGGTGTGCGGGACATCGCGGCCACCGGAGCCGAGGAGTTCACCGAGAGGCTGGTCGGGCGGCCCATCGAGGCCCAGGCCGCTGCTGAACGCTCCCTGGCCAAGGTCGCCGCGCTGCGGATGTTGTGCTTCGCGGTGGGCGGTTGGGCGCCGCTGCTGATCCTGCTGGCGGCCGGACCGTGGTTGGTCGGGCGCGGGGTCAGCACAGGCACCCTGCTTGGCGGTCTCACCTACGTCCTGATCGGTCTGCAGCCCGCTTTGAACACGGTGATGGGCGCACTCGGTGAGAGCGGCCTGCGGTACGTCGTGACGCTCGGGCGCATCCTCGACGCCGCAGCGCCGGCGACTCCGCCACGGCCGATGCACGAGGTGAACGGCTACCAGTTGCGCCTGCGTGGTCTGACCTTCGCCTACGGGCCGAACGCCGAGCCGGTGCTGGAAGACCTCGACCTCACGGTGGCCGAAGGCGAACACCTTGCCGTGGTCGGTCCCAGTGGCATCGGCAAGTCGACGCTGGCCGGCTTGGTCTGCGGCATGCTGGCTCCGACGAGTGGCCGCCTGCTGCTCGGCGGCGTACCGCCCAGTGAGCTGTCCACCGAGCGGCTGGCCGCGACGCGGGTGCTGATCCCGCAGGAGGCCTACGTCTTCAGCGGGCCACTGATGGAGAACCTCACGTACCTGCTGCCGGATGCCTCGATCTCCGAGGTCTCCGAAGCCGTCGAGGCCGTCGGTGCGGGCAGGCTGGTCGAGCGGCTCGGGGGATTCGACGCGCTGGTCCGGCCCGGCGACCTGTCCGCTGGTGAACGGCAGTTGATCGCGCTGGCCCGCGCGTACCTGTCGCCCGCGCCGCTGGTCGTGCTCGACGAGGCGACCTGCTTCCTCGATCCGGAGGCGGAGCGACGGGCCGAGGAGGCGTTCGCGGCCCGCGGTGGGACCTTGATCGTGATCGCGCACCGGATCAGCTCCGCACTGCGGGCCCGCCGGATCCTCGTCCTCGACGGCAATCAGGCGGCCATCGGCGACCACCAGACCCTGCTGCGGAGATCAGCGCTCTACCGCGAGCTCCTCGGCCACTGGCAGCCCAGCGCCGAGCAGCTCCGCGGTGAACAACTCCGCGGTGAACAGCTTCGCGGGGAGCAGCTTCGCGGGGAGCAGCTTCGCGGCAGCCGGCGCCGGGATGACCAACTGCGGGGCGGTCGGCTACGAGGCGATCAGATCCAGCCCGCGTCCTGAGCTTTCCGGATCGCCTCGATCCGGCTACGCGCCCCTGTCTTGGCCAGGATCCGGGACAGGTAGTTCCGCACTGTGCCGGCACTCAGACTGAGCGTGCGGGCGATCTCCTGTGCGGTCGCGCCGGTGGTGACCTGGCGCAGTACTTCGCATTCGCGATCCGTCAGGGGGTTGTCGCCCGCCTTCAGCGCCGCCACCGCGAGCCGGATGTCGACCACCGGCAGGCCCTTGGCCACGTCGCGAACCGCCTCGACCAACTGGCCGGTGGACGAGTCCGTCGCGATCAGGCCGATCCGCGGCGCCTGCTTGACCAGCGCCAGGCTGGTCGCGGCGAGCGCCTCGTGGTCGACCAGCACCAGCACCCCGCGCCCGGTCAGCTTGCGGCACAGGTCCTCGATCCCGACCTTGCCCGGCAGCTGTGGATCCAGCAGCACCACATGCGGTCGCCGGCTCACCGCCGCCAGTACGTCGTCCGAGCGGTCCAGCTCGGCCACCACGTCCAGATCGTTCTCCCTTGACAGCACCGCGGCCAGTGCACCTCGCACCATCGTGCCGCGGTGGCCGAGGACTACTCGGATCACCGCTTCGCCCCCATCGCCTTCGATTCGCCCCGACCGCGAGATGACTACCGAGAGTACCTGAGCGATCGCTTTCCGCCACAGTTTCAGTCTCGGGACGGTCACGCCCGCGCATCGATCAACGAGCGAACCGCCCGGAAGGCACGCGGGAGGTCCCGGGCCTCCCCAGCGCTGATCGAACGCTGCGAAACCGGGAAGAATGCTGTGTCCACTCGACTACCGAAAGCCGGGAAACCGTTCTGTTGTTGACGTTCCGGACCCTGGGGCGCGAAAAAGTTTGTCCGGATTCCCCCAGAACTCTTGCGCTCGGCCCACCCGTCGCGCACGATGGGCCGGTCACGTCGTTACCAGCGCGTGATCATTCGGACGCTGTCTCGTGACCTGCCCGGATGCCCGTCCCCTGCACCCCGAAGGGAGTGGTACCTCACCAGACTGCGGAGCCCGGTGCGGTCGCGGAAGCGGCCGGTGATCCGAGCCTCACGCACCCAGGTGACGTCCACCTTCGCCTCGCCCCGGTCCGCACGTCCGGCCGGCGAGGTTCTCGGGGTAAGTGCGCACGCGGCTGAATCGTCCGGGCTGGAGAAATTCACCATGCCCAGCTCATGAGGAGCAGAACCCTGATGTCCAAAGCTCGACATGCCCGCCCCCGGCGAAGTACACGCCGGGTAGTCCGGACTCTTTCCATTGCCGGCCTCGGTGCCGGTATCACCGCGGCAGGCGCGGGTGCCGCGTTCGCGACCGACTACACGGTCAAGGCGGGCGACACCCTCTCCGAGATCGCCCAGGCCAACGGTGCCGACTGGCACGAACTGGCCGAGCTGAACAACCTGCAGGATCCGGACCTGATCCTGATCGGGCAGACCCTCAAGCTCGACGGTGTGAAGAAGGCCACCGTCCGGTCCGAGAAGCGCAGCAAGACCACGGCGAAGAAGACCAAGACCGTCCGCAAGACCGAGCGCAAGACCGAGCGGAAGGTCCGGACCACCCGGTCGCAGAGCCGGTCGGCGGCGACGGGCGGCAGCGCGAACATGAGCGCCGCCTGGCGCAAGGTCGCCAACTGCGAGTCGAGCGGCAACCCGCGGGCGGTGAACCCGGCGGGCTACTACGGCCTGTTCCAGTTCGACCTGCAGACCTGGCGCAGCGTCGGCGGCTCCGGCAACCCGGCCAAGGCGTCGGCGGCCGAGCAGTTGATGCGGGCGAAGAAGCTCTACTCGCAGCGCGGTGCCCAGCCCTGGCCCGTGTGCGGTAGGTACCTGCGCTGATCCCCTCCTGCGGGCCCTGCGGGGCGTACTCCGAACCTCGCCCCGCGGGCCTGCAGTCCGCACTCGGTCCGTGCTCGGCGGGCCTGCAGTCCGCACTCGGTCCGAGCTCGGTCCGGGCTCAATCCAGGCTCAGGACCAGCATCTCGTCGGCCCCTACCTGGAACTCGTACGGCACCTTGCGGATCTCCGACCTCACCGGCAGCGCCTCGAGCAGGTCGGGCAGGAACTCGACCGGATCACCCGCACCCTGGTTGACCAGCGGGAAGATCCGGACCTCCGAACTGCTGACCCGGATCAATTCGCGCAACGCGGCGAGATGCCAGTCCCGGTCGTACTTGTCGGCCCAGGTGAAGAGCAGGTGCGAGCAGAGCACCAGTTCGAATCGCCTGTCACCGAAGGGCAACTCGGGCAAGGTGCCCGGGACATAACGTTCCGGAGCCACCGCCACGTCCTGCAGGAACCGGTCGGCCGCCTCGATCCGCAGTTCGTCCTTGCGGCCGGGATCGCCGTACCAGGTCCAGACGAAGCTGTCGGCGTGCTGGTCGACGATCCGCGAACCGGCCGGCAGGCTTCGCCGTACGGTGTCGACCAACTCCGCGGCCGGCAGTTCGTACGCCGGGTCGACCGCGACGGCATCGACACCCCGGGCGGCCGCCTCCGCGGTGAAGCTCGCACCACCGGCACAACAGTCGAGGACGGAATCGGGAAGCTCGGACAGGTCGAACATCGCCTCGTACTCGGCGTACGAGCGAGATGTCACCAACACGGCACTACCTCTCAATGGGAGCTTTCTGGGCCATTCGGCGGTCGAGCAGTGTGGTCCCGGCCGCCAGAGCGAGGAACAGTAGCGCGACCAGCAGACAGTTCAACAGGACCTGGCCGTAGCCGTGGTCCGCGACGTCCACGAAGGGGTAGGGATAGAAGCCGGTTCCCTCGCCCCGGACCAGCGTGAACGCCAACCACAGCAGGGGAAACACGATCGACCAGCCGACGATCTGCCAGTCGGTCTGCCGGCGTGGCCCGAAGATCAGCCAGCCCAGCACGCCGAGCAGCGGAGTGAGCGTGTGCAGGATGAGGTTGGTGACCACTGCCCAGCCGGACAGTTCGTCCGTCCCGGACAACACCAGGTGATAGACGATCCCGGTCACCGCGATACAGAGCACCCCGTTGAGCCGGAGCGTCCTGAACACGCTCGACTGCCATCGGTCGGGCTGCAACGCCAGCAGCAGACATGTCCCGCCCAGCAGGAGGTTGGACTGGATGGTGAAGAAGGCGAAGACGTTGAGGACCCGCTCCGGAGTCTCCTGGAAGAACCCTTCCCTGCCGTTCGCGGTCACGAAGCACTGCACCACGATGCCGATCGCCACCACCGCCGCGGTGACCCCGAACCACGCCCGCCCCGCCACCGATTTCGTCATGGCCGAAATCTACGGTGGCAGGGCGGTTGCGAGTGGGAGGTCAGGACTGTTTCCTCCCCCGCCCCACCGCCCCGGTCAGGCGGCCTGCTTCGCCCGGGTCTCCGGCTCGGCATCCTCGTCCACGTCGCCGTTGTAGCTGAACGAGACGAAGCCGTCGATCACGAGCACGATGGTCCAGGTCCAGGCCGGGCCGAGCAGTGCGTCGTACCCCTCGCCGGAGAGCAGCCCGAGGCCGGCCATCACGCCAACACCGACGGCGTACGCGAGCACGTGCCGGTACCAGCCGTGGCGTTCCTTGCGGGCCTTCGCCCGGGTGCCCTTGCGCGGCTTGACCGGACGCGGACCACCGGCGAACCGGTACGCCGCCCAGCCGTCCGCCCACGTCAGCGTCGCGTGACCGAAGCCCACGCTGACCCCGATGAAGATCGCGGCGAGCGAGTGCTTGAACGACGGCTCGCCGCCCTGCCGGATGTCGATCACGCTGGCAACCAGCATCACCACGTCCACCAGCGGCACCGCCAGCAAGAGGGCCATCCCGGCCCTGGGCAGCCGGAAGAGATAGCGGGTCAGCATCCCGGCGGCGAGCAGCACCCAGAAGCCGATCTCACACGCGGCGATCACAGCGAGCAGCACGACAGCCCCCTTCCCCTTTTTGATACGATCGTGTTGACAAGAACGACAGTAACACAGCTGTGCTAAAAAGGGCAGATGCCGAAGATCGTCGACCACGACGCCCGCCGCGAGGAGATCGCCCGGGCCCTGTGGCGGGTGGTCCGCCGGGACGGGATGCGCGCCGCCTCCGTCCGCACCATCGCCGCCGAGGCGGGCTGGTCCGCCGGCGCCGTCCGCTACTACTTCCCGGACCAGGCCGGGCTGATCAGTTTCGCGATGGATCTGGTCGCGCGCCGGGTGGAGACGAGGATCAGCGCGATCCGGAACGAGGGCAGCATCACCGACATCGTGCTGCGCTACCTGGAAGAGGTGATCCCGCTCGACGAGGAGCGCAGGGCGGAGTTCGACGTCTGGCTGTCCTTCGTCGCCCAGGCGCAGGCCGAGTCCGGCGCCGACGGCCTGCGCGAACTCCTCGGCCCGGTCCAGAAGGGCTTGCGCGACCTCTGCCACTCCCTCGTCACCGGCCTGTCCGAGTCGGGTGCGCTGCGCGAGGACCTCTCGATCGACCTCGAGACAGAACGGCTGCACGCGCTGATCGACGGTCTCGCGATGCACGTCTCGATCCAGCCGGACCGCACCACCGCGACCCGCGTCCGCGAGATCCTCGGCGCGCACCTGAAATCCCTACAGCCGTGAACTGTCTGATCACCGCCAAGAATGGACAAAGCCTGACGGAAAGCCTGTCCTGCGTGGCACGATCGCCTGTATGGAGACCGAGGGGGTTCTAGTCGTCAGCGGGATCACGGCGGCCGGAAAATCCACTGTCTCCCAGTTGCTGGCGGAACGATTCCAGTACGGGGTTCATCTGCGCGGTGACGTCTTCCGCCGGATGATCGTCAGCGGCCAGGCGTCGTCGACCGCGGAGGACGGCGAGGAAGCGCAGAAACAACTCAAACTCAGGTACCGGCTGGCCTGCCAGGCCGCCGACGGGTACGCCGACGCCGGCTTCACGGTGGTTCTTCAGGACGTGGTGATCGGAGAACTGCTGCGCGAGTTCCTCGACGGTATCCAGACCCGGCCGCGCTATCTGGTCGTGTTGACGCCGCGGCCCGAGGTGATCCACCACCGGCTCGGCTTCGGCCACGAGCACTCGGTCGACGAACTCGACTACGAGTTGCACGCCTTCAGCCCTCGCCGCGGTCTCTGGCTGGACAACTCCGACCTGTCCCCGCACGAAACCGTCGACGCCATCCTGGGCCGCCTCGACGAGGCACGATTCGACTAGTCGAGTCGGCTACCCCGGAGTAGTTTGGCTGGATGGCGACCACCGTACGGCGGACCTCGTGCAACCTGTGTGAAGCGATCTGTGGCGTGCTGGTGACGGTCGAGAACGGCCGGGTCACCGACGTTCGTGGTGATGAGGCGGATCCACTCTCCCGCGGACACATCTGCCCGAAGGCGGTCGCGCTGCGCGACCTGCAGGACGATCCCGACCGCCTGACCCAGCCGGTACGGCGTACCGCGACCGGCTGGCAGGAGATCGGCTGGGACGAGGCCTACACGCTCGTCGCGGACCGGTTGCGGGAGATCCAGAAGGAGCACGGGCAGAACTCGGTCGGTGTCTACCTCGGCAATCCCAACGTGCACAGCCTCGGCGCGATGACGCACATGCCGACGGTCGTCCGGCTGCTCAAGACGAGGAACCGGTTCAGCGCCACCTCGGTCGACCAACTCCCGCACATGCTGGCGTCGCACCTGCTCTACGGGCACCAACTGATGGTCCCGGTCGCGGACATCGACCGTACGTCGTACCTGCTGATGCTCGGCGCGAACCCGCTCGCCTCCAACGGCAGCATGATGACCGCGCCCGGCTTCGGTCGCCGGCTCAAGGAGGTCCAGAGGCGCGGCGGCCGGGTGGTCGTGATCGATCCGCGGCGGACCGAGAGCGCCGCGGTCGCGGACGAGCATCACTTCGTCCGGCCGGGCACCGACGCCGCGTTCCTGCTCGCCCTGATCCACCAGGTGATCGCCGACGGACACGCGTCGGTCCCGTCGTACGTCGACGGTCTGGGCGCCGTCAAGGAAGCCACCCGCGAGTGGACACCCGAGCGCGCGGCCGAGGTGACGGGGATTTCGGCGGACACCATCCGGCGGATCGCCGCGGAGTTCGCCGGTGCTGACAAGGCCGCCTGTTATGGCCGGCTCGGGGTGTCGACGCAGCAGTTCGGCGCGGTCTGCCAGTGGGCGGTGCAGGTGCTCAACATCATCACCGGCAACCTCGACCGGCCGGGTGGCACGATGTTCCCGCGGCCGGCCGTGGACACGCTCCGCGGCATCGGCAAGGGGCACGTCGGCATCTGGAAGAGCCGCGTGCGGGAGTTGCCCGAGTTCGGCGGCGAACTGCCCGCGTCGACGATCGCGGAGGAGATCCTGACGCCGGGCGACGGCCAGATCCGCGCGCTGGTGACGATCGCGGGGAACCCGGTGCTGTCCACCCCGAACGGGCGGCGGCTCGACGAGGCGTTGGGGACGCTGGACTTCATGGTGGCGGTGGACCCGTACATCAACGAGACCACCCGGCACGCTTCCGTGATCCTGCCACCGACGCCACCGCTGGAGCGGGACCACTACGACCTGGCGTTCCACCAACTCGCAGTACGGAACACGGCGCGGTGGAACGACGCGGTACTGGCTCGGCCGTCGGAGTCCCGGCACGACTGGGAGATCTTCCGAGGATTGGGGCTGGCGTTGTTACGCGGTACGGGGCGGAGCAAGAAGACGGTGCTTGCCTCCGCCCGGTTGCGGTTGTCGCCTCGGCGGATCGTCGATCTCGGACTGCGGATCGGGCCGTACCGGTTGTCGGTGCGCAAGTTGCGGAAGTCCGTCGGCGGGGTGGATCTCGGGCCGTTGCAGCCCGCGCTGCCGGGCGCTCTCCACACCAAGACGAAGCGGATCGACCTTGCGCCGCCGTTGATTCTCGACGATCTCCCGCGGGCCGCTGACACCTTGCTCGGTGGTCCACCCGGCGACGGGCTGCTACTGATCGGGCGGCGGCATCTGCGCAGCAACAACTCGTGGATGCACAACTCGGCCCGGCTGGTGAAGGGCAAGCCGCGGCATCAGTTGCTGATGAATCCGGACGACCTGATGTCCCGCTCGCTGACCGACGGCCAGTTGGTGCAGGTCAGCTCGGCCGCCGGGTCGATCGACGTGGAAGTTGCTGCCAGCAACGACATGATGCCGGGCGTGGTCAGCCTGCCGCACGGGTTCGGGCACGGGCGGCCCGGCTCGCGATTGTCGGTCGCCAACCAGGTCGCCGGCGTCAGCGCGAACGACGTCACCGACGGTGCGCTGACGGACCTGCTCGCCGGTACGGCCGTGGTGAACGGCGTACCGGTGGAGGTGTCGGCGGCAGCTACTGCTCAGGCGGGCGGCGGACCCGAACTGCCCCGGACGACCAAGGCCGGTGTCGAGTAGAGGTGCGCCGCGGGCAGAGCCCCGTCCAGCAGGCCGAACAAGCGGTGCGTGACCTCGGCGCCGTACGCGACGATGTTGTGGCTCATCGCGGTCAGCGTCGGGTGCGTGAGCCGGCACAGCGTCGAGTCGTCCCAGGCGACCAGCGTGACATCGCCGGGTGACGTCAGGCCGAGTTCGTTGACCACCGACAACCCCGCGACGGCCATCAGGTCGTTGTCGTAGATGATCGCGGTCGGCCTGCTCTCGCTCGCGATCAGCTTCCTGGTGGCCGCGGCACCCTCCTCGCCCGAGAAGTCGGTGTGCACGACCTGGGCATCCAGCCCGAACCGCCGGCCCGCCGCCGCGAACGCCTCGTCGCGGATCCACACATGCCCGTGCTCCGGCGGCCCGGCGACCCGGGCGATCACCCGGTGCCCGAGAGACACGACATGCTGCACCGCGGCGTACATGGCCGTCGTACCGTCGGTCCAGACGCACGTCATCCCGTCGGCCAGGGCTGGATCCCCGACCAGCACCGCGGGCAGTTCGAGCTTGCGCAGCAACGGGATCCGCGGATCGTCGACTCGCAGATCCACCACGATCACGCCGTCCACCCGGCGCTCGGCCGCCCATTTCCGGTACGTCGCCATCTCGTCGGCGAGGTCCGGCACGACCTGCAGCGCGAGCGCGTACGACTTGTCGCTCAGCACGGACTCCACGCCGCCGACGAAGCCCATGTAGAACGGCTCCTCGCTGAGAGTCTTGGCCGTCCGGGCCAGGACCAGGCCGAAGGTCTCACTGCGCGCCGCGGACAACTGCCGGGCGGCCCGGTTCGGCACCCACTCCAACTCCTCGGCGACCTTCAGCACCCGGGCCCGGGTGGCCTCGGAGACACCGGGCTGGTTGTTCAGCGCATACGACACCGCGCCTTTGGAGACGCCGGACCGTCGGGCAATCTCCTTGATCGTGATTCGGGGCACGATGGCCTCCTTCGAACGGGCGATCCGAACCGTGACGGGCGATCCGGTTGGCTACATTCTGCGCCCGCTGCCTACTCCCCGTCTTCAGGTAAACGGTTTCCGGCACCGAGAGCGACAGGTTTGATCAAATGCGGGGCACATGCGGGTCCGCAGAAGCCGGTTCGAAGGTGAGTCCGGTGATTTCGTTCGCCTGACGGCGGTTCAGGATCAGGGCGGAGACCGCGCCCGGAACGACTCGGCCAGGGTCTTCGGTGGCCTGCTCGATCAGGTGCGGCCAGCGGCGGCAGTGGGTCGCCATCGTCCGCGAGAGGACGACTCGCCCGCGGGTCTGTTGGCCGGCGCGCGCGACGTCAGCGGGGACGTCGAGCAGGAGGAGGTGCACCTTCAGGTTGGATCGCCGCGCACTCCAGCCGAGCAGTCGCCTGACCCAAGGCCGGGTGGCGCAGTCGTGGACCACCAGGGGGCCACCACGGCGCATCTCCCGCAGTACGTGGACGTAGTAGCCGAGGTGGAGAAGTGGACGCCACCAGGAGTACGGGATGGCGCCGAGCACCTGCATCCAGTCAGCACGAAGACGCGCGGAGTCGAGCACCCGTACGCCGTACTCGGCGCCGCCGTCCGGGAACAACCGGTGAAGCAAGGTGCTTTTGCCGGCCCCCGGAATCCCGGCGAGCACGACCACAGAGTCCGCCGGGTACCGCAGTTCGCCGGTGCACACTTCCCGAAGGTCCCCGCGGGTATCCGGCACCTCGGCGATGCCCAGACCTGCCACTTTGATAGTCCCGTCCTCTCTCAGCCAATCCACCTTTCGTCCGTCAACGCAACGGAGCCGGAAGGCGTTCCGCCATCGTCCCGCCCGCCGATAAGAAGTCACTGGGAATTGACTGAGAGCCCGCCGCGCACCTCTGGGTAAGCGTTTGCCTTCGCGTCGTGAAGGCGGCTCGCCTGGTGGTTATGGGGTGGTCGGGGGCGGGCAGGCTGGGATAGGCTGCGGCGAGTTACTTAACCGGTTCGGCTAGTCCAGTCCGGGCCTCCCATGGGCAGCGGGAGGACCCGAAGACGAGGAGAGAAAACATGGTCGCAGTGGACAACCTGTCCCTCCAGCTCTACACGGTCCGGCACAAGCTGGAGGAGGACTTCGACGCCACGCTGGCCCGCATCGCGGAGATCGGGTACACGAAGGTCGAGCCCTTCGGCGTGGTCGGTTTCGCCGACCAGCTGGCCGAGGCGCTGCCCAAGTACGGTCTGTCGGCTCCCACCACCCACGCCGGGCTGCTCCGCGAGGACAGCGGCCCGATCTTCGAGGTGGCCAAGAAGCTCGGCATCACCACCGTGATCGACCCGTTCGTCGATCCCGCGCGCTGGCAGTCCGCCGAGGACATCAAGGCGACGGCGGAAGCGCTGAACAAGGCGGCGGCCGAGGCCGCCGACCACGGGATCACCGTGGGCTACCACAACCACCACTTCGAACTGGAGTCGGTGATCGACGGGGTGCACGGCCTGGAGATCCTGGTCGACAACCTGTCCGACGAGGTCATCCTCGAGGTCGACACCTACTGGGCCGCGGTCGGAGGCGCCGACGTACCGGCGCTGCTCGGGCGGCTCGGCGACCGGGTCAAGGCGCTGCACGTCAAGGACGGCGACGGCACCCTCGACAACAAGGCGCAGGTGGCGGTCGGCGACGGCACCATCGCCGTGATCGACATCCTCAAGGCGGCCCCGACCGCGCTGCGGGTGGTCGAGCTCGACGACTTCAGCGGCGAGATCTTCGACGCCGTGGCCGGCAGCTTCACCTACCTCACCGGAGAGGATGTCGCATGAGCGCTGTCGGTGTGGGCGTCATCGGCGCCGGCGTCATCTCCGACGCCTACATCAAGAGCATGCAGAGCTTCCCCGACCTCAAGGTGGTCGCGATCGGTGACCTGCGGCCGGAGGCGGCCCAGGCGAAGGCCGAGGAGTTCGGCATCGAGGCCCACGGTGGACCCGAGGTCGTGCTCAGCCACCCGGACGTCGAGATCGTGGTCAACCTGACCATCCCGATCGCGCACGTCGAGGTCGCCCTGGCAGCCGTTGCCGCGGGCAAGCACGTGTGGAGCGAGAAGCCGTTCTCGCTCGACCAGGACAGTGGCCTCAAGCTGCTCGCGACCGCTCAGGACGCGGGACTCCGGCTGGGCTGCGCCCCGGACACGTTCCTCGGCCCGGGTCTGCAGACGTCGCGAAAGATCATCGAGAAGGGTGACATCGGGGAGCCGCTGACGGCGCTCACGCTGATGCAGTCCCCCGGACCGGAGTCGTGGCACCCGAACCCGGCCTTCCTGTTCCAGGAGGGTGCCGGTCCGCTGTGGGACATCGGCCCGTACTACCTGACCACCCTCGTGCAGTTGTTCGGCCCGGTCGCGGCAGTCGCCGGTCTGGGTTCGAAGTCGCGGGACAAGCGCACGATCGGGTCCGGCCCCTTGCAGGGCACGGACTTCGACGTGACGGTGCCGACGCATGTCAGCGCGATCGCCCGGTTCGAGTCGGGCCAGTCCTCGCAGAGCATCTTCAGCTTCGACTCCCCGCTGCCCCGCCAGGGCTTCGTGGAGATCACCGGCTCGGAGGCGACGCTGGCGGTGCCGGACCCGAACCGGTTCGACGGTGACATCAGGATCCGCCGCCTCGGCAGCGAGGACTGGGAGGTCGTCGCCAGCACCGAGGCCTCGGCCGAGCGCGGTACCGGCGTACTGGAGATGGCGCGGGCGATCCGGGAGGACCGGCCGCACCGGGCCACCGGGGCGCTGGCATTCCACGCCGTCGACGTGATGGCGTCCATCACCCAGTCGATCGAGACCGGCGCCTTCGTGGACGTCACCAGCACCGTCGAGATCCCCGCCGTCCTGCCGGACGACTGGGACGTGCACGCCGCGACGATCTGATGGCCGAAGGATTCCTGGACCCCCGGCGGACCGTGGTGTTCGCCGGGGACTCCGTGACCGACTGCGGCCGCCGGACGGATCCGGAGGGGCTGGGCGACGGGTACGTCCGCCAGCTGCACGCCTCGTTCGGGCCGCAGCCGCCGCGCATCGTCAACGTCGGCATCAGCGGCAACCGGGCGGTTGACCTCGACGCCCGCTGGCAGGCCGACGTCCTCGCCCACGAGCCCGACATCGTGTCGGTGCTGGTCGGCATCAACGACACCTGGCGCCGGTACGACAAGGACGACCCGACCTCGACCGAGTCGTACGAGCAGTCCTACCGCAACATGCTCGAGCAGGTCCGGGGCAGGGCCGAGCTCGTCCTGATCGAGCCGTTCCTTCTTGCGGTGAAGGAAGATCAGCTCGGCTGGCGCGAAGACCTGGACCCGAAGATCGACGTCGTACGGCGGCTGGCCGCGGAGTACGGCGCACTGCTCGTCCCGGCCGACGGGGAGTTCACCCGGCAGGCCGAGCAGGTCGGCGCGACCACCCTCGCCGACGACGGCGTGCACCCGACGGCCGCCGGGCATCGCCTGCTGGCCGACCTCTGGCGCCGGACGGTCTCGGAGAGCTAGGGCCCCGACGCGGGGGCACCGGGCAGGAGTGGTCGTCGGCTGCGTCAGGGCAGCCGACGACCGGCTGGGCCGGGAGCCTCGGCCGCAGGTCCTGGCGTAGCCTTACTGAACCGGTCAAGTAACCCCTCGACAAGAGAGATCCCGCCTGTGAATCCGACCCTCAGGTCCGTCCCGCTGACCAGCGACGCCGGGACCGCGTGGTCCGTCCGCGCGATCGAAGGACCGGTGCCCGACCGGAACAGCGCGCTGCTCGGCGCTCCTGTCGACGCGACCGTGCCCGGCGAGGTGCACACCGACCTGCTCGGCGCGGGTGTCATCCCGGACCCGTTCGACGGCGACAACGAGAGCAAACTGGCCTGGATCGGCCGGACCAGTTGGAGCTACCGGACCGTGTTCGACTGGGAGCCGGACGAGCACGCCGTCCAGGAACTGGTCGCCGAGGGGCTCGACACCGCGGCGACGATCACCCTGAACGGCACCGAGCTCGGCCGGACCTGGAACCAGCACCGCTCGTACCGGTTCGCCGTCACCGGGCTGCTCGTTGCCGAGCGCAACGAGCTGGTGATCGAGTTCGCCGCTCCGGTCGAGACCGCGAACCGGTTGTCCGAGGCGTCCGGGCTGTGGCCGCACACGAACCTGCATCCCTACAACGCGATCCGGAAGATGGCGAGCAACTTCGGCTGGGACTGGGGACCGGACGTCGCGACCGTCGGCATCTGGCGGCCGATCCGGATCGAGTCGTGGACCGGTGTCCGGGTCGACTCGGTCCGCCCGCTCGCCGGGCTGGACCGTGACCGCGGCGTGCTCGACACCCGGGTCGCCCTGGCCTGGTCGGAGGGCTTCGGCGACGACGCGACCGTCACCGTCGAGGTCGGCGGCACCACCACCCAGATGACAGTGAGCGCGGGGACCGCCGAGGTCGGCGTCACCTCGACCATCGACGCGGTCGACCGCTGGTGGCCGCGCGGCTACGGCGACCAGTCGCTGTACGACGTCGCCGTGTCCGTCGCCGCCGGCGCGCGGACCGACAGCTGGCAGGGCCGGGTCGGCTTCCGCACCATCACGATGAACGTCGCCCCGGACGACGACGGCGGCCCGTTCATCCTGTCGGTCAACGACAGGCCCGTCTACGTCCGCGGCGCGAACTGGATCCCCGACGACGCCTTCGTCACCAGGCTGAACCGCGAGACCTACGAGCGCAGCATCCGCGACGCGATCGACGCGAACATGAACCTGCTCCGCGTCTGGGGCGGCGGCATCTACGAGAGCGACGACTTCTACGACGTCTGCGACGAACTCGGCGTGCTCGTCTGGCAGGACTTCCTCTTCGCCTGCGCCGCGTACTCCGAGGAGGAGCCGCTGCACAGCGAGGTGGAGGCCGAGGCGCGGCAGGCCGTCACCCGGCTGAGCCAGCACGCCAGCCTCGCGCTGTGGAACGGCAACAACGAGAACATCTGGGGGTACGTCGAGTGGGGCTGGCGGGCTCCGCTGGGCGGCCGGACCTGGGGCGAGGGGTACTACTTCGACCTGCTCCCCGGCATCGTCGCCGAGCTCGACCCGCGGACGCCGTACTCGGCCGGCAGCCCGTTCTCCTACGACCGGTACATCCACCCGAACGACGAACGCAACGGGACGATGCACATCTGGGACGTCTGGAACCAGGTGGACTACTCGACCTACCGCAAGTACAAGCCGCGCTTCGTCTCCGAGTTCGGCTTCCAGGGTCCGCCGGCCTGGTCCACGCTGACCTCGGTCGTGCACGACGAGCCGCTCGACCCGTACGGCGAGCAGATGCTCGTGCACCAGAAGGCGTTCGAGGGCAACCTCAAGCTCGAGCGCGGTCTCGGCGAGCACCTGCCGAAGTGGAAGGATATCGAGGACTGGCACTGGACCACCCAGCTGAACCAGGCGCGGGCGGTTGCCTACGGCATCGAGCACTTCCGCAGCCTGTTCCCGCTGAACACCGGCGCCATCGTCTGGCAGCTGAACGACAACTGGCCGGTCGTCTCCTGGGCCGCCGTCGACGGGCACGGCGTCCGCAAGCCGTTGTGGCACGCCCTCAAGCGCGTGTACGCCGACCGCCTGCTGACCGTGCAGCCCCGCGAGGACGGTCCGGTTGTTGCCGCACACAACGACACGGACGTCGCCTGGAGCACCGAGGTGACGGTGGCACGGCGGAGTACCGCGACCGGTGGCGAGGTCTTGGCCAGCGAGACCTTCGCGCTGGAAGTCCCGGCTCGCTCAGCGGTCCTCAACTCGTTGCCCGCTTCGGTCGCGACCCCGGGCGATCCCGCGACCGAGTACGTCGAGGTGCGCGGCGCGGACGGCAGTACGGCGTACTGGTACTTCGTCGAGGACACGGCGCTGCGGCTCGAGGCGGACGCCTACACGGTCAAGGTGGCAGACAGCAGCAGGGGCGGCTACGACGTGACCGTGACGGCGACGGCCCTCGCCAAGGACCTGGCGTTGTTCCCGGACCGGCTGGAGGCCTCTGCCCGGGTCGACAGCTGCCTGATCACCCTCAACGCCGGCGAGTCCCACACCTTCCACGTCACCTCTTGCGGCAACACACCGAAGGAACCGCTCGGCGTCCCCGTACTGCGCTCGGTGAACGACCTACTGAACTGAGCCGGTCGGACGCAATGCGTCCAGATGAGTGTCGAGCAAGGCGGCAAGGCGCTTGTGACTGAAAGCCCGCGGGTCGAAGAGCGCCTGTACTACGAGGCCGTGGGTGAACGCGGCCAAGCCTGCCACCAGGTCAGCTGGATCTCCTGGTGGCAGGCTGCCGTCTGTCTGGGCCTCGACGACCAGGGGGTGCAGCCGGGAGCGCCAGCGCTTGTAGCGGGCTTTCTCCAGAGCGTGGAGTTCGGGGTCGGCCAGGGCGGCATCCCAGGAGCTCACCCAGACGCGGTTGATCTCAGTGCCCTCAGGACTCAACGGCAGCACGGCGGCCAGGGCCTGGCGTAGTGCTTCCAGGCCGTGCACTCCGTCTGTCGCTGGGACAAGCTCGCGGGTGTGTGACTCCGCCAACTCCAGCGCGTGCACGATCAGCGCCTTCTTGGACGGGAAGTAGTGCGTCACCAGACCCGTGGTCGCGCCCATCTCCGCCGCGACCGCGCGCAGGGTCAACCCGCCGAATCCCGCGGCCGCCAGCACCCGCCAGACCGCGGCCGACACGTCCCGCCGTCTGGCCTCGTGATCCGTCTTCGCCGGCATCGTCCTATAGTACGTACCTAACGTTTGTTATGTACGCACCGGAGGCCACCATGCTGTTCGCGTCGAGACTCACCGAGAACGCCGAACTGAGAGCGCTGGAGCCGTGGCAGGCGGCCGAGTTCCTGGCCCACATCGACAAGGCCAGGGCCAACATCGAGCAGTACATCCCATGGGCCGAACTGGTCACCGACCTCGACGGCGCACAGACCTTCCTCCAGCGGTACGCCGACCGGCAGGCGGCGGGCGAAGGCCGGATCTACGGGATCTGGCTCGACGGGGAACTGGCCGGAGGGCTGCTGTTCCGGACCTTCGAGCCGGCCTGGGGAAGCTGCGAGATCGGTGTCTGGATCTCTGCCGAGGGCCAGGGGCACGGACTGATCACCCGGTCCACGCGGCAGTTGATCGACTACGCGATCGGCGTTCGGGGGATGAACCGGGTCGAGTGGCGGTGCGTGCCGTCCAACGAGCGCAGCATCGCGGTGGCGAAGCGGCTCGGCATGACCTACGAGGGGACCCTGCGAGAGGCGTTCCCGTACCGGGGTGAGCGGCATGACCTCCAGGTCTGGGCGATGCTGCACAACGAGTGGGAGAGCCGCCACTGGGCGTGACGGCCCCGGGTAGCTGCCTCCCCGAAGTTGTGGCTGATCGGCAGGCCGTCCGGAGGCTGGTCCGGGCAGGTGAGACTCTGGTGGCGATGACGACCACCGCTGATTCACGCTCCCGGGGCCGTAGCCTGCGCCGGGACGCCCTGGGCGTGGGTGCGTCGACTGCCATCGGTATCGCGTCGACAGCCCCCGCCTACTCGCTCGCGGTGTCCGTGGGCCTGCTCGCGGGTTACGTAGGCGCAGCCGCTCCCCTGGTGCTCGCTGCCAGCGCCATCCCGGTCGTCCTGGTCGCTCTGTGCTTTCGCGAGTTGAACCGGGCCGAGCCTGACTGCGGTACGACGTTCCCGTGGACCGAGAAGGCGTTCGGGCTCTCTGTCGGCCGCATGGTCGGGTGGACCACCGTGATGGCGTGCGTGCTCGTCATGAGCAACCTGGCCCAGGTCGCTGCCATCTACACCTACACCCTGTTCGACCTGGACAGCGCTGCCGAGTCGAAGCTCGCACAGGCCGGGCTGGGGACGGTCTTCATCCTCGGCATGGCCGTGCTCGCCTACCGCGGCATCCGGATCGCCGCCTGGACACAGGTCTTGCTGCTCACGGTCGAGGTGATCGGGTTGCTCTGGTTCGCCCTCAGGGCGTTCCAGGAAGCAGGCACCGTCAGCATCCCCGCGTTCTCGGCCACCGGCGAGGGCGCCTGGGCAGCCGGCGTCCTGGTCGCGGTGTTCCTCTACTGGGGCTGGGACTCGTCCTTCAGCGTCAACGAGGAGTCCCGCAACCCGCGCCGCACTCCCGCCATCGCCGCCCTGATCGCGAACGCCTTCCTGATCGTTTTGTACCTCGTGGTCGCGTGGGCCGCGGTCGCGTACGCCGGGACCGACGTGCTCGACGACATCGCCGACGACGACTTCTTCGCGATCCTGAGCGCGGAACTGCTCGGCACGGCCGGCGGCAAGGTCCTGGTCGGCGCCGTGCTGGTGTCCGCCCTGGCCTCCACCCAGACCACCATCCTGCCGACCGCCCGGACGATGCTTTCGATGGCCCGGCGGGACGCGTTCCCGGGCCAGTTCGCCCGGATCTCGGCCCGCTTCCAGACGCCCAGTGTGTCCACCTGGGCGTTCGCGGGAGCCAGCGTGCTGGTCTACCTGGCCCTCGTGCTCACCTCGGAGGCAGTACTGGCCGACTCGGTGGCGGCGGTCTCCGTCCTGGTCTCCCTGTACTACCTGGCCACGGCGCTCGCAGTACCGGTGTACTTCAGTGGTGAGATCCGGGGGCGGGTGCTGCAGCGGGCGGTGGTTCCGCTGCTCGCGGCGGGCTCCTTCGTCGTAGTACTCGTGCTGGCGGTTTCCGACGTGGGCACGGGACCGCTGGTTGTGGTGGGTGTGACCATGGTGGTGGGCGCCGTCATCATGTTCTCCATGAAGCCGCCCGGCGAGGGGGAAAGGTGAACCAACCACGCAGGCGGATGCGGAGCGCGGGCATCACGCTCGGGCTGACCGCGCTGGTCGCCGCGTCGCTGACCGGGTGCTCGAGCGACGACGAGGACCAGCCTGACTACGCCGCGATCTGCGTCGACCCGCAGACCCAGGAGCGCACCTCCGACGACAACTGCAAGGACGAGCGCGAGTACCACGGCTCCGGCACGGGCTTCTTCTGGTTCTACATGGCCACCCGCGGCGGCGCCTTCGTGCCGCCCATCGGCGGCCGCTACAGCGCCGCCGACGGCACCTACAGCGCCTCCGGCCTGCGCAATGCCCAGGGCGGTACCGCGACCGTCAAGCGCGGCGGGCTCGACACCAAGGGCGGCAACATCGGCACCATCACCCGCGGCGGGTTCGGCAAGGCGGGCACCGGGAGCTCTGGCGGCTGATGTGGCGCCACTCGATCAAGCCTCGTCCGAACTGGAGGGACAAGGTCGTCGAGCAGGGTCTGGTGTTCCCGATGACGGACATGCCCGACGGCAGCGAGCGGCCGTACTGGAACGAGAGCGCCTGGTACGAGGTGACGATGGAAGAGGTCCTGCACCTCGAAGAGGTCACCGAGGAGCTCTACGAGATGTGCAAGCACGCCGCCTCCGTGATGGCCGCGGGTGACCGCTTCAGCGACGCCCAGCTCGGCCTGGCGCCCGGCACGCTGCCCCTGGTCCAGGAGTCGCTGAAACGCGACGACCTGTCCGTGTACGCCCGGTTCGACCTCGCCTGGAACGGGATCGAGCCGAAGATGCTGGAGATCAACGGGGACACCCCGACCGGGCTGGTGGAGTCCGCGGTGATCCAGTGGAACTGGCTCGAGGACGTGTTCCCCGACGCCGACCAGTGGAACTCCGTGCACGACCGGCTGGTCAAGTGGTGGGGCGAGCAGCTCGCGGCCGGCCGCTTTCCGGGCAACGAGGCGCACTTCTTCAACTCCGGCGCCGAGACCAGCGGTGAGGAGGCGATGACGGTCGCCTACCTGCGCGACACGGCCGCGATGGCCGGACTGGCGACGTACGGGCATGAGATCGAGGACCTCGGCTGGGAGTCCGAGCAGCGCGCCTTCGTGGATTGGGGCGGGCGGAGGATCCGGACCGCGTTCAAGCTCTACCCGTGGGAGGACATGCTCGACGACCAGTTCGGCCGGTACGTCCTGGCCGGGGTCGAGCGGGAGCCGGTGCAGTGGATCGAGCCGATCTGGAAGACCATGCTGTCGACCAAGGCGATCCTGCCGGTGCTATGGGAGCTCTACCCGGACCACCCGAACCTGCTGCCGGCGTACTTCGACTCCCCGGGTGACCTGCTCGAGTGGGTGGCCAAGCCGCTGCACGGGCGGGAGGGCAGCAACATCCGGATCCACACCGTCTCGGGGGCGGAGGACCTGGTCCAGGACGGTCCGTACGACACCGAGACGATGGTCTACCAGGAGTGGCACCCGCTCCCGTCGTACGAGGGCAACCTGGCGGTGATCGGCAGCTGGGTGGTGGACGGCGTCGCGGCTGGGATGATGGTCCGCGAGTCGGACGGACCCGTGACCGACTACTATGCACGCTTCGTCCCGCATGCCATCGGTACCGAGGCCCGCCCTGACCAGGAGACCATCCAACGTTGGCTCGCCGAGTAGGCCAGTCCCCCCGGACAGGCGAAAATAGTTGGGCGCCGGATGCAGCGTTTCGCCGGCTGACCGCGTATTGGAGACAAGAAGACCTCAACGTCTCGCGAAGTGAGGGACCGATGGCCGCGATCAGTGTCCGCACGACCAGGATGAGCGTGCGGATCACGCTGCTCATCGTGATCATCGCCGGACTCGTCGCGGCAGTGGCCATCCCGGCCGGGCGGGGCAAGTCCGCCGCGGCCTGGGCGCCGGCCTCGCACGCGGTGCCCGGCTCGCAGGCGGTGCCCGACTCGCAGGCCGACCCGGCGCCGAACACGGTGGAGGCCGTCCCGCGCGGCACCTACGGCTCGGGCAGGATCGGGCCGTGGACGAATCTGAGCCGGGCGATCTCGTCGCCGGGGCAGATCCGGCAGGTCCTGGCCGCCGACGGCATCTTCATGTTCGGCGACAGCATCGCCGTCCAGGACGGCGAGTCGCTGGCCAGGCACCTGCTGGCCGCCACCGGCGACAGCATCGCGATGCACAACTGGTCGGGCGAGCCGACCTCCGCGGCGGTCGACGCGCTGGAACAGTGGAAGCGCGACTACGGGCTGCCGAGCCGGATCCTGATGGCGGTCAACTCCAACGACATCTTCGCGCCGTTCGCGTTCGCCGAGCAGGTCGAGCGGGTGATGCGGATCGTCGGCCCGAACCGGACCGTGTACTGGGTGAACGCCCAGGTGGCCCGGACCAAGCAGCCGAGCGAGGTCCAGGTCGCGGACCAGCGCAACAGCGCCTGGCTCAACCTTCAACTGGCCGACGCCGAGCGGCGCAACCCGAACCTGCGGATCATCCACTGGGCCGAGTTCCTGGCCGCGGATCCGGACCGGCTGGAGACCTACCTGCGCGACGGCCTGCACACCTCGGTGCCGCGCGGGCAGAACGCGCGGAACGAGTTGATCGTCCAGGCGATCCGGGGCTGAGCCCTCAGCGCGGCGACACCGACCGGTTTCAGTCGAGCGCGACCGCGACGTACTTGGTCTCCAGGTACTCGTCGATCCCGACCGAGCCGCCCTCGCGGCCGAGGCCGGACTGCTTGACGCCGCCGAAGGGTGCCGCCGGGTTGGAGACGATGCCCTGGTTGAGCCCGATCATGCCGGTCTCGAGCCGCTCGCTGACCCGCAGCGCGCGGCCGAGGTCGCTGGTGAACAGGTAGGAGACCAGGCCGAACTCGGTGTCGTTGGCCATCGCGACCGCCTCGTCCTCGTCCTCGAACGCGGTCAGCGGGGCGACCGGGCCGAAGATCTCCTCCTTCTGCAGCCGCGCCGACGTCGGTACGCCGGCCAGCACGGTCGGCGGGTAGAAGTACCCATCGCCCTCGACCGTCGTCGCGCCGGTCAGCACCTCGGCGCCCAGCGCGACGGCGTCGTCGACCAGGTCCTTCACCTTGTCCCGCTGCTTGGCGTCGATCAGCGGCCCCACGTCGACCCCGTCCTCGGTCCCCCGGCCGACCTTCAGCGCGGCCATCCGCTCGGTCAGCTTGGCGCCGAAGGCCTCCATCACCGACGAGTGCACGTAGATCCGGTTGGCGGCCGTGCAGGCCTCGCCGCCGTTGCGCATCTTCGCCAGCATCGCGCCGTCGACCGCCTTGTCCAGATCGGCGTCGGCGAAGACCAGGAACGGCGCGTTGCCGCCGAGTTCCATGCTGGTCCGCAAGACCTGCTCGGCGGACTGCTCGATCAGCTTGCGGCCGACCGGGGTGGAGCCGGTGAAGGAGAGCTTGCGGGCGCGGCCGTCGCGGATCAGCGGCTCCATCACCCCGCCGGAGTCGCTGGTGGTGAGCACGTTGAGCACACCCGGCGGCAGGCCGGCCTCCGTCATCAGTTCGGCCAGTTTCAGCATCGACAGCGGCGTCTGGGCGGCGGGCTTGATCACCATCGTGCAGCCCGCGGCCACCGCCGGGCCGATCTTGCGGGCGCCCATCGCGGCGGGGAAGTTCCACGGCGTGATCAGCAGGCACGGCCCGACCGGCTGCCGCATCACCAGGAAGCGGCCCTTGCCGTTCGGAGCCACCTGGTAGCCGCCGTCGATCCGGACCGCCTCCTCGGCGAACCACCGGAAGAACTCCGACGCGTAGGCGATCTCGGCCTTCGACTCGGCGACCGGCTTGCCCATCTCCAGCGTCATCAGCAGTGCCAACTCGTCGGCCCGCTCGGTCATCAGCTCGTAGGTCCGGCGCAGGATCTCGCCGCGCTCCCTCGGCGCGGTCGCGGCCCACTCGGCCTGCGCCGCGACGGCCGCGTCCAGCGCCGCCTTGCCGTCGGCGGGACTCGCGTCCGCCACCTCGCAGAGCGCAGTACCGGTGGCTGGGTCTTCGACGGCGAGGGTCTTACCGCCCTCGGCCGCCTGCCACTTGCCGGCGATGAAGAGTTCGCTCGGACATGCCTCGACGACTTCCTGCTCCCGCTCCCGCGACATCAGCCCGCCTTTCCGCTAGACACCCCCAACCCACCTTAGGCCGGTCTGGCGGTGGGGCTAGTGTCCTGAGTCGGAAGTTCGTGCTTCAGCTCCGGTGTCCAGGTGCGTGCATCGCAAGGCGGAGAAGCGGCCTCGATGCTTTTCCATCGTGGCCGTTTCTCCAACGCGGCGAGGTGCGTGCCTGGGCGCCGGAGATGTGCACGAACTTCCGACTCAGGACACTAGGCCGTGGCGACGAAGTGGGGGGCGTGGCGCGGCATCGTGCGGATGGCGCGGGTCAGCCCTGCGGCGATCGTGCGGAGGATGGCGGAGCGCACCAAGCCGTCGAAGGCCAGCGGGACCACCATGATCTCGTCGGCGCCGGTGCTGGCGGCTACGGATGCCAGCCCTGCGGCAACGCCGGACCGGGAGCCCACGACGTACCCGGGGTCGTCCAGCAACCGCTCGGCCTTGATCCGCTCGCGGCCGGTGATCGGTGGGGCGAGCAGGTCCATCAGCTCGGCCGGTGTCGAGCGGTTGGCCGCAGCCTTGAGTCGTAGCTTCACCCGCAAGTACTCCGCCAGCCGGGCGACTGCTTCCTCTTCCGTATCCGCGGCAGCCACCCCGACCGTCACCCCGACGTACGGCTTGCCCGTGGGTCCCGTCGACTCGAAGCTGTCCCGGTACGCCGCGATCGAGGCAAGGGTCGCGGCCGAAGCCACGTGGTGCGACAAGAACACCGGCAACCCCCGTACTGCGGCCAACTGCGCCCCCGCCGGCGTATCCGTCATGACGAAGACAGGTGGAGGCAATCCGGCCAGAGCCAGCCGCACGTCTCCCACGGGAGCACGGCCAGGTAGTCCGTCGCGGAGGAAGCAGCAGAGCTCGTCGAGTCTCTGCGGAAAGCTGTCCCAGGCAGTGTCGGTCCAGCCGAGAGCGGTCGCAGTACTGGGTTGCACGCTCGGGGCTCTGCTGACACCGAGGTCGACCCGGCTCGGGTACGCCGCAGCTAGTGCCGCGAACTGCTCGGCGATCACCAGCGGCTGGTGGTTCGTCAGCATCACCGCACCCGAGCCCAAGCGGATGCGGTCGGTCCGTGCGGCCAGTACCGACGCTAGGACGGCCGGCGTGGCGCTGCCGACACCACGGACCCCGTGCTGCTCCGCTAGCCAGAAACGCCGGTAGCCAAGGTCATCCGCCGCCTGCGCGACCTCAACGGTTTCCCGGAGCGCGGCAGCGGCGGACTGGCCAGGCAACTGCGGCACCACGTCCAGCACAGAGTGCGCTGAGACGGGGAGGCCGGGAGCGGCTTGGCTGTACACCCGCCCACCGTCGCAGCCCTGGCAAGTTTTCACATGGGGGTTCTGCACCCATGTTCCGAGCGCCTGAACCCGCCGGAAAATGGGTGATCGCGGCCCTTGTTGCCGCTTCGTCCGGTCAGGCATCGTTCACGGCGTTCGCAGTCGACGGAACCAGGGAGGCCGGCCACGAGTCACTTCAACGCCAGGGGCCCGACTGAGGCCGCCTGCTACTGAGTTCCTGCGCCGTACGGCCTTCCACCAGAGGCTGTCCGGCCAGGCGATGCTGGACCGCGGGGTGGTCAACCCCCAGTCGCCATCCCGCGGTACAGCACACTCCCAGAGGAATATGGGGGCTTCCTACCCATGGCAGCACCCATACCGCGATGGCAGCCTGAGCGCGTGCTCAACGCCGCAACGACCGGGACTCCCCGGACCGACCAGCCCAAGGCCTGGTGGTCTGGCGGAGTTGGTCCCCATGAGCTGAGCCTGGCGACACCCGCCTGGGCGGAGTACGTCGAACGCAGTACGGCCGCACCTTCGACGCCGTCGACGGCGGCAGGTGACTGGCAGCAAGCCTTGGTGAGATGTCTCGAACCACTCCTTACCTCCGCTCGGCAGGACCTGACCGCGGCGGGGCAGGTCGGCGTACTGACCGACCAGTTCCTGCAGCGACTCGGCTCGAGGCTGGTCCGGCTGGCCGCAAGAACCCTGGTGCTGGAACTGGCCAGGGCCCGGGACCGCGGCGAACTGGCCGGCGACACCCCGGAGCAGCGATTTCTCGATTTCACCCACCGGCTCGTTGGAGGGAGCGAGCTGGCGGAGTTCCTGGCCGCATACCCGGTGCTGGCCCGGGTCCTGGGCGAGGCGTGCCGTCAAGCCGTCGAGGGTCATCTCGAGCTGCTGGCGCGTCTCGCCGAGGACCGTGAGCTACTCGTCACCGAACTGCTGGCCGGCCAAGATCCCGGCCCTCTCGTCAGCGTCCAGCCCGGGGGCGATCCCCACCGCGGCGGCCGCTGCACAGCGACCCTCACCTTCGCCGACGGTCGCCAGGTCATCTACAAGCCCCGCCCGCTCGATCTCCACCAGCACTTCAACGACCTGGTCGACTGGCTGAACGACAAGACTGCTCTGGGCCTGCAGACAGTCCAGGTACTACGTCGCCCGGGCTACGGCTGGCTCGAGTTCATCCCGCACACCCCGTGCGCGGACCTCGCCGCAGTACGCCGCTTCTACCACCGGCAAGGCGCTCTGCTCGCTCTCCTGTACGTCCTCGACGGCACCGACGTCCACTACGAGAACCTGATCGCCAACGGCGACCAGCCGGTCCTGGTCGACGTGGAGACGCTGTTCCACCCCAGCCAGATCCCTACCGGCGTCCTCGGCCAGGATCCGGCACATTTCTCTCTGCGCAGCTCGGTCTACCGCACTGCTCTGCTGCCGCTCCTGTTCACCGGCGAGCATGGAGTGGCCGACATCTCGGGGCTGGGCGGTGACGCCGGCGCCATGTCGCCCAACAGCGTCGTCGACTGGGCCGATGCCGGTCTCGACTCGATGCACTTGGTCCGCCGCCCCACCACGACGCGCGGAGGCCGCAACCGGCCGAAGCTGGACGACGTGGTGATGGAACCGCGGGACCACGAAGTCTCTTTGCTGACAGGGTTCCGGGCCGCGTATGAGGCGATCGCCTGGCACCGCACCGACCTGCTGGGACCGGACGGCCTGCTGGACCGGTTCGCGACCGACGAGATCCGCTTCGTGGCCAGGCCGACCCGCGCGTACGTCACGCTGCTCGACGAGTCGACGCATCCCGACGCGCTGCGCGACGCGGACGGCCGCAGCCGCCTGCTGGACCTCCTGTGGGACGGCGATCCGAGCCAGCACCGCCTGGTTCCGTACGAGCTGGCCGACCTGTGGGCCGGCGACGTCCCCCTGTTCACGGCGCGACCGAACAGCCGTGACATCTGGGCCAGCGACGGCAGCCGAGTGCCACAAGCCCTTGCCGGCAAGGGACTTGCCGAGGTGGAAGCCAAGATCGCCGCGATGAGCGAGATCGACCAGCACCGCCAGCAGTGGCTCATCTCCGCCTGCCTGGCCACCCGCCCGGAGCCCGTGGTCCACGCCGGTACTGCGACCCGGGCCGGCCTGGGCGCGACCGAAGCCGACCCCGAACAACTGCTGGCTGCCGCCACCGACATCGCCGACGAGATCATGGCGCAGGTCCTCGGCAGCAGCGGTGGCCCGGCGAACTGGCTGAGTCTTGAGCTGCTCGACGACCACCACTGGGCCGTGATGCCCATGGGTGCAGGGCTTTCCAACGGCTACACCGGCACCGCCTTGTTCCTCGCGCAGATCGGCGCACTGACCGGAGCCGCCAAGTACAGCGAGCTCGCCCGCGACTCGATCCGCCCGATCCCCGCGCTGCTCGAAGCGCTCGCCTCGGACCCGGAGGCGGCTCAGAGCGTCGGACCAGGCTTCCACGGGCTCGGCGGAATCAGCTACGGCCTCGGCCGGCTCAGCCACCTACTGGACGACACTGAGATCGCCAACTGGCTCGCTGCCCTCCTCGACCTGGCGGAGCGGACTCCGGCCGGCGCGGAGTTCCCCAGCTATACAGAGGGAGCCGCGGGCGGACTCGCCGCGATGCTTGCCCTGCACGACCTTCCCGCGGCTTCCCGTCTGGCCGCACGGTACGCCGACGAACTACTCGCCGCTGTCGACCACGGAGTACGCCAGGACCGGCCGGAGGCTGGGTTCGCCCGGGGCTACCAGGGAATCGCCTGGGCCTTGGGGCAGTACGGCGTACCGGGAGACAGGTACCGGCTCGCTGCCGGGGTCGCCGCCGACCTGGATCGGCACAGCGGTCCGGCCAACCCTGGTTGGTGTTCCGGCGACGCCGGCACCGCCCTGGCCCGGCTCGCCGCCGGTGCCCCCGCGGACCTCGAGGCGTACTCGAGGACCGCCACCCAACGTCCGGTGCTCGCCGACATGAGTCTGTGTCATGGCGAGCTCGGCGCGGTCGAGCCACTGCTGTGGCTCACCGAAGACGATCACCCAGCCATTGAGGCGGTCCGGCGGCGCCGGGCCGGGCTGGTGCTCGCCGCAGTACAGCAGCACGGGCCGCACTGCGGCACACCGCGAGCAGTTCCCTCCCCCGGTCTGCTGACCGGTTTGGCGGGAATCGGCTACGGCCTGCTCCGGCTCGGCTTTCCCGGACAGATCCCGTCCGTCCTGCTGCTCGATCCGAGTACGGGGACCCAGCGCCCATCACAGCGCTGAGAACCGGCCACAACACCATCCGACAGGGGAGACCATGACCGCCCAGCACCCGCACAACGACGACCGACTCGACCCGCAGTCCACCGGAGCCGAGCCGATCGAGTCGACCGATCCGATCGGGCCGATCAAGCTGCCGATCCGCTCCCGCATCGGCGGCCGCGCCCTGGCGCTGGTCGGCGTGGTCGGTTCCGCGGCCGTCGGCATCGTGGCCGCGACCGAGGCCTGCAGCACCTGGCCCACCATCGCCGAGTGACGCTCAGCCCGGCTGGTGGCGGTCCTGCCACCGGTTCCGCCACCAGCCGAGCGAACGTTTGATCCACTGCCTCGCCGGGCGATCATCGGGCCTGACCAACCTGCCGATTCGACTGCGGCGGCCTGGTCACGTCGTTAAAGTAGGCAAGCATGCAGACCCATGCGCCCAAGGTGGTCGGCAGAGACGGGGAGATCGATCATCTCCACGCCCTGCTCTCCGAGGCACGTGACGGTCACGGGGGTGCTCTTTTCCTGGTCGGCGAGCCCGGGATCGGCAAGAGCCGGCTGGCGGCGGTGGGCACGACCATCGCCCTCGACGCCCAGATGACGACGCTGCGCGGACGCGTCGGCGCGGTCGGCACGATGGTTGCCTTCCGCCCGTTCACCGAGGCGCTGCTGTCGCTGATCCGGCGGGGCGAGATGCCCGCACCGGAAGGACTGGGGCCCTACCGTCAGGTCCTCGGCCGGTTGATCCCGGACTGGGACGACGGCACCGCCCACGAGACCGCGTCGTCCGCCGTGGTGCTCGGGGAAGGCATCCTCCGGCTGCTCGCCCTGGTGGGCCGAGACCGCGGATGCCTGCTGGTGCTGGAGGATCTGCACGGCTCGGACCCCGAGACCCTCGCAGTGGTCGAATATCTGCTCGACAACCTCACCGACCAGCCGATCGCCCTGATCGCCACGGTTCGCTCCGAGCGCAGTTCCGGTCTCGAACTGGCCCGGCTGTCCGCCCAGCGAGGCACCGCGGACCTGGTCGAGCTGCGGCCACTCGCCCGCCAGGAGGTGGGCGAACTGGTTGCCGGTTGCCTCGAGGTGCCGCCGAGCGGCGTACCGGATCACTTGACCGACCAACTCTGGCGCGACAGCGCCGGAATTCCCTTCATCGTCGAGGAATTGCTGCAGGAGTTCCGCAGATCCGGGCAACTGCTGTCCGGGCCCGACGGAAGCATCCAGGTGGTCGAGGGGCTCCAGACGAGCGTGCCCGCGGCGGTGGTTCGCAGCATCAGCAGCAGGACCAGTCAGCTGGGACCGCAGTCGCGCGACCTGCTCGTGCTCGCCGCTGTCCTCGGACATCGCTTCCCGCTGAGCGTCGTACGCAAGGCAACCGGTACGGACGAGCGGCTGCTGCTCGCCACCCTGCGAGCGGGTCTGGCGGCTCAACTGGTCGGCCCTGATGAACCGGTCCCGGACTGGTACGCCTTCCGTCATCCGCTGACCGCGGATGCCTTGCTCGCTGGGCTGACCCCGGCGGAGCGGGCCATTCTCGCCCGTCGCTGCGCCGACGCGATCGAGGAACTGCATCCCGGGCTGCCCGGTGAGTGGTGCCCGATGGTCGCCGAACTGGCCGAGACCGGCGGCGACCTGGCCCGGGCCGGCCGGCTGTTCGCACTGGCCGGCCGGCGATCGTTCGACGACGGCTCGATGGGCTCCGCGGTCAACCTGCTGGAACGCGCGACCACGCTGCTCGCCGCGGATCCCGACACCAGCTACCGCGCCGAGGTGCTCGGCTCGCTGCTGATCGCCCTCAGCGAGACGGGCATGTTCGAGACCAGCACGCGGCACGCGGCGACCATCGAGGAGATGGCCGACCGCAACCTGGACGGCCGCAAGGTCGCCGCACTGCACATCCAGCTCGCCAATCTCGAGCACATGGCCGGCCGCTGGTCGGCCGCGATGACCCAGGTCGCGACCGCCCGCTCGCTGCTCGGTCCCGAGGCCGGTGACGCCGACCTGGCCCCGCTGGACGCGATCGCGGCCCATCTGGAACTCGCCCGGCCGAGTCCTGGCCGGCTCAAGTCCGCCACCGAACTGGCGACCAGGGCGGCGGCGGCCGCGGAACGCGCCAAGCTGCCGGCGGTGGCCTGCGACGCCCTCCAACTGCTCGGCATCCTGTCCCGCGAACACGACCTGGCCGGCTCCATCGCCTACTTTCATCGGGCCCGGCAGGTCGCCGAAGAGCACAACATGACCTTCCAGCGGGTCTGCTCGCATCTCTTCCAGGCCGGCACGATCTGCCTGACCAACGGAAGCGTGGTCGAGCTCGAACGAGCCCGTCAACAGGCCCTGCGGATCGGCGCCATCCCGTTGGCCTACGAGGTGGACGGCATCCTGGGGCAGCAGGCGATCCTGCGGTCGGAGTACGACAAGGCCGCGGGGATCCTCGAGGAGTGCCTGGAGGTGACCAGGCGGCTCAAGCTCGGCCGCGGCGCGGCGTACGTGCTGGTGACCAAGGCGATCATGTTCGCCCATCAGGGGCGGCGGGCGGCGATGGAGGAAACCCTCGCCGAGGTCGCCGGCTGGGGCGAGCGGGGTTCGGTGGAACTCCCCTACTCCTACGGTCTGGCCCGCACGTTCTGCGCGCTGCTGGAGGAGAACCGGGAGCTGGCCGAGTCCGAAATGGCCCAGGCCCTCGCGTACGACGCCCAGAATCCGACCACCTTCCACACGTCGGGGAAGAACGGCCTGGGCCTGCTCCTCGGAGTCCTTGCCGGCCGGAACGGGTGGCCGCACCTGGAGGCGGTCACGGCGACGGCCGCCAGCGGCATGCGGTGGAACCAGCAGTTCGTCCAGTTGGCGCATGCCGTGCTGCTCGGTCGTGACGGCCGGACCGCCGAGGCCGAGGCGGTGCTCGCCGCATCGCTGGAGAAGTCCTCGCTCTACCCGATGGCGCGGAGTCTCGGGCTGCGGCTGGTGGCGGAGCCGGCCGCCGCCGATGGGTGGGGGGAGCCGGTCGCGTGGTTGCGGCAGGCCGAGGACTACTTCCACAACGCCGAGGTCGCCGCGGTGGCCAGTGCCTGCCGGAGCATGTTGCGGCAGCTCGGGGCGACGGTGTCCCAGCGGCGAACCGGGTCCGACCAGGTGCCGGCGGATCTGCGGCAGTTGGGGATCACCACCCGGGAGTTCGAGGTGGTCCGGTTGCTGGTGGACCGGATCGGGAACAAGTCCATCGCGTCGCGCCTGCACATCTCCCCCCGGACGGTGGAGAAGCATGTCGCTAGCCTGATGACCAAGACTCAGCAGCCCGATCGTGAGGCGCTCAGCAGTTTCGCGCGGACGGTGTTGCAGGACTGATCCCTGGCCCCGTGCGTGTGCTGGGCGGTGGGATGGCCGGTGAGTGATAGTTGTCGACTCACGGATTTCGGGGTGACCGCTCGCTCCCCGGTGTCCCGAGTCGTGGCCGGCGGCGCGCGATGTGACCGAGTTAATTTATGAACGCTCGCTTTATATATAGGATGGGCGAGTGGCAGGCAAGGGGTCGGACATGGGCAAGGGAACGGTCGGCGGCGGCGGTACGACGATGCTGCGGCGGATCAACGTCGCCGCTGTGCTGGACGCGGTCCGCCGCTCCGCACCGGCGCCACTACGGGTGGCCGAACTGGTCGAACGGACCGGGCTGGCCAGACCGACCGTGGCGCAGGCGGTCGACGAACTGCTGGACGCCGGTTGGCTGCAGCAGCACGGGCCCGACTCCGCGGACCGTTCGCTGGGTCGCCCGGCGATCCGGGTCTCCCTGCGCGGTCGCGCCGCGCCGGTGCTCGGGCTGGACGTCGGGCCGCACCGGGTCACCGTCGGCGTCTCCGACCTGGCCGGCCGCAAGCTCTCGCTGGTACGCCGCTCCGGGCCGGGGTGGACCGCCCAGGAGCTGCTCGGAGTCATCAGCGAGGTGATCACCGAGGCGCTGGCCGAGGCGGAGGTCCCGGCCGAGGACATCGCGGCAGCAGTCGCCGCCAGCCCCGGCATCGTGGACGAGCACACCGGCCGGGTCCAACTGGTTCCCAGCGTTCCGGGCTGGTCCGCGATCGACCTGACCAAGCACGTCCGGAGTCTGCTCGACTGCCCGGTCATGCTCGACAACGACGCCAACCTGGCCGCCCTGGCGATCGCCGCGGCACGAGGTGGCACGGGCACGCTGCTCGCGGTCCAGTGGGGCGAGCGGCTCGGTGCCGGCATCGTGATCGACGGCCGGCTCCACCGCGGTACGGGTGCGGCCGGTGAGATCGGCTTCATCGCCACCGGCCCGGACGACGTGATCAACCCCGAGGACAGCCGCGGTCCGCTGGAACGCGCCGTCGGCTCCGAGGCGATCGCCGAGCTCGGCCGCCAGGCCGCAGTCGCCAACCCGGATTCACGGCTCGCAGAGCTCGGCCGGGATCAGCTGGACACGGCCAACGTGTTCGCCGCGGCCGCGGAGCGCGACCCGGTGGCCCAGGCGGTCGTCCAGCAGGTGGCACGTGACTTCGCCCGGGCGCTGGCGCCCGCAGTACTGGTGCTTGATCCGACGGCTGTCGTGATCGGTGGCGGTGTGGCGCGCGCCGGAGCCGTCCTGCTCGACGCGATCTCCGACCAACTGCGCCTGCTGACGCTGAACCACCCCAAGCTCGAGCTGTCCGCGCTCGCCGAAGACGCCGTGGTCACCGGTGCCATGCGGATGGCCCTCGACGAGGTCTGGCAGCGCAAGCTCCCCACCCCGGCGCTCACCACGCCTGCCTAGTGGATCGTCTTGTTCGCCGGGTACCACGTGTCCCCGACGACCTCGCCGGCCAGGTTCCAGCTCCATGACACGGTCGGCGTGATCCTGCTGTAGAGGCCGGGCCCGACCAGGCCCACCCGCTCGACCGGCGAGTCCGCGCGCCCGTAGACCCGCAGACTGCGGGCGATGAACGGCTCGAGCGACACCAGATCGTCGATCACGATCGCCACCTGGTGGTTGCCCGCCGCAAGGTTGCGGAACTTCCGCGTCCCCGCCACGGACGGCCCGCCACCACCGACCCAGAAGACAGCGCCGTCGAACTCGAACGCCACCGGTACGACGTCCGGCTGCCCGTCCGCCCCGACCGTTGCCAGCCGGGCCAGCGGCTGAGACCGCAAGTACTCCAACTCTTCTGCCGTGAACCCCATGGACTCCTCCTCGCGGTAGACGCTCCTCGTCTATATACGAACGGCGGCAGCCCAAATCGACGAAACCCCCACCCCGGGGTTGAGCCGGAGTAGGGGCTGTCGGCCGAGGCCTACATGCCAGGCTGGTAGTAGTCGCGGTAGTAGTTGCCGAGGCGGTCGCGGGACTCGGCGTCGCCGTCCGGAAGGTCCGGGTCGTACTCGGGAGCGTTCTTGATCTCTTCCTTGGTGCGGTCGACGTAGACCTTCTCGTCGTCGGTGTCGATGCTCTGCACCACGCCGGCCGGCAACAGCACCTTGCGGCCGAGGATCCACGGGCCGGTGTCGACCACGATCGAGGACGAATCGGTCTCGTAGGTGGCCTTGTCGACCTTGCCGATGTCACCGTCGGTGGCGGCGATCTTGTATCCGACGATGTCGGATCCCTGCGTGTACCCAGCATCCTGGCGGTAGTTCCACGGATCGAACGAACTCATCATGAACCTGCCTTCCTCCCCAGTGGTGAACACCGGACCTGGCCCGGGCGGCCGGGTCGTCGGCATCCAGACCCCCTGTACCCCAGTCCAATCAGGCCGGAGTGAGGGCGGCGGCGATCGCGTCGGGGCGGTCCAGGTGCACCAAGTGAGCCGAGTCCGGGAGGACCTCGACAGTTGCGTTCAAGCGGGCGGCGAGAGCGCGTTGACCGGCCAGCCAGCTTCGGGCGGTGAAGCGAGAACTACCGCCGGTGGCCACGAGCAGGACGATGGGCGGTAGCGCCGGCAGAGGCTGCCGAAGCAACTCCTCCACCTCGGCCGCCAGGGCCCAACTGCCGGCCAGCTCATCCCAGAACAGCAACCACGAGCCGGCAGCGCCGTACCGGGTCTTGGCTGTGGACTTGGTCAGCAGGTCCTGGTTGGTCATGCTGCCAATCCGGACGAACAACCTCCGTGCCGTGGTCCCCAGCACCTGCGGTACGCCGATCCGCCCGAGTGCTCGTACCAGCGAGCGAACAACCCGGTTACCCGCCGAGCCCGGGTAGAGCCGGCGAAGCCCGGTCTCCGAGGTGAGGCTGGTGTCCACCAGGATCAGGCGATCCACCTCCCCGGGATGCGTCAAGGTCCACCGCAGTGCGGCGAGTCCTCCGATCGAGTGACCTACCAACCCGACCGGGAGTTCCACCTCAGTGGCCGAGCGCAACGACTCGACAGGCGCGGTCACCGGAGTACGCCAGGGGTCGACCACTCGGAGATCACCCGCGGGCAGCAGTGAGACGACTCGGCCGAACTCCTCTGGTGTCTCGGCCAAGCCGGGCAACACCACCCAACTGGTACTCATCGGGTGAAAGCCTGCCTCAGACCTGGCAGCAATGTCGCCAGCATTAAGCAGACCAGGCCCACCGACACCCGCTGCAGGATCCCCGGCGGATGCAGATCGCTTCCGGTCAGGACTTCCTGGCCGGTCTCGATTCCCAGCCAGGCTTGGGTCACCGCTACTCCGGCGGCCAGCGCGGCGACCACTTTGCCCCACCGGCCGCCCCAGCCCGAGCGACGGAGTACGAGAACGGCAAAGATGCCGACGGCAACGCTTCCCAGGCCCGCGACGGTCGAGGTGATCTCGTGCAGCAGCAACGCGGCGCCGGCCTGCCCGCCGCCCTCAGCTTCGCGACAGGCCGCGCTGGCAGAGGGCGCGCAACTCATCGGGAACACGGCGTCGAACATGGTGCCGGCTCCGAAGACGGCGGCGCTGATCAGCAACCCGAGCACGTCGCGGTGCATCCGTGCCGCCGGCCGGCCGAGGACCGCGGCGAGCAGGAGCAACACGCCGGCGCCCAGATCCAGAGCCCGCGCGTACGGGCTGGTCGGTTGGTCCAGCGCGCCGAGTTCGCTCAGGAACGACACGTGAACATCCAGCGGATAGCCGGCCACCAACTCCAGCAGCAGACTGCAATAGAGCACGCCGGCGGCAACCAGTACCCCGCGCATCAGGCGGTACGGGAACCGAGCGGGGACGGCCAGCATCGAGCAAGTGTCCTGCATCGGAGGTCCGTGCGTTAGCTCCGGGGTCCAGGTGGGTGCATCGCAAGGCGGAGTGAAGGGCACGATGCTTTTCCATCGTGTCCTTTGCTCCAACGCCGCGAGGTGCCCGCCTGGGCGCCGGAGATGACGTGCGGAGTTCCGATGCAGGACACTCGAGTCGCATATGGATCAAGGGCGGCGGGGGTGAGGTGGGATGATCGCTCGGTGTCGTCGGAAGAACAGGTGATCCCGCAGTGGCACCAACGCGCTGCTGTCTGGGTCGGCCGGATCGTCGTGCTTGCCTCCGTCTGGTCGTTCGTCGCGATCCCGCTGCACCTGGTCGCCCCGGCGTACGTGAAGAAGGTCGATCTGACCTTCGACTTCTTCGGCATCCCGGCCGGGCACACGTTCTTCTCCGCGGTCTACCTGGCGGTCGTCGGCAGCGCACTGCTGCGCGGTAAGCGAGCCGCGCTGCTGTGGGTGCTGTGGGTCTTCGAGGCGCTCTGGCTGGTCGCCCGGATCGCCGAGGTCGCCTTCACCAGCGTCCGGCTGGCCAACCCGAACGACGCCGAACTGCTGCGCGAGTTCGGCCCGGCCACGATCCAGGACCTGGAACTGAGCATCGCCCAGGTGATCGTGATCGCGTCGCTGGTGGTGCTGCTGTGGACGATCCGCGGCGCGTTCCCGGCCCGGCTGGCCCCCGGCACCCGGCGGCTCGCGGTCGTCACGCTGATCGCCGGCCTGCTGGTCTCGGTGGCGACGAGCATCACCTTGACCCAGGTCTTCCCGAACACCCTGGAGGGCCAGAAGGAGAAGATCGGCTGGGCGATCTTCGCGGCGCTCGGCCAGAGCCGCAGCAAGATGGGCGCCGGCCACGAGGGCCACGGCTGGGTCGGCCTGACCGTCGGCGCGATCTCGGCGGCCTCCCTGGTCATCGCCTTCGCGATCTTCCTCCGCTCGGTCCGCCGGGTCCGCTACCTCAGCCAGGTCGAGGAACTGCACCTGCGCCGCCTGCTCCTCCAGTACGGCGAACGCGACTCGCTCGGCTACTTCGCCACCCGGCGCGACAAGGCGGTCGTGTTCTCCCCGGACAGCGAGGCCGCGATCGCGTATCGGGTGGTCAACGGCGTCAGCCTGGCCAGCGGAGACCCGATCGGCGATCCAACGGCCTGGTCCGGCGCGATCCAGCGCTGGCTTGCCGAGGCCCGCACGTACGGCTGGTCCCCCGCGGTGCTGTCCGCCGGCGAGGAGGCGGCGCACGCGTACGTCGACGCCGGCCTGCGCGCGCTCGCGATGGGTGACGAGGCGATCATCGACGTCGCCGACTTCACTCTCGAGGGCCGCACCATGCGTCCGGTCCGCCAGGCCGTCACCCGGGCCCAGCGAGCCGGCTACCACGCGGAGGTGGTCCGGCACGGCGACCTGTCCCCCGACACCCTCGCCGAGTACGTGCGGCTCGCGGAGCAGTGGCGTGGCGCCCAGACCGAGCGCGGCTTCTCGATGGCGCTGGGCCGGCTCGGGGATCCCGCGGACGCGCGCTGCGTGATGGTGATCGCGCGGGACGCCGACGGCGCAGTACGGGGGTTGCTGTCGTTCGTCCCGTGGGGGGTGCGGGGTGTCTCGCTGGACCTGATGCGGCGCGACACCGAGTCCGTGAACGGCCTGATGGAGTTCATGGTGCACGCGCTGGTGGACGCGTGCGGCGACCTCGGCGTGCACCACATCTCGCTGAACTTCGCCATGTTCCGGGAGATCTTCAGCGACGCCGAGCGGGTCGGCGCCGGCCCGGTACTGCGGCTCACCAACGCCCTGCTCACCGCCGCCTCCAGGTTCTGGCAACTGGAGAGTCTCTACCAGTCCAACGAGAAGTACCTGCCGCGCTGGTCGCCACGCCTGATCTGCTACGAACGCGGTACTTCGCTCGCGCAGGTGCTGCTCGCCGCCGGCACCGCGGAGGGTTTCCTCCCCGCACCGCGGCCGTGGACCCGGGTGGACAGCGCGGAGACCGCCGAGCGGCACGCGATCATGGCCGCCGACGGTGGTCACTTCGCCCTCGCGGTCCGCGAGCAGGAGCAGGACCTGCTGCGTCCCGCCCTGCCTGATCGCGCGCTGACCGAGCAGGAGCGGATCCGCCGCGGCAAGCTCACCGAACTAGTTGCCGCAGGCATCGAGCCCTATCCGGTCTCGGTGCCGCGGACGGAAACCCTGGAACGGATCCGGGCGATGCACCCGAACCTGCCCGCCGACCATCGCACCGGGGAGCAGGTCGCGGTCACCGGCCGCGTACTGCGGATGCGCAACCACGGCGGCCTGGCCTTCGCGCAGCTGCAGGACGGATTGACCGGCCTGCAGGTGATGCTGACCGTCGACGCGTGTGGCGCCGAGGCCGTCGAGCGGTGGCGCCGGCTGGTCGACATCGGTGACCACGTCAGCGTCACCGGCGAGGTGGTCACGAGCCGCCGGGGCGAGCTGTCGATCGCGGCGACCGGCTGGCTGATGGCGGCGAAGTGCCTGCATCCCCTGCCGGACAAGCGCAAGGGGTTCACCGATCCCGAGGCCCGGGTCCGGCAGCGCCACCTCGATCTGGTGATGAACCCGGAGAGCCTGCAGATGATGCGGTACCGCAGTACCGCGGTACGGGCCTTGCGCAACGGGTTCGAGGCGCGCGGGTTCATCGAGGTGGAGACGCCGATGCTGCAGGCCGTGCACGGCGGCGCCAACGCGCGGCCGTTCGCCACCCACATCAACGCCTACGACACCGAGCTGTTCCTGCGGATCGCGCCCGAGCTGTTCCTGAAGCGGCTCAGCGTCGGCGGGCTCGGCAAGATCTTCGAGCTGAACCGGAACTTCCGCAACGAGGGCGCCGACGCGACCCACAACCCGGAGTTCACCTCGGTCGAGGCCTACCAGCCGTACGCGGACTACCTCGTGATGCGCGAGCTGACCCGCGAACTGCTGATCGAGGCGGCCACCGCGGTGTTCGGCAAGCCCGTGGTGCAACGGCCGGACGGCGAGATCGACATCTCCGGCGACTGGCCCGTCGTCACCGTGCACGAGGCGGTCAGCCGCGCGACCGGAGTACGGGTTGACTCCGGTACGCCGACCGAACGCCTGCGTGAGCTCTGCGCCGAGCACGGCGTGCACGCCGGCTTCGACCTGTCCGCCGGCGAACTGGTGCTCGAGCTGTACGACGAACTGGTCGAGCCCAACACCACCCTGCCGACCTTCTACACCGACTTCCCACTGGAGACGTCACCGCTGACCAGGGAGCACCGGACCGACCCACGCCTGGCCGAACGCTGGGACCTGGTCGCCTTCGGCGCAGAGATCGGTACTGCGTACTCCGAGCTGGTGGATCCCGTCGAGCAACGGCGCCGGCTCACCGAGCAGTCGCTGAAAGCGGCGGCCGGTGATCCCGAGGCGATGTCGCTGGACGAGGACTTCCTCAGCACGCTGGAGTACGCGATGCCGCCGACCGGTGGACTCGGCATCGGCGTGGACCGGGTGATGATGATGCTCACCGGCCAGAACATCCGCTCCACCCTCGCCTTCCCCTTCGTCCGTCCCCGCGGCTGAAACTCCCTCGGTCGACGGAACCGCGGCGCGGCGGTCCACGTCCGACACCACGCGGACATCGGGACCCCTTTGCCGCCTAGGGTTTGTGCCAAGGGGAAGTTCGAGAGCTGGGGGCAAATGCGCAGAAGTGTGTCGTTGACGGCTGGGCTCGCAGTGCTGGTGTTGGTCGCCGGCTGTGGTGGATCGAAGGACGATGCGTCGCCCTCGCCCAATCAGTCGTCGAGCCCGGACCCGACGACCAGTACGGCCAGCGCCACCCCGCCGCCTGCACCGACTCCGACTCCGACTCCGACCGTGGCTGGGCCGCTCACCGCGGTGGAGTACCAGAAGACGCTGACCCAGCTCGACCAGCGGCTGGCGGGCGGCATCGGCACGCTGGGCCGGGTGAAGACCGAGGACAGCCTGAGCGCCGCGATCGACAATCTCGCCCAGACGCTGAACGCCGAGTCCACCGCGGTCGGCGGGCTCAAGCCGCCGAAGCGGGCGGTCGCCGCGAACCGGGTTTTGCAGCTGCGGCTGAAGGCGGCGGCGACCACCCTGACCGGCACCGGCACGGACGATGTCGGCTGCGGCGGGCTCGCCTACGTCTCGCAGGCGGTGCAGCGCCAACTCACCGCCAACCTGGCGGTCGCGGTGACGCAACTGAAGACTCTCGGCCTGCGCTTCGGATCGACGCTGCCGGACCTCGGTCCCGAGCCGGCCGACGTCCGCCCGTCGAACGGCGACATCGTGGTCCGTACCGGATCCGGCGGATCGGGCCGGTTGCGGGTGAAGAACGGCACCAGCCGCGATGTCGCGGTCTCGGTGGTCAGCACCGGGCAGGCGCCGAGCAAGCCGCACGTGATGATGTACGTCCAGGCCAAGAAGACCGCCACGATGAACCGGATCGGCGGCGCGTACACGCTGTACTTCAAGAGCGGCAAGGACTGGAACCCCAAGCGCCGCCAGTTCAGCTCCGACTGCGCCTTCTCGAAGTTCCAGCAGGGCTTCGGCAAAAACCAGGGCTGGCAGGTCGACCTGCAGCCGTCCACCCTCGGCAACGCCCCGACCAGCGGAGTGGACCCGTACTGAGTGGGTGCCCGGCAGGTCAGCTCGAATGGCCGGCCGGCACCTTCAGGCTGCCGTAGCGCTCCATCCGCTGCCAGCGCAGTCGTGAGCCCGCCAAGGCGGTGACGACCGACTGAATGACGACCAGGTACATCAGCTGCCGGTAGACGAACTGCTGTAGCGGCAGACTCCACAACGGCTTGATCGACTCCCGGTCGAGCCGGAAGGCGTACAGGCTCGTCAACGTCTGCAAGGAGACGAAGAGCAGCCAGAGGACCGTGACGCGCAGCGGGTCGAGGAAGATCAGCCCGTAGAGGGCGAACACGTCGACGACGGGTGCGAGCAGCGGCAGCAGGATCTGGAAAGCGAGCAGGAACCCGAGGCTGCGACGGCCGAACCGTCCCGCCGGACCGCGCTGCGACAGCGCGCCGCGATGCTTCCACATCGCCTGCAGCGTGCCGTAACACCACCGATAACGCTGCCGCCACAGGGATCCGAGCGAGTTCGGCGCCTCCGTCCAGGCCTTGGCCCGCTCCTCGTAGACGACGCGCCAGCCGTTGCGGCACAGCGCCATCGTGAGATCGGTGTCCTCGGCCAGCGTGTCCTCGCTGACGCCGCCGACCTCGAGTAGAGCACGTCGCCGGAAGGCCCCGATCGCTCCGGGCACGGTCGGCATGCACCGGCCCAGGTCGAACAGCCTGCGGTCGAGGTTGAAGCCGACGACGTACTCGATGTGCTGCCAATGCCCCAGTACTCCGTGCCGGTTGCCCACCTTCGCGTTGCCGGACACAGCCCCGATCCCCGGGTCGGCGAACGGCTGGACCAGCAGCCGGACCGCGTCCGGTTCGAAGACCGTGTCACCGTCGACCATCACCACCAGTTGGTGCGAGGCGGCCTCGATCCCGGTGGTGAGAGCAGCAGGCTTGCCCGCGTTGGCCTGCCGGATCACCCGTACTCCGGGCAGTCCCAGCGCTTCGACCAGGTCGGCCGTGCCGTCGGTCGAGCCGTCGTCGACCACGATCACCTCGACCGGATGGTCGGAGGCGACCAGCGACCGGACGGCTGCCTCGATCCCCGCGCTCTCGTTGTAGGCGGGCACGACGACCGTGACCGGGTCGGTGACCGGTTCCGGCCAGGCCGCGGATCTGGTGCGGGAATGCCGGCGTGCGGCCAGGACTGTCGCCACGGCCCGGAGCAGGCTCAGTCCGCCGACCAGGTAGAGCAGCCAGGTGAGCACCAGCAGGACCGTGTCGCTGAGCTTGATCGCGCCGATCATCCCCAGCCCTCGCAACCGCTCGCTGACCGTGGCCTTCCGGACCGGCTGCGGGATCCCGACCGTCTCGCTGACCGTCTCGAAACGGAACCCGCGGGCCTTCAGCTCGGGAATCAGCACCGCCAGCGCCGCGACCGTCTGGCTCCGGTCGCCACCGGCGTCGTGGACCAGCAGGATCTGCCCGGCGTCGCCCACCGGTCGCGAGCTGGTGAGGATCCGCTCGACGCCCAGCCGGCGCCAGTCCTCGCTGTCCTGGGTGGTCAGCACCGTGAGGTAGCCGAGTTCGCGCGCGTACTTGATCCCCGACCAGTCCTCGTCGGCGACGGCCTCGGCCTTGGACGAGTACGGCGGCCGCAGCAGCGGCGTACTCACTCCGGCGGCTCCGGCCAGGATCAGCTGGCTCTGCCGGAGCTCGAAGGAGCGGCGCCAGTCCGGCAGGGCGGCGAGGTCGGCGTGGGTGAAGGTGTGCAGGCCGAGTTGGTGGCCTTCGTCGTTGATCCGCCGGGTCAGTTCCTGCTGCGCGGCCACCTCGACGCCGACCACGAAGAAGGTGGCCCTGGCGTCGTGCTGCTTCAGCAGGTCGAGGATCTGCGGGGTCCAGACCGGGTCCGGGCCGTCGTCGAAGGTCAGCGCGATCGTCTTGGGCTTCGGCGACGCGGTCCGGATCTCGGCTCCGCTCGCATCGATGACGGGCCCGCCGCTGCTGACCTCGCCGGGCACCTTGCCGAAGGAGTGCCGCTCCGGTGGCTCTGCGTCCGGCGCGGTACCGAACAGGTGCTGGGTATAGCCGTGCAGCAACAGCGCGGCGACCAGGCACACCAAGCACACCGTCAGGACCAGCCAATGGGTCCGCAGCGGGATGTCCCTGGCGCTGCGTTGACCAGGGCGGCGACGGATCATGGCCGTCGGGCTGTCACTTGCCCAGGCCTAGCAGCCCTCCGGCCCCACCGACCAGCCCCACCACGGGGTCGACCACCGGCGTCACCACTGTGACCACCGGCTGGACCACCGGCTGGACCACCGGCTCGACCACCGGCTCGACCACCGGCTCGACGACTGGCTTCAGCACGCGGTTGACGGGGGCCGGAGCGGCAGGCTGGGGCGCGGCCGGCTTCGAGACAGGCGGCTTCGGGGCCGGCACCGACGGCTCGGTGGTCTCCCGCGTCGGCTGCTGGGTGGACTGCGTCGGCTCCTGAGTCGCTGTCTGGGTCGGTTGCTGGGTCGGTTGCTGGGTGGTCGTGCGCGGCTTCGACGTCACGACCTGGGCCGGCTCGGTCTTCGCGGGCGCCTGCACCGCGGCCTTGGCTTTCGCCGTGCCCACCGACGCGGCCGCGGTCTTCGCTTTCGCTGCTCCCGGCCGCGTGGCCGACGGCACAGTACGGCGCGACGGCGCGCCCGGCTCGGTGGAGGTCGACGCCGGCTGCCCGGTCAGTACTCCGGTCTGCCCCGCTGGTGTGTCGATGCGGCTGTCCGGAATCGCGGGCACGGACTGCGGCCCGGACGAGGCCGACCCGGCCGCGGCGGGCGGAAGCAGCGGGGTGTGGATCGTCGGCACACCCAGCACGCTGCTCACCATCAGGACCAGATACGCCGAGGTCGGCGCCGCCACGACGACGCCCGCCCGGCGGAGCCGGCGACCGCGCCGTCCGGTCGGATCGACGAACACCGGCTCTCTGAAGAAAGGTTTCACGAAATCCCCCGTTCACGACTTTCCTGCTTTCCCCGCCCCCAGTGCCCCGGCAGGACCCATCCAAGCTCGAATTCGGAGGCTACGCCTTTCGGCCGGGTTCAAACAGTGGATGGAATGTTGTTGACCGCAAAACTGTCCAGTAGGCAGGAAGATCGCCGGGGCGGCCACACGGAGTCATGAGCGGCTTCCGGTGCGTCAGGCGAGGGACTGCAGCCCGACGACCGAGAGCAGCCGCAGTTTCTCGGCCGCCTCGGTGCCGGGAGCCGCCGTGTAGACGACGATGCGCAGATCGCTGCCCGGGACGGTGAGCACGTCGCAGTCGAGCGTGATCGGCCCGAGTGAGGCGTGCTCGATCGTTTTGCGGTCGGACTCGTGGAAGCCGACCACGTGCTGGTCCCACAGCCGGGCGAAATGGTCGCTGCCGGCCCGGAGTTCCTGGATCAGGGCGCGCAGATCGGCGTCCTTGGGATAACGAGCCGCGGCGGTCCGCAAATCGGTGATCATCGCGCGGCTGAACACGGCCGCCTGTTCCGGGGTCTGGACAATTCGGCCGGCCGGCCAGCTTTCTTCCACCGGCGCGGTGAAATGCCGCCAGATGATGTTGCGCCGGCGCCCGCGCAGTACGGACGGGTCTCCGAGCAGGGCCGCCCAGAGGGGATTCCAGCTGACGATCGTCCAGGCGGCGTCGTACACGCTGAGCGGGGCGGCGTCCAACTGATCCACCAGCCGCTGCACACCGGGCGGGATGTACGCCGAGATCTGGCCCGCGGCGGGCGGGACCTGACCGGCCAGGACGAAGAGGTGGTCCCGCTCGGCATCGGTCAGCCGCAAGGCCCGGGACAACGCGGTCAGTACCTGGACCGACGGTGCGGACGACCTGCCCTGCTCGAGCCGGACCACATAGTCCATCGACAGCCCTGCCAGCTGAGCGAGTTCCTCACGACGCAGACCGGGCGCTCGCCGCCTGTCCCCCGCGGGCAGGCCGACCTCGGCCGGCGTCACCCGGTCTCGCCAGGCGTGCAAGGTCTTGCCGAGTTCTGCCACCTGTCCAGTATGTCGACTCCCGCACCGACGAGCCTGGTACTGCCATTCCCTAGGACAAGGCGTGCTCTACCTGGCCCTGTTCCCGGCACAGAGGCTGAGGACATGACAACAACACTGATCACTGGAGCCAACAAGAGCCTGGGCTTCGAGACCGCCCGCCAACTGGTTGCCCTCGGCCACACCGTGTACGTCGCCGCCCGCGACCCCGAGCGAGGACAGCGAGCCGCCGACGAGCTGGGCGCCCGCTTCGTCCAGCTCGACGTGACCGACGACGAGTCGGTCCGGGCCGCGGCCAAGCACGTCCTGGACGAGGCCGGCCGGCTCGACGTACTCGTCAACAACGCCGGCATCCCCGGCGAGTTCAAGCCGCACAGCGAGTGGACCGCGGACGACTTCCAGGCTGTCTACGACGTCAACGTCTTCGGCGCTGTCCGGGTCCTGCTGGAGTTCATTCCGTTGCTCAAGGCAAGCGATCACCCGGTGGTGGTCAACGTGAGCTCCGGGCTCGGCTCGATCGGCACCGCCAGCAAGCCGGACGGTCAGGCCGACGACGTGCCGCACTGGCTGGCAGCGCCGGCCTACGCGTCCTCCAAGGCGGCGCTCAACATGCTGACAGCGCAGTACGCCTATCTCTATCCGGAGCTGAGGATCAACTCCGCGGATCCCGGCTTCACCGCCACCGACTTCAACCACCACCGCGGCGTGCAGTCGATCCCCGAGGGAGCCGAGATCATCGTGCGGCTCGCCACCGTCGGCCCGGACGGTCCGACCGCCACGTACCAGAGCCGCGACGGCGTCGTCCCCTGGTAAACCTCAGGGAGTCAGCAGGTCGGCCAGGTCACGCAGGACGTCGGCGAGAGTCTTCGGCTCGTCCGGATCATTCGGAGTGGTCGGTGGCTTGCTCGGCGTCGGCGGAGTCGCCGGTGGGGTCGCGGGTGGAGTCGCAGGCGGAACCGTCGGGCTGACCGTCCGCTCCGGCGGCCGCCTGGTGGCCGGCGGCTGGGGCGGGCCGGACCGCTCGGCGAGCTCGGGGATCGGCGTCATCGCCGGGGTCGGCGCCGGCGACACCTCCGGCTCTCCATCGCTGCCGGTGGTCCCGGTCCGCGGCAGCTGCCCCCAAGGAGCAGTCGATGGCAACGGCGTCGCGAGCGCGGTACCCGGCGACGTCGGGCTCGGCGCTCCCGATGGGATCGGCGGGAACGGCTCCGTCGGCAGCTGACCCGGTTGCGCACCGGCCACTGGCCGCGTCGCGTCCGTCCCACCACCCGGCAGCGGAATCAGCGGTGAGCCGATTCTCGGGCCGCCGAGCAGGCTGACAAGCACCAGCACGGCATACAGACCGGCGGGCGCAGCGATGACAACGGCGATGCGGCGAAACCCCTCACGTTTCACAAGACCGGCAGGCTACCTCTTATGCGGTCGTTTCAAACAGTCCCTTGGAGCAACTTTCCGGCTCGCCTTACAAACAGGCGCTCCGCCCGGTCCTGTGCCAGCCTGCTTCCATGTCTTCTCTGCTCCTGCTGCACGGCCTCGGCGCCACCGGACGCGTCTGGGACGGCTGGCAGTTCCCACGGCTCGCCCCGGACCTGCCGGGACACGGCTCGGCCGGCACCCTCCCGGCGTACACCTTCGAGTCGATGGCCGCGGCAATCGCCGAGTCGCTCCCCGTACGGCGTGAGCTCGTGGTGGTGGGTCACTCCCTGGGCGGAGTGATCGCGCTCGAGCTCGCCAGCGGCCGGTACGGCGTACAGGTGGACCGGGTGGTCGCGTTGGGCGTCAAGGTGACCTGGTCCGACGACGACCTGGGCCGGGCGGCCGCGTTGGCGCGGAAGCCGATCGCGTGGTTCGACAGCCGGGACGAGGCGGCGGCCAGGTTCCTCAAGGTCTCCGGGCTGCAGGGTTTGGTCGATCCGGCCGACAAGGTGGTCGACCACGGGCTCGCGAAGGTCGACGGCCGGTGGCGGCTGGCGATGGACCCCGGCACGTTCGGGGTCGGCGCTCCGGACCTGCCGCGGCTGATCGCGGCGAGTCAGGCCGAGGTGGTGCTGGCGCGCGGTGAGCTCGACCCGATGAACACCGACGCCGAACTCGCGGCTCTGCACGACCAAGTCGTCACGTTGCCGGGCCTCGGGCACAACGCGCACGTGCAGGACCCGGGAGCCGTCAGCATTCGATGACGTTGACGGCCAGGCCGCCGCGCGAGGTCTCCTTGTACTTGACCTTCATGTCGGCGCCGGTCTCGCGCATCGTCTTGATCACCTTGTCCAGCGTGACCACGTGCACGCCGTCGCCGTGCATCGCCATCCGGGCCGCGTTGATCGCCTTCACCGAGGCCATCGCGTTGCGCTCGATACAGGGGATCTGGACCAGGCCGCCGACCGGGTCGCAGGTCAGTCCGAGGTTGTGCTCCATCGCGATCTCGGCGGCGTTCTCGACCTGCTCCGGCGTACCGCCGAGGACCTCGCACAGGCCGGCCGCGGCCATCGAGCAGGCCGAGCCGACCTCTCCCTGACAACCGACCTCGGCCCCGGAGATGGACGCGTTCTCCTTGTACAGAACGCCGATCGCCGCGGCCGCGAGCAGGAACCGGACCACGCCGTCTTCCGTTGCCCCCGGCACGAATCGGCGGTAGTAGTGCAGCACCGCCGGGATGATGCCGGCGGCACCGTTCGTGGGTGCGGTGACGATCCGGCCGCCGGATGCGTTCTGTTCGTTCACCGCCAGCGCGAACAGGTTGACCCAGTCCAACACCTTGAGCGGATCCACCGACCACTTGTCGCTGCTGAGCTTCTGGTGCAGCGCGTGCGCCCGGCGCGGGACCTTCAGCCCACCCGGCAAGGTGCCCTCGGTCTCGCAGCCCTCGTCGACGCAGTCCTGCATCACCTGCCAGATGTGCAGCAGACCCTCGCGGATCTCCGGCTCGGTCCGCCAGGCCAGCTCGTTCGCGAGCATCACCTCGCTGATCGGCAGCCCGGACTCGCGGCAGCGGTCGAGCAGCTCGGCGCCGCTCAGGAACGGGTACTTGAGCGGAGTCCGGTCCAGCACGATCCGGTCACCGGCCGCCGCGTCCTCGTCGACGACGAAACCGCCGCCGACCGAGTAGTAGGTCCGCTCGCGCAGCACCTCGCCACTGCCGTCGCGCGCCACGAACGTCATCCCGTTCGGGTGGTAGGGCAGCGCCTTGCGCCGGTGCATGATCAGCTGGGTGTTCTCGTCGAAGGCGACCTCGTGCCGCCCGGCGAGCGTCAGCCTCCCGGTGGAGCGGATCGCCTCGACCCGGGCTTCGACCGAGCGGGTGTCGACCGTCTCGGGGTCCTCCCCCTCGAGACCGAGCATGACCGCCTTGTTGCTGCCGTGCCCGTGACCCGTCGCGCCGAGTGAGCCGAACAGCTGGGACTCGACGGCCGTAGTACGGGCCAGCAGGCCGGCGTCGGCCAGGCCGAGCGCGAAGGTACGGGCGGCGCGCATCGGTCCCACGGTGTGGGAGCTCGACGGGCCGATCCCGATGCTGAAGAGGTCGAACACGCTGATTGCCATCTGGAGGCCTCCTGGTCGCCATTGACCGATTGGTATGCCTCCCCGCTCTGTCAGGCCGATCGTGCGGCCTTCCAGAGGTGCCTCGCCCGTGCGGTGAAGGTGCCTGAGAGATTCTTGGGGAGAGTTGCTCCTACGGCGCCCGGGTCGAGCCCGGGTCTCTCCCGCACGGGTTCATGCGGCGGCTGTGCAGTTTGGGTTGTCGGCGTGACGGTACGGCGGCCCCGGCCCGCGAGTCAATCCGGCGGTGGAGGCGGTTCCCTCCGCCGATGGATCCGCCCCACCCGTTCGGCGGCGGAGGCTGATGCCATGACAACGAACACCCATACTCTGGCGCCATCGCCCAAAGCGGACCCGATGCCGGGGTGGATGCGGGTGGTGCCTGGGCTCGCGCTCGGGTGGGCGGTCGTCTATGGACTGGTCCGCGTGTGGTTCGCCACCGGCCACGCCCCCACCTGGAAGCTCCCGAGCGACCTCTTGATCCCCGACTGGCCTTCCGTGGCTGCTTGCTTGATCAGCGCCGCCGCGGTTCTCGCGCTACAAGCTCGGGCCCGGTCTCGCGTGCTGATCGGACTGACTTGGGGGCTGGCTGCCGGGTGGGTGGCCGTGTGCGCGATGGCTCTGCTCGACTTCGTGGGTGGGGTGCTGCCCGGGCTGGGGATTCCCTTCGACTTTCCGGGGCTTCTGAGCCGTCTCGGCGGACTCACCGGCGCTGCTCTGCTCGCCGGGACCGCCCTGGCCCGACAGCGCCAACTGAATCCCGACTGCCCGGCCTGCATCGGTCGCAAGGCTCCTCCGACCACCACCCCGCGCTGGGCCGTCGCGGCAGCCTGGGTCGCGGTCTTCGGCTGCACCGCACGACTCCTGGCCCAAGCCGTCGTCGGGTGGGACCAGACGCCTTACGCGGACAATCCGTCGATGCTCGTGTTCGAGTTCGGCTTCGTCTGCGCTGGGACGGCTCTACCTCTGCTGCTGGTCTACCGGCCGGGCAAGGTGTTCCCGCGCTGGATGCTGCTCCTACCCGGCGCGGGGCTGGGTGCCGGCATCACGGCGTACTTCGGGGTCGGGCTGGTGCAGATGATCGTCGCAGCCCTCCGAGGCCAAGCCGCGTACGGCGGTACCTCGTTGCCTGACAGCTTCTTCTGGGTCGCCGTCCCGGCCTACCTGATCTGGGGCGTGGGACTGGCCGTCGCGACGTACGGCTACTACCTACGCACCCGCAAACCGTGTAAGACCTGCGGGCGTTAGCCGAGGCGGTTGGTGCGCTTGGCCCACATCTCGAAGAACCAGGTGAACAGCGGGGGGATGCTCGCGGCCAGCGCCAGCAGGGTGACCGGCCAGGACCAGCGCAACGGCTTGCGGACTACGGCGACGGTCAGCACGTAGGCGACGAAGATCCCGCCGTGGATCGGCCCGAAGATCTTCACGCCGATCTCGTTGTCCGACACCACGTACTTGAACAGCATGCCGATCAGCAGTCCGGTCCAGGAGATCGCCTCGGCGATCGCCACACCACGAAACCAGACCGCGTGCTTCGACGTGGTAGCGGCGGTCGGCTGGGAGGCAGTGGTCGTCGTCTCAGTCATCAGGTCACCGACCCTAACAAGACCCTCAAGGTTGCCGAGGGGTCGGTCAGGGGTGATGCCCGATGTGGGGTGGAAGCCGTTTGCCGAGGATCGGAGCAGTTCCCCCACCGACAGGAGATGCTCCGATGACTTCGCAAGCCCGACGACTCAGAACCACCGTGTGGGGTGTGGTTCTGGGCGTCACCCTGGCCGGCGTCGCCGTAGTACCGGTGTCGGCCGCCGCCGCGCCGAAAAGCCCGCACTGGTACGACTGTGCGCCCGAAGGCAAGGACAAACCCGAGGACGTGAAGGGATCGCAGTGCGCGACCCTGCAGGTCCCGATCGACTGGAAGAAGCCGGGCGGCGGCACCTTCGGGCTGTCGATCGCCCGGCGCGAAGCGAAGGATCCGGCCCGCCGCGTCGGCGTACTGGTGTTCGGTCCCGGTGGGCCCGGCGACTCCGGGGTGGACCGGATCAAGACCGGGATGGGCAGGTTCAGTGACGACCTGCAGGACAGGTTCGACATCGTCAGCTTCGATCCGCGCGGGATCGCCCGCAGCAATCCGGTCAGGTGCTCGGCCGCGCTACTGGCCAAGCAACCGGATCCCCTGATCAAGAACCAGGCCGATTTTGACCGGACGGTTCGCTACAACCGCGAACTCGCGGCGGACTGCCGGAGCCACACCGGCCCGGTCTACGACCACATCGACACCTTGCAGACCGTCCGGGACGTCGACGCGATCCGGGCCGCGCTGGGCGAGCAGAAGTTGTCGTTCCACGGCAGTTCGTACGGCACGCTGCTCGGCGGCCAGTACGCCGAGCGGTACCCGAACCGCGTCCGTGCCATGGTGCTGGAGAGCGTCTTCGACCACGGCGACGCGACCACCGGCGAGTTCCTCGACGAGCAGGCCGCGACGGTCCAGGACTCGTTCGGCGAGTTCGTCACATGGTGCGACGCGGCAACGGCCTGCACGCTGCACGGCCGGGACGTGAGGGCTCTGTGGGCGGACCTGCTGGCCCGGGCCGGGCGCGGCGAGATCCCCGATCCGCGGCGGCCGACGGTGGCCATCAGCCCGTTCTTTCTCAGCTTCGTGGTGTTCCGGACGCTCTACGAGCCGAGATGGCGGGAACTCGCCGCCACCTTGAAGAGGTTCGAGGAGAGCAAGCCGCCGACCGGGGAGCCGGCGGTTCCGGCCGGGCTGGCCCCGAACACCCTCGCCCCGTTCTGCCGGGACTTCAGCCTGCCGGCCCGCGACTACGCCGAGTTGGCCGGTCACCTGCGCAGGGTGGAGCAGAACAACCCGGACATGAAGTACGTGCCGCAACTGATCGCGGTAACGTCCTGCCTCGGTCTGCCAAAGGCCGAAAATTCCCAGCAGGACTTGAGAATTCGCGGTCTGAAGACGCCGGCGCTGTTGTCGAACTCGCTGCACGATCCGGCCACCGGCTACGGCTGGGCGACCAGCGTCGCTAGTCAGTTCGGCAACCAGGGCGTGCTGCTGACCTATCAGGGCTGGGGTCACGGCAGCTACAACAAGAGCCCGTGCGTCGAGCAGAGGATCGACGACTACCTGGTCTCATTGACGGTTCCGCCCCGCGGAATGAGTTGCCCCGCGATCCCACCGGCAGGCTAAACCGTTTTATGAAGGTTCACCCTCGGTCGGAGCGGGCTCGACCGAGGGTGCGCCGAAGGCTTTCCCTTGACCAGGCCCGTGGCACCCAACCATCACCTTCCGTTCCCTTGTGGTCATCCTCCGTAACCTCAACTATTCCCTCACCGTGGCCTTTGAGGCAGGCCGCCAAGAGGAAACCGGATGTGACCCGATGCCATTTCTTTCCCCGCCCCGCCGCCCCGGTCGGGGGCGTAAATCTCTCGCAGGCGCGGTCCTCGCGCTCGGACTCGGTGCCGCCGCCCTGGCCCCGATCCAGACCGCGAACAGCGCGCCTGTCCCCGCCCCCACCGACGGCGTGTACGACGTACTCGGCAAGAGTTGGGGCGTGTCCCCGGCCGAGGCCAAGGTGCGGCTCGACACCGAGCACGCCAAGGCGTCCGCCTTCGAGGCAGCCAGGAGCGACTCGGCGAATCTCGACGGCGCCTTCTTCAACGCGTCCCGCCAACTCGTCGTCAACGTGCACTCCGCCAAGGCCGCCGAGGTGGCCCGCGAGCACGGCCTGACACCGCGGACTGTTGCCCGCGGCGAGAAGGCCCTGACCAAGCTGCAGACCCAGGTCCAGGCCCTGGCCGACAAGTCCGGCTCGCTGCAGGTCCAGTCCATCGGCGCCGACCTGCCGACGGACCGCCTGCAGGTCGTCCTGCAGCCGGGCAAGCAGTCCGCGAAGACCGTTGCCCTGGTCAAGCAGCTGAAGGCGGTCCCGGGTGTCGACGTGAGCACCAACGACACCACGCTGGCGATGACGGCCGACGTGATCGGCGGCCAGATCATGGACCTGGTGCCGGGCACGAACTGCTCGCTCGGCTTCTCCGGCACCACCAGCAACGGCAACAACGTGATGCTCAGCGCCGGCCACTGCGTCGAGGGCAACCCCGACGTGCTGAACCGCTCCGGGGTCCACCTCGGCAAGGGCATCGCGAGCCGCTTCCGGACCGGTTCGCCGAGCGTCGACATGGGCCTGATGGACATCGACGCCGAGGACACCGGCCGCGGCTACATCGACAACCGCAACGGCCAGACCACCCGGGTCACCGGCTCGTCCAAGGCTCCGGTCGGCTCGACCATCTGCAAGGCCGGCAACACCACCGGCTGGACCTGCGGCTCGATCCAGCAGTACAACCTGACCGTCAACTACGGCGGCGCGGGCGGCAGCATCACCCGCACCTCCGGCCTGGCCCGCTCCACCGTCTGCACCGAGGGCGGCGACTCCGGCGGCGCCTACATCTCCGGCACCACCGCCCAGGGCATGACGTCCGGCGGCCCGAGCGACGGCCACGACTGCGGCTGGAACCAGGGCGGCAACGCCACCGGCTCGTACTCCTTCTACCAGCCGGTCGTCGACGCGGCCTCGTACTACGGCGTCACCCTCACCCGCGGCTGATCCCACCGGCCCGAAACAGCGGCCCCCTCGCCGGGCATGGCGAGGGGGCCGTCGTCTTCCCAACCGGATCTCAGACGAACACCAGGCGGGCTTCCTGAACGCGCGTCAGGGAACCACCCGAGCGACCGACGGAAGTGAGTGTGCCGAGCTGAGCACAAGCAAGCTCGAGAGCCTCGGACTGGGTCTGACATCCGTGGACGAACCAGTACGGATCATCGGGCTGCGGATCGCCCGGATCGTCGATGTCGGCGTACCAGTGATGCTTACCGGCGCACGCGCAGCGCACCACCCGCACTCGCAGGTCCATCAGATATCCCCCCGTGCCAGTACTTCCCTGGGTCCCCCCCGGGTCCCAGTCGGGGCCATCTCGGCCGGCGCGTGGTACGCGGCCCCCCACTGCCACGCGCCAGGCCGAGATTGACCCTCCCCCGCCTGCTACATCGTGCGGGACCCGGCCAGTGTTACTGCTTGTGACCAGATTATTTTAAGTGATTGCTTGACTACTCTGTGTTCCTATCTCGTTCACGCTCCGAAACACCCACAGGTCAGGCGGGCAACTGGGCGCGAACCCACTGCTCCAGGCCGTCCGTGGTGATCGGGAGCGGCTCGGTGAGGATCTCCGTGCGGTCGGCGTGCACCACCACGTTGTCCTCGATCCGGATGCCGATGCCGCGCAGTTCCGGCGGGATCGTCTCGTCGTGGGGGTGGAAGTAGAGGCCCGGCTCGACAGCCAGGGCCATCCCGGCCGCCAGGTCGCCGGCGAGGTACTTCTCCGGCCGGGAGGCGTCGCAGTCGTGCACGTCCAGGCCGATGTAGTGGCCGAGCCCGCAGACGACATAGCGGCGATGCTGCTGCCCGTCCGCGCCGAGCGCCTCGTCCAGCGACACGTCGAGCACGCCCCAGTCGCGCAGACCCTCGATCAGCACCCGCATCGCCTCGTACTGGAAGGCCCGGTACGGCGCTCCCGCGCGAACCGCGCCCAGCGCGGCGACCTGAGCGGCGTGGACCAGGTCGTGCACCTGGCGCTGGGCCGGAGTGAACTCACCCGTCACCGGGAAGGAACGGGTCACGTCGGCCGTGTAGAGCGTGCGCGTCTCCACCCCGGCGTCGAGCAGGATCACGTCGCCCTCCCGGACGGCGCCGTCGTTGCGGACCCAGTGGAGCACCGGACCGTGGTTGCCGGCAGCAACGATCGACGCGTACCCCGGGCCGTTGCCCGCCGTACGGGCGCGGCGGTCGAAGGTACCTTCGAGCCAGCGCTCACCGCCGCCGCGGACCGCCTCGGGGAGCTCGCGGGCCACGTCGGCGAAGGCGAGCACGCTCGCGTCGACCGCCTCCCGCAACTGGTCGAGCTCCCAGTCGTCCTTGATCCGGCGCAACTCGGCGAGCGCCTGCCGAAGCTCCTGGGCATCCGAGGGCCGGCCGCCGACCAACGCGTCGAGCAGCGGCTCCACGCCGTACGTCGTCATCATGTACGGCACCGCCCCCCGTACTGCGGACGGCAACTCCTCGAGCGGGCGGCAGGGCAACTGCAGCGCGTCGGACCAGTCCTTCAACCCCGGCACCGGGCCGATCCACAGCTCGCCGTCGCGCGCGTTCGCGAAGAAGTCGACCTCGTCCGGCCCCGCGGTCTCGCGCAGGTAGAGGGTCGCGTCGCCGTCGGCCGAGATGACCAGGACCGCTCCCTCGGCCTGGCAACCGGTCAGCCAGACGAAGTCGCTGTCGGCCCGGAACCGGAAGTCGGTGTCGTTCGACCGGACCGGCGCCCGCCCGGCCGCGACAGCGATCCGCCGCCCAGGCAGCGCGGCGCTCAGCCGCTGCCGGTGCTCCGCCGCCGCCTCGGCCAGTCCGGCCGGCACCGAGACCGAGCGGTCCACCGGACCCCAGTCCCGCGCGATCGACTCCCGGAACCCGGCCGCGTCGATCGGCCGGTACGACTTCCGCTGTTCCTCGGTCCGGTCCTCAGTCATCTACTCCCCCTACGAAGCTGGTCTAGAACTGGCGATAGGCACTGTCCGGCACGTCCGTCACGAACATGTGCCCGGGGGCATGAGTGATCGCGAAGGGGGGCCGTGAATCCATCAACGCAGCTTGAGGCGTCACTCCGCAAGCCCAATAGACCGGTACGTCGCCCGGCGCGGACTCGACCGGCTCCCCGAAGTCCGGCCGATCGACGTCCGCGATGCCCAATGACTCGGGCGATCCGACGTGCACCGGAGCGCCGTGCACCTGCGGCATCCGCGCCGTCACCTGCACCGCGGTCGCCACCTGCGCGGCGGGAATCGGCCGCATCGACACCACCAGCGGTCCCGCCAGCCGTCCGGCCGGCCGGCACTCGCGATTCGTCCGGTACATCGACACGTTCCTCTCCTGCTCGATGTTCCGGACCGGGACACCGGCGTCGAGCAGGGCCCGTTCGAAGCTGAAGCTGCAGCCGATCAGGAAGCTGACCAGGTCGTCACGCCACAGGTCGGTGACGTCGGACGGCTCGTCGACCAGTTCGCCGTCCCGCCAGACCCGGTACCTCGGCAGATCGGTGCGGAGATCAGCGCCGGGCGCGAGCGCAGTACTGGTCGAGCCGGCGTCGGTGACATCAAGCAGCGGCACCGGCTGCGGGTTGCGCTGGCCGAACAGGAGCATGTCGTAAGCCCAGTCGCGCGGCAGGACGACCAGATTCGCTTGGGTGAATCCCGGGGCGTGGCCAGAGGTCGGAACCACCAGGCCTTCCCGGTAGAGCCCCCGGGCGCCGGCTGGCGTGGCGGTGTCGGCAAGAGTGGTCATCGGTTTCTCCTCACGGTCGATGAATCGAGAGCCCGGCCGCGCGCAGGGCCGGCGCGATGGTCCGGCCGAACGCGTCCACCTCCGCCCGGGGCAGGTCGTACGTCGTCGCCCAGGTGTGCGCGGGGAACAGGAAGACGCGGCTCATCCCGAGCTCGTCGTGCGCGCGGATCAGCCGGTCCGCGCACTGCTCAGCCGTCCCGAACAACCCGTACGCCGTACAGATCCGGTCGGCCAATTCGTCGTCAAGGTCTTCGGGTGGTCCGTCCGGCACCTCGATGCCGGCCTCCTTCAGCCAGGTCAGGTTGGACGCGCTCGGATACCGCAGCCAGGGCTGGCCCGGGCGGAACCAGCCGCGCGGCCAGGCGCGCACGGTGTCGGCATCGCCGAGACCGAAGGGCACGATCAGGATCTCTTCGATCGAGGACGGATCCCGGCCGGCCCTCTCCGCTCCGATCCGGACGTGGCGCCGGGCGGCCTCGACGCTCCGAGGGTCGAGCCCGACCAGCATCATCACGCCGTCCGCGACTTCACCGGCCAGCTCCAGCAGCTTCGGTCCGGAGGCGAGCACGACCACCCGGGAACCGGACTCGGGCCGGTGGAACAGCTCGAGGTCGTGACCGTCGAAGGTGGCGGCCCCTTCGCCGAGCAGACCGCGCAACGCGAGCACGACCTCGCCCAGCCGCGCTCGGCGCGCCTTCGGTTCCCCGGCCTTCTCCACCGAGAGGAACCCCGGCGCGACGGTGATCATCGCCCGGCCCGGAGCCAGTTCGTCCAGCGAGTTGGTCAGTGCGGCGGAGACCAGCGGATGCCGGGTCACCACGTTCGAGGTGGCCGGGTAGAGCGACAACCGCTCGGTCCGCTGCGCCATCGCCGCCAGCACCAGATAGGCATCACGCCCGGTGTGGTGGTGGTCGGGCACGCCGATCCCATCCAGCCCCGCAGCCTCCACCTCGGTCGCAAACTCCGCAAGCTCAGGCAGCGGCCGCCCGACAGGCACTCGGATGTCGACCTGAAGCCCCGTCATCGGATGCTCCGGATCGAACCGCCGCGCGCCTCACGCGCGGGCGCGGAAGGCGGCGAGCAGACCTGCTTCGGAGTCGAGCATGTACTGGTGGAGCTGGTCGGCGGCTTGCGTGTAGGCGCCGGCTTCGAGTAGCTCGAGGAGCTCGCGGTTCCTGGCGATGTAGGGCTCGTGGAGCGCCTGGGGTGTCGCGATGACGTGGAAGAGCAGCCGGAGCTCGGCGAGCAGCCGGCCGGTGATCTCGTCGAGCCGGGTGCTGTCCGCCAGACCGACGAGGTGCCGGTGGAAGCGCATGTTCGCAGTACCGACGGCAACCCAGTCGCCGGCCAGCGCCGCGGCCTCGCTCGCCGCGACGTCGTCGCGGAGCGGCTGCAGCCACTCGGTCGGCAGCTCGTCGAGCGACCGGACCACGTCGCACTCCAGCACCCGGCGCAGCCGGTAGAGGTCGACCAGGTCCTCCTCGGTGAGATCCGGGACGAAGACGCCGCGGTGCATCTTGTGCACCAGCAGCCCTTCGTGGGTGAGCAGCCGGAAGGCCTCGCGCAGCGTGTTCCGGCTGACCTGGAGGGCTTCCTTGAGGAGCTCCTCGGACAGCTGGGTGCCTGGCGGTAGCGCACCTTCGGTGATTCGGCGCCGGAGCACGTCGGCGACTCGCTCGGCCGAACTGCTCCGGTCGAACAGGGCGGCATCGCCGGCGACGGCCCGGAGCCAGGACGTGTCCGTCCCCGGGTCGGCAGGCGGTCGGATCTCACTGGAGCTGGACACCCTCGCATCATCACCCAATCACGGCGCCGGAGCGAAACTGCGTTCAACAGAAGTCTTGCAGGATTGTTGAACAATATCTACCCTCGGGGATTACGAGCCGCGGTTGCCCGCCCACTGACCGCAGCGAACTTCACCCCCTGGAGACGTGCGAATGATCCGCAAGAGGCTCTTCCCGGCCGCGCTGCTCGCGCTCAACGTCGCGACCGTGGCTGTGCTCGCCAGCACCGGAGGCAGCACCGAAGGACGTGTGATGACCCAGACCATGTCGGCCGGCCAGTCCACCGCTCAGGCCGCCCCTTCATCCGCCTGCGTGACGCCAGGCGCCGTGCTCTCCGTAGAGGAGCAGCGGACGACCCTCAGCCTGCCCGGCCGGACCACTCCGGTCGCCCGCGACTTCATCGAGGCCGCCGGCTTCGAGGGCATCGTCGACGGCTTCGCCGACAAGCTCTGCGGTTACACGAGCGTCAGTGAGGCCAACGCCGCCATCAAGGCCGCCGGCGCCGCGCTGTGGCGCACCGCCGTGGACCGGGCGCAGGGCCGGCTGACCTCAGGCACCATCGACCGGTACGACGACCGCCCGCTCTACTGGGCGCGGACCTCCATGAGCCGCGCCGTTCGCGAGTGGCAGGCTCCGTTCGCACTGACCAGCCTGCAGCGGCAGGCGATCCTGCGGCAGTTCAGCTACGCCTCCCGCGGCATCGATCAGGTCTCGTTCCCCCGCAGCGGCACCCGGATGCTGGTCAGCGGCTTCGACACCTACAGCCTCGACGCCAGCCTGCGGAACTCGAACCCGTCCGGTGCCTCCGCGCTGCAACTCGACGGACGCACCGTGAAGACCAAGCACGGCCTGGTCACCCTGCAGTCCGTCGTCTTCCCGGTGAACTGGACCGACTTCGACCAGGGCATCGTCGAGGACGCGTTCGGCCCGTGGCTGGTGGCCCGCAAGGACCCGCGGTACCAGGGTTCGATCGACGCCTTGATGACGATCAGCCAGACCGGCCGCGGCCAGATGAACATCGAGAAGTGGGCCGGCGGCTTCCGCGGCGGCTCCCCGGACAACAACCGCGCGCTCAACTGGGGACCGATCTCGGCGGCCGCGCTCTGGCCCCAGCCGCAGCCGTCCCCGCAGTTCATCCACACCACGCTGCCCTACCAGGCGATGATCGACGCGGGCACCGGCCCGTGGCCGGTCAAGCTGAACCCGGGCATCACCGAGTGGCCGGCCGGCACCTTCCCCGACCCCGCCGCCCTGCGGACCGCTCCGGACCCGTCGCCGGGGTCTCGCGCCGCCAGCGCACCCGGTGGCAACTACCTGTCGAACGAGTCCATGTACCGAACGAACCGGCTCCGGTTGGGTACCGGACATTCCACCCTTCCCGGCGGGCACCTGCACATCTCCGCGCTGGTGTACCCGACCGACCTGAGTGCACTGACCAGCCCCGAGTTCCAGGCTGATCGCAAGGCTGTCGTGGATCAGACCGTCGCCCTCGTCGAGGCCGCCGGTAAGGCCGTCCGGCGCTGACGCCGCGGTCCCTCCTCACCCCGACCTGCTGAGATCAGGAGAGCACCATGGCCAAGCCACCGTCCAAGCCGCCGACCAAGTCGAGCCAGCGCCAGGTACGCCGTACCGGGCGACCCAGCACCGAGAACGCCGAGGCACCGGCCACCGGCTCGGCGATGAAGACGAGCACCCGCTCGACACTGATCGGCGCGATGTTCCTGATGGCCACCTCGGCCATCGGGCCGGGCTTCATCACCCAGACCACCACCTTCACGGTGCAACTGGGCGCCGCGTTCGCGTTCGCCATCGCCGTGTCGATCCTGGTCGACATCGCCCTGCAGCTGAACGTCTGGCGGGTGATCGGGGTCTCCGGGCGCCGCGCCCAGGAGCTCGGCAACCTGGTCTTCCCCGGCCTCGGCTGGGCGATGGCCGCCCTGCTGTTCGTCGGCGGCCTGGTCTTCAACATCGGCAACGTGTCCGGCTCCGGCCTGGGCACCGACGCGATGTTCGGCCTGGACCCCAAGCTCGGCGGCGCACTGTCCGCACTCGTTGCCATCGGCATCTTCGTGTCCAAGCGGGCCGGGCTGGCGATGGACCGGATCGTCTTCGTCCTGGGCCTCCTGATGATCGTGCTGACCACCTACATCGCGATCACCTCCGGTCCGCCGGTCGGCCAGGCGCTGAAGAACGTGGTGCTGCCCGAGCAGGTCGAGTTCCTCGCCATCACCACACTGATCGGCGGCACCATCGGCGGCTACATCGTGTACGCCGGGGCGCACCGGCTGCTGGACTCCGGCATCACCGGGCCGCAACACATCCGCGACATCACCCGCGGCTCGGTGACCGGCATCCTGATCACCGGCGTGATGCGGATCGTGCTCTTCCTGGCGATCTTCGGCGTGGTCGCCGGCGGCGCGAAACTGGACCCGGCGAGCCCGGCGGCGTCGGCCTTCGGGCAGGCCGCGGGTGAGGTCGGCCTGCGCGTCTTCGGCATCGTGCTGTGGGCCGCCGCCATCACCAGCGTGATCGGCGCCTCCTACACGACGGTCTCGTTCATCACCTCGCGGACGCGGACCAGCGACCGGATGCGGACCGCTCTGGTGGTCGCCTTCATCGTGGTGACGACGATCATCTACGTGTCCGTCGGTACGGCGCCGACCACCCTGCTGGTCTTCGCGGGTGCCTTCAACGGCCTGCTGCTGCCGGTGGGGATCGGTGTGCTTCTCTGGGTGGCATGGCGGCGCAAGGATCTCCTGAACGGCTACCGGTACCCGGCCTGGCTGCTCGGGATCGGCGGTGCCGCCTGGTTGCTCACCATCTACCTGGCGGTGCGGTCGGTCCGTCCCGTCATCGACCTGTTCAGCTAGCAACAGCGGACGCCTGAAGGAGGACCTGATGAACACCGTCGATCTGAACGCCGATCTCGGCGAAGGCTTCGGAAGCTGGGCGATGGGTGACGACAACGCCCTGCTCGACGTCGTCACCAGCGCCAACATCGCCTGCGGTTCCCACGCCGGCGACCCCTCCATCATGCGTGCGGTGTGCCGGCGCGCGGCCGACCGCGACGTGGCCATCGGGGCCCACGTCGGGTACGCCGACAAGCCGGGCTTCGGCCGCCGGTTCATCGACATCGAACCGGCGGCGCTGCGCGACGAGGTGATCTACCAGATCGCCGCACTGGACGCCTTCGCCCGGATCGCCGGGTCGGAGGTGCGCTACGTCAAGCCGCACGGCGCGCTCTACAACACGATCGGGCACCACGAGGAGCAGGCCGCGGCCGTGGTCGAGGCGATCGCGGACTACGACCGGGGACTGCCCGTGCTGGGGCTGCCCGGCGCGGTCTGGCTGCGGCTGGCCGAGGAGGCCGGGCTGACCGTCGTCCACGAGGCGTTCGCGGACCGGGCGTACACGCCGGAAGGGACGCTGGTGTCCCGCCGGCTGCCCGGATCGGTGCTGCACGACGGGCCCGAGATCGCCCGGCGCTGCGTGGCGATGGCCACCGGTGCACCGATCGCGGACGTCGAAGGTGGCGAACTGAAGTTGCAGCCGGGGTCGATCTGTGTGCACGGCGACACCCCGGGCGCGGTACAGATCGCTCAGCAGGTGCGGCAGAGCCTCTGGGACGCGGGCGTCGAACTGACCCCGTTCGCTGCCTGATGCGACTGCTCCCCTGCGGTAGTACCGCGCTGCTGGTCGAGCTCGACGACCTCGACGAGGTCCTGGGCTACTACGCGGCGCTGCTGGCCGAGCCGCCGGACGGTGTCGTCGACATCGTTCCGGCGGCCCGGACGGTGATGGTGGTGACGGACCCGGCCGTCACCGACCTCGCCGCGGTCGAGCGGGCTTTGCGCGACACGGTGGCGCGTAAAGACCGCCGGCTCGACGGCGAACTGGTGGAGATCCCCGTCAGCTACGACGGCGCGGATCTGGAGGATGTCGCCGGGTTGCTCGGCTGCGACGTGGCCGAGGTGATCCGCCGCCACACCGCTGAGCAGTGGACGGTGGCGTTCTGCGGCTTCGCGCCGGGCTTCGGCTATCTGACCGGTGCGTCTGAGTGGGACGTACCGCGCCGCGAATCGCCGCGGACGAAGGTGCCGGCCGGATCGGTGGCGCTGGCCGGCGAGTTCAGCGGCGTCTACCCGCGCGAGTCCCCCGGCGGGTGGCAACTTCTCGGCCGCACGGAGGTCGCTGTGTTCGATCTGCATCGGGACCCGGCCGCCCTCCTGCAACCGGGCCGGCGGGTCCGCTTCATCGATGCGGGCTCGGGATGACCGGGCGTTTCGTGGTCCGGGAGACAGGTCCGTTGACCACCGTGCAGGATGCCGGCCGGATCGGCCAGGCGGCGCTTGGGATCGGCCGCTCGGGCGCCTGCGATCGCGGTTCCTACCGGTTGGCGAACCGGCTCGTGGGCAACAGCGAGGACGCCGCCGCCTTGGAGGTCACCTTCGGCGGACTCGCGATCGAAGCCCGGTCTGACCTGGTCTTCGCCGTCACAGGAGCTCCGTGCGCGGGCGTGCCGCTCAATGCTCCGGCCACCCTGCGAGCAGGCCAGACCTTGCGACTCGGTATGCCGCGCACCGGGCTGCGGACGTACGTCGCGATCCGTGGCGGCGTCGACGCGGAGTCCGTGCTCGGCTCCCGGTCCACCGATCTCCTCTCGGGACTCGGTCCCGCGCCACTGGCGGTGGGCGTCGAACTGTCCACGGGCAAGGACCACGGCCCGATGCCCGGCGTCGACCTTGCGCCGGTCGCGGATCCCCCCGGCGGAGAGGTCGCCGTACGGATCCTGCCCGGTCCGCGGCGGGACTGGTTCACCGACGCGGGGTGGGCTTCGCTGACCGGCCAGACCTACACCGTCGACAGCAAGAGCAACCGAATCGGCGTACGGCTCGACGGGGTGCCGCTGGAACGTGCTCGCGACGGCGAACTGCCGAGCGAGGGGATGGAACTCGGCGCGCTGCAGATTCCGCCGTCCGGGTTGCCGGTGCTGTTCCTGGCCGACCACCCGGTGACCGGTGGTTATCCAGTCATCGCGTACGTCGCCGGGGCGGACCTGGACGCGTGCGCCCAACTCCGCCCCGGCCAGACACTGCGCTTCACCAGCTAGGCGGCTCAGGTGGCTCAGGCGGCTCAGAGAACGAAGCCGGTGGGGAACGGGTCGTCGGGGTCGAGCAGGTACTGGCCCATGCCGGTGATCCAGGCCCGGCCGGTGACCGTCGGTACCAGGCCCTGGCGGTCGCCTACCGCCGTTTCCGACAGCAGCCGGCCGGTGAAGCGCGTGCCGATGAAGGACTCGTTGACGAAGTCCTCGTGCAGGCCGAGCTCGCCGCGGGCGTGCAACTGAGCCATCCGCGCGCAGGTGCCGGTACCGCAGGGTGAGCGGTCGAACCAGCCGGGATGGATCGCCATCGCGTTGCGGGAATGCGCGCCGTTCTCGCCGGGAGCGGTGAACTGGACGTGCTTGCAGCTGTGGATGCCCGGATCGAGCGGATGCACCGGCCGGTCCGAGGCGTTGATCGCGTCCATGATGTCCAGCCCGGCCTTCAGGATCCGGTCCTTCTCCGACCGGTCGAAGGGGATGCCGAGCTGCTCAAGCGGCAGGATCGCGTAGAAGTTGCCGCCGTAGGCCAGGTCGTAGGTGACCTCGCCGAGGCCGTCGACCTTCACCGTCGCGTCCAGCGCGTGCGAGTAGGCCGGCACGTTCTGGATCGTCACGTGCTCGGCGCGGCCGTTGCTCACCGCAACTTCTGCGACGACCAGGCCGGCCGGCGTGTCCAGCCGCACCCGGGTGAGCGGCTCGGTCACCTCGACCATGCCCGACTCGACCAGCACCGTCGCCACCCCGATGGTGCCGTGGCCGCACATCGGCAGGCAGCCCGACACCTCGATGTAGAGCACGCCCCAGTCCGCGTCGGGGCGGGTCGGCGGCTGCAGGATGGCGCCGCTCATCGCCGAATGCCCGCGCGGCTCGTTCATCAGGAACAGCCGCAGGTCGTCGTCGTGCTCGAGGAAGTGCAGCCGCCGCTCGGCCATCGTCGCGCCGGGGATGACGCCGACGCCGCCGGTGATGACGCGGGTCGGCATCCCCTCGGTGTGCGAGTCGATCGCGCTCAGGGTGCGGACTGACCTCATCGCAAGGACTCCACTGCTTTCTTCATGTCCAGCTCCAACTGGGCCAGGTGCTCCGGCACGAGCGGCCCACGCGGCGGGCGGCAGGGGCCGCCGTACCGGCCAACGTAGTCCATGCCGTACTTGATCGCCTGCACGAACTCCACCCTGGAGTCCCACCGGAACGAGGCGACCAGCGGCTCGTACAGGGTACGCGCCGCCTCCAGCTCACCCTGGAGCGCGAGGTTGAAGAGCTTGACGGACTCGGCCGGGAACACGTTCGGGAAGCCGGCGAACCAGCCGGTCGCGCCCATCAGCAGCGCCTCCAGCGTCAGGTCGTCCGCGCCCGCGACGACGGTGAGGCTCGGCGCCTGCTCACGAATCTCCAGGATCCGCCGGACGTCACCGGAAAACTCCTTCACCGCAACGATGTTCTCGATCTGCGCGAGCTCACCCAGCAGGTCGGGAGTCAGGTCGACCTTCGTGTCGAGCGGGTTGTTGTAGACCATCACCGGCAGTCCGACCTTGGCGACCTCGGTGTAGTGGTGGATGACCTCGCCACGGTTCGCGCGGTACATGGTCGGCGGCAGGCACAGTACGCCGTGCGCACCGTCCTCCGCCGCCTTCTCCGCCCACGCCCGAGCCTGGTGCGCACCGGCCCCGTGCACTCCGACCACCACGATCCCGTCGTCACCGACAGTCTCGATCGCGGTCTGCGCCACCTTGCGCCGCTCCTCGTCGGTCAGCGAGGAGTACTCCCCGAGCGACCCGTTCGGCCCGACACCGCGGCACCCGCTGTCGATCAACCAGCGGCAGTGCTCGGCGTACCGGTCGTAGTCAGGCCGAAGCCCCGCCGGCGCGGCGGCGTCCTCGGCGTACGGCAACGCGGTGGCGACGATGACGCCATCCAGCTTCTCACTCACAAGTCCTCCAGAATTTCGGCTTTTGCCAGATCTTCAAGTCGCACCGGCTGCGCGATCGGCCGGTTGTCAGACTGCTGAACCCCCGCAAGCTCCCCCGCGGTCCGAGCACAAACCCGCCCCTGACACAACCCAAGCCCCACCCGACTACTCAAGGCGAAACTTCTCCCCCCACCCACCTCCCGCCGGCTAACCACACCCTCAAGCGCCCCCCGGGAAACCTCCTCACACCGACACACCAACGTGCCGCCATCACTCCAGCTCTTCCACCCCGGCATCACCGGATAAGCCCTAGCCAACGCCACCGCAAACCGCCTACCTCGGACCACCCGCTTCCAAAGCTCAGCCGGCACAGAGAACGGCGTACTACTTGATGCTTCCGCAGTTGCCGCATCCGAGGCTCCTGCTAAGGCAGCTGCGGAGGCTCCGGCGATTTGGCCTTCGGTGGCGGCTAAGGCGGCGCCACCTATGCCGGTTAGTTCGCCGGCGGCGTAGATGCCGGGGGTGGTGGTTTGTTGGTTGGCGTCGACGATGACTGCGGAGGCTCCGTCGGGGCCTGTGCCGAGCTTGCAGCGGGCGGAAAGTGCCAATTCGAGTTGTGGGGTGAAGCCGAAGCCTAGACAAACGGCGTCCACCTCGACGCGGCGTTCGGTACCGCGGATCGGCGTCCAATTGTTGTCCAGGCGCGCAGTGGTGACGGCCTCCACCCGGTCCGTGCCGTGGGCCGCGATGACGGTCCGGCCGTGCCTCAGAGGAATCCGGCGACCAGCAAGCAACCGGGCGTACCCACCGGCTTCAGCGAGCTTGCTAACGGCAACCAAAGGATCAGACAGCCAACCTCGCGCGACAGTCGACGGACGATTCGCCTCGAGCAGCTCGACCACCTCGGCGCCGACGCCGATCAGCGACTCCGCCACCGGCAACAAGAACGGCCCAGTACCAGCGACCACCACCCGACGACCAATAGCAATCCGCTGACCCTTCGCCAACGCCTGCGCAGCCCCCGCGCTGTAAACCCCCGGCAGATCCCACCCAGGAAACGGCAACACCCGGTCATAGGCCCCCGTCGCCAGCACAACAGCCGGCGCCTCGACAGCGAAGATCTCCCGCCCACTCGCATCAGCAGGTCCCCGCTGCAACCACAGCCGCGTACGACCCGATCCCCGCTCGAGCGCCCACACCGAAGTACTGGTCAGGTGGTCGATCCGCTCATCGGCAGCGATCCGATCCCGCAACCGAACAAACGCACCCCACCCATGCTGTAGCCGCTCCGGCCGCCGCGCGTGAAACTCCGTAGGCAACTGCCGATTGAACTGACCACCCACCGCAGGCGCAGCATCAACCAGCAGCACCTCAACCCCCGCGGAAGCAGCAGCCACAGCCGCCTCCATTCCAGCCGGCCCAGCGCCAACAACCACCACGCCGCGTACGAACCGAGCGGCCGAATCAGAGGACTCGCGCCGGGGCCGGATGGAGCCGGAGTCAGCGGAAGGAAGCACAGCGCCGGGCTGAGAGCTGATGCTGTCGTCAGGCTGAACAACCCGCTGGCAAGCTCGAACATCCGGCGTGCCGTTAACGGTGACCAAGCAGTCGAAGCAAGCACCGATCCCGCAGAACACACCCCGCGGCCTCCCGGCGTTGCGAGTAGTACGCCAAGAATCGCGCCCCGCAGCCATCAAGACAGCCGCGACCGACTGCCCAGGCAGCGCCTCGACGGATTCCCCATCGACGACCACGCTGATAGGAGCGCCAGGCCGAGTCCCAGCCGGATCACCTTCAGCAGAACGCAGATAAGGACTCACGACGCCACCACCCCCAGCAACGCCGGCCGATCCACCCGGAACGGCGTGGCATCGACGTGAGTGTTCAACCCCAGGAACAGCTCGGTGATCAACCGACCGGTCGAAGCAGCCAAACCGATACCAGCCCCTTCGTGCCCGGTCGCGTGCCAGAGACCGTCCACCCGGGGATCGGCCCCGATCACCGGCAGATGATCAGGCGCGTACGGCCGGAACCCGCCGTACGCGCGCATCACCGACACCTCACCGAGAAACGGGAACAGCCCGACGGCTTTCCGCGCCAGTTCCCGCAGCACCTTCACCCGGATCGCCTCGTCGAACCCGATCCGCTCCCGGCTGGACCCGATCAGCACGGTCCCGGCGCGAGTGGACTCGATCACCGTCGACGTCTGCAGATCCGCCTCACCGCTGCCGACCGCGCCCACATAGTCCGCGTCGTAGACCTTGTGCCGCACACAGACAGGCAGCGGCGCCGTGACCAGGATCATCCCGCGCCGCGGCAGGATCTGGATCGGCCCACCGGCCAGTTGACTGAACGCCCCGGCCCACGGCCCACACGCGTTCACCACGGCTTGGCATGGGATGACCTCGTCGCCGGTCTCGAGCCCAACCACCCGGCCGGCCGCGGAACGCAGTACGCCCAAGGCGTTGACTCCGACCTGCACGACCCCACCCCGAGCCCGTACTGCGGCCAGCAGCGCCGTCGCCGCGAGCACAGGCTGCAACTGCGCGTCGTCCGGGTAATACACGGCGGTGGTCACCGCCCGAGTGAGCAACGGCTCAAGCTCGAACGCGTCAGCCGGCGTGATCACCCGAGCGTCCACCCCGGCGGCTCGTTGTGTCGCAGCGAACGCGTCCAGCAAGGCGGGTTCACCGGTCGCGACGACCAGCCCGCCCTTCGGCTCCCACTCCACGTCAGCCACCTCTTCAGGCAGCCGCCCCAGTACTGCGGGCCACTCCGCGCGCGACGCGATCGCCAGGTCCAACTCCGGGCCGGGCTCCTTGTCGGAGACCAGGATGTTGCCTTCGCCGGCCGCGGTGGTCCCACCTGAAGCAGCACCACGATCGATCACCAGGACGCGGACGCCGGCCGCCGACAGGGCCTCGGCGCAGGCAGCACCGACGATCCCCGCTCCCACGACGATCACGTCGTAGCCGGTCGCCACGGACATCCGCACACCTCGCTAGCGTTCAGTAAAATGAACGATTCGAGCGTACGACTCCGACCGGCACCCGGTCAACGCCTACGCGGCACTAGTGCAGGTCGTCGATCGGCACCGGGTGGACATCCGGCGGGTACTCGAGCAGTAGGACCGACCGGACCAGGTCGTCGAGAGCCTCGTACTGATGCGCGGAGCCGGCCCGGAAGGCGAGGTAGTCACCGGCGCCGAGTTCGTGCTCGCGACCCTGCGCGGTGATCCGCAGCCGCCCGGAAAGAACGACGTGATGCTCCGTCCCGGGATGCCCGTCCGAGTGCTGGACCTTCCCCGGCCGGATCTGCTGGTCGTAGATCTCCAGCAGCGCCCCGGGATTCTCGAGCCGGCGCAGCATCCGCAGGTCGACGGCGTCGCCGCTCAGCACGGCGAGCTCGGCGGACCGGACCAGCACCACGTCGGACGACGGCGCCTCGCTCAGCAGGGACGACACCGGAACACCTAGAGCGTTCGACAGACTGAACACTGTCTCAATCGTCGGATTGCCCGCGCCGGACTCCAGTTGCGACAGCGTGCCCTTGGCGATCCCGGACCGCCGGGCCAGCTCCGACAGCGAGATGCCCTGATCGTCGCGGCGAGCCCGCAGGTTCGCCCCGAGCACCCGCCCGGCCCCCTGCGTCTGCCCTGCTCCATGCGCTGCCACAGCCCGGAGCATGTCATAAATCGATCAGGGAATGATCCGGCGGCGGCGCAGGTCCGCGAAGATGCCGAGGAACATCGCCTCGGTGTCGACGTACTCGTGGAAGCCGGCCCGGCGCGCCTTCGAGCCGTCGGCGAAGAAGTCGTAGTCCCAGCCGAAGACGAAGTCGGCGAACCCCCAGGAAGACACTTCGCCGTACGACGTCGCCGCGAGTCCGTGGGTCGCCTGCAGCTGCTTCCACAGCGGCTCCTTGTCCGCCATCACGTCCTGCAGCGGCATCTGCAGCGGCGGCGCCGCCTCCAGGTCGAACCAGCGGGCCAGCTTCGGCCAGAGCTCGTTCCAGCGGAACAGGTCGCCGTTCGTGATGTTGAACGCCTGGTTCGCCGCGGCGGGCGAAGTGGCCGCCCAGACGGTCGCCTTCGCCAGCAGCCCGGCATCCGTCATCTCCAGCAGGCTGTCGTAGGCGCCGGGTTTGCCCGGGAAGCGCAGCGGTACGCCGAGCTCCTTCGAGATCGACGCGTACACGGCGATCGCGACGGCCAGGTTCATCGGGTTGCCCAAGGCAACGCCACCGACCACCGAGGGACGCAGGGCGGACCAGTTCCACTTGCCGGCCGCTGCGCGCTCCTCCAGGAACCGCTGCTGGTCGACGTTGAACTCCGGCGGCAGATGCGGCGGATCGTCTTCCCGGGCAGGGGTTTTGAACGGCCCGAGGTGGGCTCCGTAAACCTTGTATCCCTGCATCAGGCTCACGTGCTGCAGTCCGGCGGCGACCGGTTCGATCGCGTCGACGACATTCACCAGCATGGCCAGGTTAGGGGCCACCAGCTCGGCCCAGGTCGGCCGGTCCTGGTACGCGACGTAGAAGACGTGCGTCACCTCGGCCAGCCCGGACAGCTTCGCCCGGGTGTCGTCAGGATCCAGCAGATCGACCGGGACGTGCCGAACCCGCTCGCTGTCCGTTCCGCCGCGCCTGGACAGACCGATCACCCGCCAGTCCGGCAGCGTCTCGAGGTACTCGACCAGGTTGGTGCCGATCACTCCGCGCGCTCCGACCACCAGCGCGACCTTCTTCTCGTTCATATCCACACTCTGTGGGTAGAGCTGTGGATAAGTCCAAGGCATAGTTTTGACCGATCCCATAAGCTCAGTTCATGGCAACCCTGCGGCAGCTCGAATATCTGGTCGCCGTCGTCGACGAGGGCTCGTTCACCAGGGCCGCAGAGTTGCTGCACGTGACCCAGCCGGCCCTGTCGCACCAGATCCGCGCCCTGGAGCGGTCGTCCGGCAGTCCTCTGCTGGAGCGACTCCCCCGGGCGATCCGGCTGACCCCGACCGGGCGCGCGATGCTCCCGCACGCTCGCGCCGCGTTGGCCGACGCCGAGCGAGCCCGCTGCGCCGCCCGTCAGGCCGCCGGGCTGGAGGTCGGCGAACTACAGATCGCCACGCTGTACTCGATCAGCCTCGGCATCCTCCCGGCCGCGTTGAAGGCCTGGCGGCGGCGCCACCCGCAGGTGGGGATCAGGTTGTTCGAGCACCGGCACACCGACGAACTCACGGAAGCAATGAGCAGTGGTCAGGCCGACCTCGCCGTGGGACCTGCCCCGGCCAACTGGTCGGGAGCCACCCGGGTCCTGGGCGAGGAGGAGCTCGTGGTGGTCGTAGCGCCCGACGACCCGGCGGCTCAGCGGAAGACCATCCGGCTCGAGGATCTGGCGGACCGGAGCTGGGTCCACTACGTGCCGGGCCACGGATTGGCCGACGTACTGGATGCTGCTTGTGCACGGGCCGGGTTCGAGCCGCGCGCCGCAGTACGGACTGAGCAGACGGCGGCGGCTCCCGCGCTGGCGGCTGCCGGGCTCGGCCCTGCCCTCGTCCCGTCGAACATCCTGCCGCCCGGCTTCGAGGGCCACGTACTGCGACCGCGGCCGCCCGTCCGTCGAACTCTGACGGCGTACACCCGCGGTGAGCCCGACCCGCTCGCGGCCGCGTTCATCGACGTACTGGCGGGCGGCCGGTGGCTCAGTCCTCGGGCCAGTTCGCGAGGATCACGGCGACCGGCGGGATGACGGCGGCGACGGCGCTCATGCCGATGGCGGCCGGGACGGAGAAGTGGCGGACGACGAACCAGGCGAGCCCGATCAGGGTCAGGCAGGTGCCCATCAGCCAGTAGTAGGCCTTGCGCCGGTCCGGACGCTTCATCCCGAGCTCCCTTCCGCTACAAGTCTCCCACCCGGCCAACCTGAAGGTGCGCTGAAGGCGCCACCGCGAAAGCCGGGCCGGGACAGCCGCAGGTGGCACGATGGGCGGATGGTGGCGAGGGTCCTGGTGGTCGAGGACGCGGAGGCGATCCGGACCGCCGTCGGGATCGCCCTGGAAGAGGCCGGTTGCGAGGTGCTGACCCGTGCGGACGGCGAGAGTCTCGAACGCGACCTGGCCGGCTTCCGGCCCGACCTCGTCCTCCTGGACGTGATGCTGCCCGGCCGCGACGGATTCGAATTGCTGGAGGTGGTCCGGCAGGTCTCGAACGCCGGCATCGTGCTGCTGACCGCGCGGGACGCGGTCGAGGACCGGCTGCACGGACTGCGAACCGGAGCCGACGACTATGTGGTCAAGCCGTTCGTCCTCGCCGAGCTGATCGCCCGCGTCGAGGCCGTACTGCGCCGGATGGGCCGGCTGCGGACCGTGCTCGAGATCGACGACCTGGTGATCGATGTCGAGGCCAGCTCGGTGACTCGGGCCGGCCGGCCGATCGAGCTGACCGCGACCGAGCTGAAGCTGCTGACCTTCCTCGCCGGGAGGCACGAGAAGGTGGTCGGCAAGGCGCAGCTTCTCGCGGCCGTCTGGGGCTACGACGACTACGCCGCCAATCTGGTCGAGGTCCACGTCAGCGCGCTGCGCCGCAAGCTGGGCAGCCCCGCGTTGCTCCACACCATCCGCGGCGCCGGCTACATCCTGCGCAGCGCCGGGGAGGACGCGTGAACACGGTGTCGCTGCGGCGGCGGGTGACGCTGACGGCGTTGGTGGTTCTGCTGGTGGTGCTGCCGATCACCGGCCTCGCGGTCAAGGCGATCTTCGACGCGCAGGCAGAGCGCAATCTCAACACCCTGCTCAACGGTCGCGCCCAACTCGCCCAGCAACTGGCGCGGCAGAACGTCGCTCCCGCCGCGTTGGTCCGGCGCATCGACGCGGACGGGATCCGGGTCACGCTCATCCTGCGCAACGGCCAGCAACTCGGCGCTCCCGAGGTCGTGCCGACCGGTGAGATCCGTCAGGTGCGCGTCACCTTGCAGGGCGGGCAACGGACGCGCGGTGCGACACTGCTGCTCTCTGCCGATACCTCACTCCTCGAAGGCGCAAGCCGAACCCTGCAACGGGTTCTGCTGCTCTCCGGCGCCGCCGCGGTAGTGATCACAGCCCTCGCGTTGATTCTCGGTATGCGCTTCGCGCTGGCGCCTCTGGACGCGATGACGTCGTTGGCGCGTTCGATCGCCGCCGGTCGCCGAGGTGGTCGATTGCAGCCGACGCGCACCGACACCGAGCTCGGCCGGACCGCGGCCGCGTTCGACGAGATGCTCGACTCGCTGGAGGGCGCGGAGCGGACGGCCCGCGGCTCCGAGCAGTACCTGCGCCAGTTCGTCGCCGACGCCGCCCACGAACTCCGTACTCCGGTCACGGGCCTTCAGACGGCTGCCGAGACTCTCCTCCAGCTCGGCCCCAACGCCCCGGCCGAGCGCCGCGAGGAACTCGAACTGCTCCTGGTCCGAGAGTCCCGCCGCGCCGGCTCGCTGGTCGCCGACCTGCTGGAACTGGCCCGAATCGACGCCGGGCTCGTACTGCGTCACCAACCCGTCCAGCTCCGAGCGCTGGCTCAGGCGCAGGCCGACCGACTGCGTCTCGTCGCACCCAACCACACTGTGCGCATCCTCGGCTCCGACCTGATGGTCAACGCCGACCCGGACCGCCTGACGCAGATCCTCGCCAATCTCGTGGACAACGCCAGGCATGCCACCGGCGATGCGGGGGTGATCGAGGTGTTGCTGTCCTCACCTTGGCCCGAGGAGCGGCCTTCGGCTCAGGCGCCGCAGTACGTGCAGGTCGTTGTCCAAGACAACGGTCCCGGCGTTCCGCCGAGCGATCGCGAACGCGTCTTCCAGCGCTTGGTCCACGGCGAGCGCAGCCGCGGCTCCGGTCTCGGCCTGCCGATCGCCCGGGGTTTCGCCCAGGCTCACGGCGGCACACTGATCTGCACCGACCGCCCGGACGGTCGCCCCGGCGCCGCCTTCGTGCTGACGCTGCCCGCCGGCCCCCGCACCGCTGAACACCCTACGGCGCCCTGATCCGGCCTCCACCTCTTCGTCCTCAGACCTTGAGCAGTCCGTCGACGTGTCCGGTGTGACCGTCCAGGATCCGCTCGCCATCGGCGCCCAGCACACCCCGCAGGACAGTCCCATAGACATCGCGGAAGTCCGTCGTCGCCTTCAGATCGCCGTTCGACAGATCGGTCAGGCTCGGCTGCGCTCCGTAGAACCCGCCCTGAACCTTGTCGCCGATCATGAACAGCGGCCCGGCCGTGCCGTGGTCGGTCCCGTCACTGCCGTTCGCGTGCACCCGGCGGCCGAACTCGGAGTACACCAGGACGACCACCTGCCGACCACGATCGCTCTTCCGCATCCGCTGCACGAACGGCGTCAGCGCACCATCGAGCTCGGTCAGCAACCGCTGCTGCGTCCCCCGCTCATCCGCGTGCGTGTCGAACCCGCCCAGCGACACGGAGTACGCGCGCGTCGGCACGCCCGCCTCGACCAGCCCCGCCACGAGTTCCAACTGAGCGCCGAGCTGCGATCCACCGCCCGCCGAGGCACCCTTGTTCCGCTGCTCGTCCTCCTCGTCCTCGCGCTCGGCCTGATCGTGCACCGCGCCGCCGAGCACCCGGACCGCGTTCTGGATATCGGCCAGCGACTTGGCCGCCTGGGCCTGCCAGTGTTCCTCGCCCGGACTCGGCTTGCCCAGTGCGGCGAACGCAGTACCGGCCTTTCCGGCGGGGAGTTTCAGCCCGCGGACCGGTAGGGATGCTGCCGCCGTCGTCGCACCGGCCAGCAACGGCGGCAGCGTCGGCTCCACCGACACAGCCTGCAGCGGATCGGAGCCGGCCGCGTCGAGCCAGCGCCCCAGCCACCCGGTCGGGACGGCAGTCTTCGGCGATGCCGTCTGCCAGATCGCCATCGACCGGAAGTGACTGCGATCCGGCTGTGGATACCCGACCCCACGCACGATCGCCAGCGACTTGTCGTCCCACAACCCCTTCAAGCCCTTCAACCCGGGATTCAGACCGAGCCCGTCACCGAGATCGAGTACTTCGTCCGGCTGGTACGCCAGGTCCGGCCGCGCCTTCTGGTACGCCGGATCGGCCGCGGGGACGACCGTGTTCAGCCCGTCGTTGCCGCCGTACAGGGTGACCACCACGAGGACGGAATCCTCGCTGCTCAAGGGATTCTCGACGGCGGCGCTCATCAGGTCGGACCAGCTCACCTGGGTCGCCCCGACGGCGAGAGCACCGGCCGCGGTGACTCCGCTCATGGTCAGGAACCGGCGTCGGGTCAGGTTGTCCATGGTTCTCCTCAACCGCTCACAACGTACTCGGGCGCACAGGCCGCGACCGCGACCAGTTGCGCGGGATCCGTCAACCCCGCCAGGGCGTTCCGGGTTCTGTCCGTCCACGCGTCGACCCCGAGCAACGCCCGTACTCCGTCGACGCGCGCGCTCGCCTTCGGCAACTGCCCGAGCTCGGCCTGCTTCGCCAGCAGTTGCGCGAGCTGCAGCCGGGTCACGCCGGCGGAGGTGGTCAGCCAGCTCGCGCCCGACGGCCAGCCGCCCACACTTGGCGGCCGGAACGGCACCTGACCCATCCCTCGGAGGCCGGCGAGCAGCCTCAGCTTCATCTTGTCGTTCAGGCCGGACGGACGGACGTTGAGCGCCCGCATCAGGCCGACGGCCCATTCCACCGGCTGCTTCACCATCGCGGACGCGCTGTCGCGGAAGGCAGGTTCCACCACGATCGCTCGCAGAACTGCCTCGATGTCCCGCTTCGTCCCGTACGCCGCGACCAGCCGGGCGAGGGTCGCCGACGAGGGTGGCGTCGGGGAGACCAGCCGGAACCAGAGCCGGCCGATCACGAACTTGGCGGACTCGGGTTTCGCCAGCGCCAGGTCGACGAACTCCTTCGCGCCGAAGTCGCCGGTCTGGCCGAGGATGGTCTTCGGATCGGAGTCGTGCCGGGCGGGGACGAACCGGGCCTGCGCCGAAGTACGCCGTACGGTCCAGCCGGTCAGCGCGCGGGCGCCTTCGAAGACGTCGATCTCGGTGTAGTTGCCGATGCCGAGGGTGAAGAGTTCGAAGTACTCGCGGGCCAGGTTCTCGTTCGGCGAACCCTTGCGGTTGTCGTTGCCGTCGAGCCAGCGGATCATCGCGGCGTCGGTGATCAGCCGCTGGGCGAGCTCGGCGAAGCTGCCGCGGGCGTGAGCGCGGAGGATCTGGTTCTGCGCCAGCATGAACTGCGGGCTGCGAACCTTCTGGCTGCTGGTCGCGAAGTGCCCGTGCCAGAACCAGGTCAGCCGCTCGGTCGCACGTTCGCCAGCGACCATCCGATCCAGCCACCAGACAGCCAACTGAACTTCTTGAGCCGCCCGAGCCTTGTTAGCCGCCTTCCGAGCCGCCCTAGCCTCCTCGGTGTCCGGCTTCCCGGGCTCACCCTCCCCACGCTCCGCCGTCCCGGGCTCCGCCCTCCCCCTGCCTTCCTTCCCTTTGCTTTCCTTCCCTTTGTCTTTCTTTTTCTCCACCGGCTGCGGCAGAGCAGGCGGTGGTGCGAGCCCGGTGTCGGCAGCCGGGTTGAGCAACCGCCCAAGCGTCGCCTCGAAACCGGCCTCCACACTCCCCGGCCGAGGCCCGAACCCCAGCCGGTCCTGCAACCGCCGCACGGCAGCCCGTTCCGTGATCTCACCCATACCCCCGATCCTGTCCAGCCCCGGCCACCCTCACCACCTTCCGGCGGCGATCTTCAGCCAACCCACAGCCGGACCCGGCTCTGGAATCCCCTCACCACAACAACCAGTACAGGGAGCGCGAGCACAAACGCGGTCCAGGGAAACGCCCCAGCCCCGGCCACGCCGAGCAGCACCCCACCGATCACTCCTCCGGCCGCCATCGCGACGTTCCACAACGTGACGAGCATGGCCTGTGCGGTGTCCGCAGCCGAACCCGCGGCCTGACCCGCGGCAGTCTGGAGCAGAGTGGGAACGCCGCCGAATCCCAGCCCCCAAAGGGCTGCCGCGACATAGACGAGCCCCGGACTGACCAGCAAGGCAGCGGCCACCGCGAAGAGGATGGTGGCCGTGATCATCAGCACGCGGAGCCGGCGGTCGATGTGAGCACCGACGAGCCAGATGCTGAGGACGGAGGCGACTCCGAAGACCAGCAGGACGACGTCGGCCGAATCCCCCAGCCCGACATGATCGAGGTAGGTGGCGATGTAGGTGTAGAGGATCGTGTGAGCGAGGACGAAGACGAGGGTGACGAAGAGGACCGGGGTGACGCCGGGGATGCGAGCCGTCGCCAGCAAGGGGATTCGCTCGCCGCGCGGTTGTCCCTCGAAGTCCGGGACCGTCGCGAGGATCCACCCGAGCAGCGCCACGGCGATGGCCGTTATCGCGCCGAAGGTGACTCGCCAGCCGACGGCCTCCCCGAGGAAGGTGCCCGCCGGTACGCCGAGCGCCAGGGCGAGCGGGATACCGGCCATCACGATCGCGATCGCCTTGCCCTGCAGGTGTTCCGGGGCCAATCGTCGCGCGTACCCCGCGAGCAGGGCCCAGACCACACCGGCCGCCACCCCTGCGACGAACCGGGCGACCATGGTGAGCCCGTACTGCGTGGCGATCGCGGTGACCGTGTTCGCCAGGGCGAAGCCCGCGATGCCCGTGAGCAGGAGCCGTTTACGCCGCCACGTCGAGGTGGCCGCCGAGAGCGGGATGGCGGCGAGCGCAGTACCGACAGCGTAGATCGTCACGGCCTGGCCCATCGCGGGTTCGCCGACGTGCAGGTCGGCACTCATCGCCGGCAGCACACCGGCTGGCAGGGCCTCGGTGAGAACGGTGATGAAGGCGGCCGTCGTCAGGGCGGCGAGCGGCGCCGGCCGGAGTTTCTCGGTTCGCATGAGTCGTATGCTCGAACCATCACATCGATGTGAAGGTCAAGTCGGAGGCGAACAGGATGCGGATCGGCGAACTGTCGGAGCGGACCGACACCCCGCGGCGACTGCTGCGGTACTACGAAGAGCAGGGCCTGATCATCTCCGAACGCTGCACCAACGGCTACCGCAGCTACGACGAGCCGATGGTGGACCGAGTCCTCCAGGTCCGTGGCCTACTCGACGCCGGCCTGCCGACCCGCATCATCAAGCAGATCCTGCCCTGCCTGGACAAGCCGCGAGCGATCCACTTCCCCGACGCGACTCCCGAGATGATCTCGACCCTCGAACTGGAGCGCGACCGGATGACCACCCGCATCGGCTGCCTGACCCGCAACCGCAACGCCGTCTCCGAGTACCTCGACGCCGTCCTCACCCTCCGCGATGCAGGAGAGCGGTAACTCAGACTTTGGCGGGCAGGGCGAGTTTCGCGAGGGCGTCGACGAGTGGGGACAGCTCGGGTAGTTCCGAGGCCTTGTCCAGAGCGCCGGTCAGTACGGCGTCGTGCGTCGGCTGGGCCTGGTCGAGCAGGTCGCGGCCGGCCTGGGTGACCTCGGTGTAGATGCCTCGGCGGTCGGTCGGGCAGAGGTAGCGCTGCAGCAGGTCCCGGTCCTCCAGGCGGTTCACCAGGCGGGTGGTCGCGGACTGGCTCAGGACGACCGCGTTCGACAACTGGTTCATTCGCAGGTGGTAGTCGTCCTGGCGGGCGAGCACGTCGAGCACGCTGTACTCGCTGACGGACAGCCCGTGCTGCTTCTGCAGCGCGCGCTCCAACTCGTCCTCGATCCGGGCGTGCAGAGCCGCCAGCGTGCGCCATCCCTGGGCCCGCGCCTCGGCGGCGTCATCCGGTAGTCCCACGGCTCCTCCTCGGTCCCCATTTGAACAATACCGTTGCATGAGGCAGTATGACGCCTGTGCAATAGTCCGCGTGTGCAACTATCGCGGACGCCGGTAACAGTCACCAGACTACATTCAAGGAGAAACCCAGTCATGCCCGCCGCTTTGCTAGCGCTGGCCATCGGTGCGTTCGGGATCGGCACCACCGAGTTCGTCATCATGGGCCTGCTGCCGGAGGTGGCCACCGACCTCGACGTCAGCATCCCCTCAGCCGGTCTGCTGATCTCCGGCTACGCCCTCGGCGTCGTCGTCGGGGCGCCACTGCTCACCGCGATCGGCTCCAAGATCTCCCGCAAGACCGTCCTGCTGTCGCTGATGGGTGTCTTCATCGTGGGCAACCTGGTCTCGGCGCTCGCCCCCTCGTACGGCGTCCTGATGACCGGTCGGGTCATCGCGGCCCTCGCCCACGGCGCCTTCTTCGGCGTCGGCTCGGTGGTCGCCGCGTCGCTGGTCGCCAAGGAGAAGCAGGCCGGCGCGATCGCGTTGATGTTCACCGGGCTGACCGTGGCGAACGTGCTCGGCGTTCCCGGTGGGACCGCGCTCGGCCAGCAGTTCGGCTGGCGGTCCACCTTCTGGGCGGTGACGGTGCTCGGCGTCGTCGGGCTGCTCGGCATCCTCTTCCTGGTCCCGAAGCAGCACGTCGGTGAAGGACCCGGGCTGCGCAGCGAACTGGCCGTGTTCCGCAACCTGCAGGTCTGGCTCGCACTGGCGATGACCGCGCTGGGATTCGCCGGGGTGTTCGCCTCGTTCACCTACATCGCGCCGATGATGACCGAGGTGGCCGGCTTCTCGTCCGGCGCCGTCACCTGGCTGCTGGTGCTGTTCGGCGGCGGCCTGGTGGTGGGGAACCTGCTCGGCGGCAAGGCGGCCGACCGATCGTTGATGCCGAGCCTGTACGTGATCCTCGCGCTGCTGGCCGCGGTACTGGTGGTGTTCGTCTTCACCGCTCACGCGCAGGTGCCGGCCGCGGTGACGATCGCGTTGTTCGGCGCGGCCGGGTTCGCGACCGTGGCGCCGCTGCAGAAGCGCGTGATGGACAAGGCGCCGGGCGCTCCGGCGCTCGCCTCGGCGGCGAACATCGCCGCCTTCAACCTCGGCAACGCGATCGGCGCCTACCTGGGCGGTCTCACCATCGAGCACGGCCTCGGATACACCGCTCCCAACTGGGTCGGCGCGGCACTGGCCGTCGCCGGTCTCGGTGTCGCACTGACCTCCGGCTTGCTGGACCGCCGCCGGCGCACCGCCGGTTCCACCGAGCCCGTTCTCACCACTGTCTGAAGGACATCTGATGATCCCCACCGTGAAACTCAACAACGGCGTCGAGATGCCGCAGGTCGGATTCGGCGTCTTCCAGGTCCCCGACGCGGAGACCACGCCTCCGTCGTCCCCGCGGTCAACCAGGTCGAGCTCCACCCGTACCTGGTTCAGTCCGAGGTACGGGCCTATGGCAACGAGCATGGGATCGCGACGGAAGCCTGGAGTCCGTTGGCCAAGGGCGGTTCGCTGCTCTCGGAACCGGCCGTCCGGAAGCTCGCGGAGACCTACGACCGAACCCCCGCCCAGGTCGTACTGCGCTGGCACCTCCAGCGCGGCACCATCGTCATCCCCAAGTCGGTCACTCCGTCGCGGATCGCGGAGAACCTCGACGTCTTCGGTTTCACCCTCACCGAGGCCGACCTGACCGCCCTGTCCTCGCTGGACCGCGACGAGCGGACCGGCCCCGACCCGAACACCTTCAACGTCGCCTAGTGTCCTGCTTCTGAAATTCGTTGCTTAAGTTGGTCCCGGGCGTTTTGTCCGGTGACGC
>NZ_BAAAOS010000044.1:0-57615 GCF_039530625.1 Kribbella sancticallisti | reverse complement strand
GCCACACCGCGTCAGCAATCAGCAAACGCCCAGGTCACGCGCCCAAGCGGCCGACTTTGCCGAGGCCCTGGCCGCGGACCGCGCACTGAGCTTGTCACAAGATGGCCGGGAGCGAATGTGCAAATTCGCCGTGAGGTGGTCTGCGGTGCGCTGCTGTGCCACTGGCATCGGGCTGTCCGCGCCGGAACAGCCTCGAACATGTCCTCCAAGGGGGCGAAGGGCCAACTGCAGGCTACGTGGCGGCCGCGTCATTCCGGCGCGTTCCGCGACCGCCCTCGCCGTGGTTCACAGCCGCAGCGTCTCGTCGATAATGCGACCAGCATGCGACACCTCCCGCCGGGATCGGCGGGAGGTGTCTGCGGGCGTCTCCGGACTACTCGACGGTGACGGACTTTGCCAGGTTGCGGGGCTTGTCGACGTCGTGGCCGAGGGCAACCGACGCGTGGTACGCGAGCAACTGCAGCGGGATGGTGAGCAGGATCGGGTCGAGTTCCGGCTCGTTCTTCGGTACCGTGATCACCGCGGCGGCGCCCGGCGGGATCTCCACGCCCGGGTGGGTGACGACGTACAGCGGGCCCGAGCGGGCCGCGATCTCGTGCAGCGCGCCGATGTTGCGGTCCTGCAGTTCGTCCTGCGGGACGATCGCGACGCTCGGCACGTCCGGCGAGATCAGCGCGAGCGGGCCGTGCTTCAGCTCGGAGGTCTGGTAGGCCTCGGCGTGCCGGTAGGAGATCTCCTTCAGCTTCTGCGCACCCTCGCGGGCGACCGGGTAGCCGCGGGTGCGGCCGACGAAGAAGATGCTCTCGTGCTGGGCGAGCCGGCCGGCGATCTCGGCCAGTTCCTGCTCGGTGTCGACGATCGCCTGGATCTGCTCCGGGATCTTCTTCAGACCGTCGATCAGGCGGCGGCCGTCGGCGGGGGAGACGTCGCGGATCCGGCCCAGGTGGATGCCGAGCATCGCGAACGCGACGGCCATGTTGGTGAGCGCCTTGGTGGACGCCACCGAGACCTCCGGACCGGCGTGCAGGTAGACACCGCCGTCGACCTCGCGGGCGATGCTGGAGCCGACCGCGTTGACCAGGCCGATCACCCTGCCGCCCTTGCGCTTGAGCTCCTGGACAGCCACCAGCGTGTCCAGGGTCTCGCCGGACTGGCTGACCGCGATGTACAGGGTGTCGCGCTCGACCACCGGGTTGCGGTAGCGGAACTCCGACGCGGGCTCGGCGTCGGCGGGGATCCGGGCCACCTCCTCGATGAACTGGGCGCCCATCTGGCCGGCGTAGTACGCCGAACCGCAGCCGAGGATCTTCACCCGCTTGATCTCGCGGGCCTCCCGGGCGTCCATGTTCAGACCACCGAGGTGGACGGTGTGGAAGCGCTCGTCGAGGCGGCCGCGGAGCGCCCGCAGTACGGACTCGGGCTGCTCGTGGATCTCCTTGACCATGAAGTGCTCGTGCGCGCCGCGCTCGTACTCGTCGGCGGTCCACTCGACCGTCTTGGCGGTCTTGGTGGTGGCCCGGGCGTCCTGGGTGAAGGTGCGGTAGCCGTCGGCGCGGACGGTGGCGAGCTCGCCGTCGTCCAGGTAGACGACCTGGCGGGTGTAGCGGATCAGCGCGGCCGCGTCGGAGGCGACGTGCATCTCGCCGTCGCCGATGCCGAGGATCAGCGGGCTGCCGTTGCGGGCGACCACGATCCGGTCCGGGAAGTCCAGGTCGATCACGGCGATGCCGTAGGTGCCCTCGATCCGGCGCAGGCTGGCCAGCACCTTCTCCTCGAGGGTGTCGCCCTCGGCCTGCTCGATCAGGTGGGCGAGCACCTCGGTGTCGGTCTCGGAGCGCAGCTTGACACCGGCCTCCTCCAGCTGGGCCCGCAGCGCGCCGGCGTTGTCGAAGATGCCGTTGTGCACGACCGCGATCCGCTCGTTGCCGCTGGCGTGCGGGTGCGCGTTGTCCTTGCTCGGGCCACCGTGGGTGGCCCACCGGGTGTGCCCGATGCCGAGCTTGCCGCCGAACCGCTTCGGCAGCGACGCCTCCAGGTCGCGGACCCGGCCGGCGTCCTTGTGCACCTTCAGCTCACTGGACCCGACCACGGCGACACCGGCCGAGTCGTATCCCCGGTACTCCAGCCTGGCCAGGCCGTCGACCAGGATGGGCGCGGCCGGCTTGAGGCCGACGTACCCGACGATTCCGCACATGGAGGTTCCTTTCGTGGAGGGTGGTCCGCGTCAGCCGTAGACGATCCGTCGGAGCTGGCGGGCAGACAGTTCGGGGGAGCGGACCGGCCAGTGCTTCAGCTCGGCGCCGACCCGTTCGAAGATCTCGTCGTTGCGGGCGCCGAAGGTCTGCAGTTCGCGGTGCCGGCGCCGGACGTATTCCTCGGTGGTCTCGGTGAAGTAGGCCAGCACGTCGGCGACCACCCGGCGGGCGTCGTCCGGCGTCAGGCCGGTGGTGCGGCTGACCTGCTCGACGAGTTCGTCGCTGGGGTCCGCCGCCTCCGTCATCACCCGACCACTCTGCAGTGGAAGCGGGGTCAATGCCAACATTCTGCCCGAATTCGGGCAAGCTGGTCAGAACAGCCGGAGTACGTCGGATTCCATTCCGCGGAGGGCGTCGTAGTCGACGGTGACGCACTCGAGGCCGCGGTCGGTGGCGAGGAAGTGGGCCTGGGGCTTGATCAACTGGGCGGCGAAGATGCCGCGGACCGGGGCCAGCAGCGGGTCGCGGTTCAGCAGTTCGACGTACCGGGTCAGTTGCTCGACGCCGTCGATCTCGCCGCGGCGCTTGATCTCGACGGCGACGTGCCTGCCGTCGGCGTCGCGGCAGAGCAGGTCGACCGGGCCGATCGCGGTCGGGTACTCGCGCCGGACCAGGGTGAACCCCTCGCCGAACGTGTGCACGTGCTCGGCCAGCAACTCCTGCAGGTGCGCCTCGACGCCGTCCTTGATCAGGCCGGGGTCCAGGCCGAGCTCGTACGACGAGTCGCTGAGCACCTCCTCGAAGGTGATCCGCAGCTCCTCGCCGGCCTTGTTCGTGACGCTCCAGACGTCCTCGCCCTCGGTCAGCTTGCACGGCGGCGACATCCAGTTGAGCGGCTTGTACGACCCGCCGTCGGCGTGGATCAGCACCGACCCGTCCGCCTTCACCATCAACAACCGCGGCGCCATCGGAAGATGGGCAGTCAGCCGTCCGGAGTAGTCCACTGAACAACGAGCAATCACCAGGCGCACGACTAAGCACCGTAGTGCACCGGGGGTCCGGGCATGATGGCGCCCGGCGGCGTGGCGGTGAGAGGCTGGGTGGATGAAGCCGAAGATCAGCCTGCAGGCGCGGACGGAGTACCAGGCGGTGGCCGACGGGCTGGCCGGGGCCGGGGTGGTCGAGGGCAGCATGTTCGGGATGCCGTGCCTGAAGATCGAGAAGAAGATGCTTGCCGGGCTCTATGGCGACGCGATGACGTTCAAGCTGCCGCCGGAGCCGCGCGAGCAGGCGCTGGCGCTCAGCGGCGCGGAGCACTTCGACCCGGGCATGGGTCGGCCGATGAAGGAGTGGGTGGTGATCCCGCTCGAGCACGCCGAGACCTGGCCGGGGTATGCGGAGCAGGCGCTGGAGTACGTCCGGCCATGAACCTGATGTGCCCGGCCCGTCTGGTCCTGCTGCCGCCTGGCTCGCGGGAGCGTTTGGCGGGTGAGCGGGTCGCGCAGGTCTACGCGACCCCGGGCGCTGAAGAGCCGGCCGCGGGGCTGGCGGAGGAGCTCGGGGTCCGGCTGACCGTCGTACCGGAGCTGAGCCACGCCGAGGCGGAGTCGGTCGTGCGCGAGATCGCCGACCAGCATCGTGGCGAGACTGTCGTGGTGGTCGCGCCGGAGCTGGACCTCGGGATCACCCTCCCAGCCGTGATCGAACACGAAGGCGACGGTTGGAGCCTCGAGCCCAGTCCCAACGAGGTGACTCTGGCGTCCTATGAGCAGGCGGCCGAGCGGTTCCGCGACTCACTGCGGCGCACTCCGAACGCCTACATGATCGAGTTGTTCGACCTGATCGACGCCCACCTGCGCGACGGAGGCTCGGTGCTCGAACTGGGCAGCGGGACCGGCGAGGACGCGGTGGAGTTGGAGCGCCGCGGCCACCGCGTACGCCGTACCGACGCCGCCGGATCCTTCGTCGAGATGATCCGCGCCGACGGCCACGACGCCGACCGGCTGAACGCGTTGACCGACGACTTCGGCGGCCCCTACGACCTGGTCTTCGCCGACGCCGTGTTCGTCCACTTCACCCCCGCCCAACTGGCGACCGTACTGCGGAAGTCCCACCAGGCCGCTCAGCTCCTCGCCTTCACCACCCGCGAGGGCGAGGGCGACGAATGGTCGAACCGCCACCTCGACCTCCCACGCCACTTCACCCTCTGGGAGGAGCAGTCCCTCCGCGAACTTCTCGCCGCCTGCGGCTGGACCGTCCTCGCCTGGCAACGCGGCCAGACCCCCATCGGCGGCTGGTTCTACGTCCTGGCCCGCCGCACGTGATCCGTGCCGGCATTGTGCTGCACACCGCACGGGGCCTCGCCGCGATCCAGCGGGTCCGAGACGGCGCGGGAGCTCGGAGTACGGGATGTTCGGCCGAGGGCTGTTGCGCTGGGGCTAGCTGGCGCGGTGGTGGTTGACCGGGTGGTGGAGGCGTGGGAAGCGACGCCGCTGGTGGTGGATGAGGTGTGAGGTTGTTCTCGGTGGTGACACAGCTCATGTGCGGACCAGTGGTGCGACTGGCACACTTCGAGCCATGGCGCGCGAACTGAAGACGGTCGGAGTGGTCGGTCTCGGCACGATGGGTGCCGGTATCGCGGAGGTGTTCGCCCGGCACGGGCTGAGCGTCGTCGGCGTGGAGCGCGACGAGGAGGCGGTCGCGCGCGGCCGCGGGCACATCCAGCACTCGACCGACCGCGCGGTGAAGCGGGGCAAGCTGTCGGTCGAGGACCAGCAGGCCCTGTTCGACCGGGTCACCTTCGCCACCGAGATCGAGTCGCTGGCCGACTGCGACCTGGTGATCGAGGCCGTGATCGAGCGGCTGGAGTTGAAGCGGGAGATCTTCTCCGCGCTGGACAAGGTGGTCCGCGACGACGCGATCCTGGCCACCAACACCTCTTCGCTCTCGGTCACCGAGATCTCCGTCGCCACCCAGCGCCCCCGCCGCGTGGTCGGCATGCACTTCTTCAACCCGGCGCCGGTGCAGGAGTTCGTCGAGGTGATCAAGACCGTCGTCACCGAGCCGGACGTGGTCGAGGACGTGCTCGCGCTGGCCCGCCGGCTGGACAAGGTGCCGGTGGTCGCGGCCGACCGGGCCGGCTTCATCGCCAACGCGCTGCTGTTCGGCTACCTGAACCACGCCGTCTCGATGGTCGAGTCGCACTACGCCACCCGCGAGGACGTGGACGCGGCGATGCGGCTGGGCTGCGGCTACCCGATGGGCCCGCTGGCGCTGCTGGACCTGATCGGCCTCGACACGGCGTACGAGATCCTCGACACGATGTACAAGCAGGGCCGCAACCGGCTGCACGCGCCGTCGCCGATCCTGAAGCAGATGGTCACCGCCGGACTGCTCGGCCGCAAGACCGGCCGCGGCTTCTACACCTACGAGGCGCCGGACTCACCGGTCGTGGTCGACGACGACCTGACGCCCTCGACCTCCGGCGCCGCGGCGGCGATCCGCCCGATCAGCCGCGTCGGCGTCGTCGGCTCGGGAACGATGGCCGTCGGCATCATCGAGGTCTGCGCCAAGGCCGGGTACGACGTGCTGTACGTGGCGCGCGGCACCGAGAAGGTCGACCGGGTCCGGGCGGCGCTCGAACGCTCGCTGGAGAAGGGTGTCCAGCGCGGCAAGCTCTCCTCGGAGGAGCGTGACTCGGCGCTGACCCGGATCACCGGCACCGCCAAGCTCGACGACCTCGCGTCGGCCGACCTGGTGATCGAGGCCGTGGTCGAGGAACTGAGCGTCAAGCAGGCCCTGTTCGAGACGTTCGACGAGATCTGCAAGGCGGGCGCGATCCTGGCGACCACCACCTCCAGTCTGCCGGTGATCGACCTGGCGATGGCGACCAAGCGGCCGGCGGACGTGGTCGGCCTGCACTTCTTCAACCCCGCGCCGGTGATGAAGCTGGTCGAGGTGGTCAGCACGGTCAGCACCTCACCGGAGGTCGCGGACAGCGTCGCAGCGCTGGCAGTTGCCGCTGGCAAGCACCCGGTACGGTGCGGCGACCGGGCCGGATTCATCGTCAACGCGCTGCTCTTCCCCTACCTGAACGACGCGGTCCGGATGCTCGAGGCGCACTACGCCGGGGTGGACGACATCGACGCCGCGATGAAGCTCGGCTGCCGCCTGCCGATGGGCCCGTTCGAGCTCCTCGACGTGGTCGGTCTGGACGTGTCGCTGGCCATCCAGCGCACCCTGTACCTGGAGTTCCGCGAGCCTGGGTTCGCGCCGGCGCCGCTGCTGGAGCACCTGGTCACGGCCGGGTACCTCGGTCGTAAGACCTCCCGGGGCTTCCGCGACTACACCAGCTGAGACCTCGGGTCGCGGTAGCGTTCGCCGAGTAGCGTCATCGCACTCGGAGGGAGCCGTCGATGCCTGACGACGAGGTACGGGACGGTGGAATGCCGGCCGGTGAGGCGCCGAACGCTGGTGAGCCGGGCAAGCACATCACGGAGGCGCTTGGCGGCCGTGCGGGTGGGGCGCTGAGTGATGAGGAGCGGACCGAGCGGGAGCGGGTCCGGAACCTGATCCAGAGCGTGGCGTCCTGCTACAACTCCCTCGTCTCCGCCGAGACAGATCCGGAACGCCGGGCCGAGTTGGCGGCGAAGCTGGCCTTCTACGACGGGCAGTTCCGGCGGCGTGGCACGCTGTCGGCCGAGGAGCGGGACGAAGTGATTCGCACCTACCCGGAGACGCTGCGGCGGTTGCGGGCCGAGATCGGCGAATGACGTCGGCTGATCCGGCGCTGTCGCCGGCCGAGGCCGACGCGGTCGTCGCGCGGCGGCTGGCTCAGATCACTCCGCCCGAACTGCCCGAGCGGGCGGCCGGAGTACGGCCGGTCGTGGTGCTTATCGGTGGGCAACCGGCTGCCGGCAAGACGACCATCCAGGAGCTTGTCCAGGCTGCGCTCGATGCGGATCGCACGGCGTCATATGACTTCGACGACGATCCTCCGGCGCATCCGCGGTACGACGCGATCATGCGCGCCAATGGCATCCGGGGCAACGAGATCGTCGATGAGAGTCTTCCGCCGGATCTGCGCCGCCGCTGCCTGGATCATCTGCGGACGGGAGATACGCGGTACGACGTTGTGGCCAGTGCGCCGATGCAGTCGGAGGACGCGGCGAGGCAGTGGGCCGATGGTTTCCGTGATGCGGGTTATCGGGTCACGGTCGTCTATGTCGCCACGGATGACGCCAACAGTCTGCTCGGGGTGGCGAATCGCTACCAGCAGGCGCGGGATGACACCGGTATCGGCCGATGGGTGAAGCCCGCGCATCACGACCATGCCTATCGCGGCGTACCGGATGCGGCTCATGCGCTGGAGTCCCAGGGGTATGTCGACGACATCTATGTCGTGGACCGGGACGGCCAAGTGCTGTTCGAGAACCACCGCAACGCGGACGGCAGCCTGCAGTACCCGCCGGGTGCGCGGGAGGCGATCGTTGCTGAGCGCAACCGTCCGCCGACGCCTGTCGAACGTGATCGCTTCCTCGCGACAGCCTTGCCCCTACGGCAACGCGACCCGGCACTGCCGCCGCTGGAGGAACCTGTAGACGACGCGATCCGCGACGCGATGCGTCGAGAGGCCCAACGCGGCGGCCCACAGCCCAGCCCCCGCGAGCCTTCCGCGGAGGCAGGACTCGACCAGCGCCTGCTCGACCTCCAACGAATCACCGGCGCCGGCCTCGCCCCCGCCCGCACGATCACCCCGCCGCCCACTGGCTCGTCCCGCCCCGATCCAGCCCGCGGATCCACCGGCCGCTCCCCAGAAACCGGCCCCCGAGACCGCTGAGCAGCCCGGGCGCGCCGGCTGATCGAGCCAGACTTTGCGGATGGTGGCGCTGGGGGGCAGACGAGGCCGCGATTGGCTCAGGGCTCGGCGTTGGCGTAGTCGCCGCAGGGGCCGCCGCCGATGGCTTCGGTGATGACGGTGGTCCGCCGGTCCGGGCGGACCAGTGGGTTGTAGAAGGAGGCGATCTCTGTGCTCTCCTCTGGGATGTAGTGGAAGATCAGCGAGCGGCGGAACCGGTCGGTGCTGGTGTTCGGGCGGGAGCCGTGTACGACGCTGCCGTGGAAGAACAGGACATCACCCGCGCGCATCCTGGTCTGGACCTTGCTCATCCCGTCCGGCACCGGAACCTCGACGTTGGTGAACGACTCGGTCAGGTCGGCAGGCTCGGGGCACACGAGTTCGACCCGGTGGGAGCCGGGGACGACCGCCAGACCGCCATTCTCCGCGTCCACGTCGTCGATCGCGATCCAGGCGGCCAGGCAGGTCTCCGGGTGGGAGCGCAAGAACGTGTTGTCCTGGTGCAGCGCCTGACCGCGCGCACCCGGCGGCTTGAAATAGAACATCGACTGAGCGCCCAGCGCCGGCCCGATCAGGGTGGTGACGACATCGAGGATCCGGCTGTCGAGCATCAACTCCAGAGCCAGCCGCCCGGCCTCCACGTCAGTCCGCCGATGCGGATGGACGAACCGCGGGTACTGCGCCAGCGGGTCCTCGGCCGGTACTCCGTCATCGATCGCCAGGGAGTGATCGGCGGCCACCTGCGCCATGTAGGCGGCCTTGATCTGGTCCACCTCAGCCTGACTGAGCAGCTCCGGCACCTGGACGATCCCGTCCCGCTCGTAAACCTCTGCAACTGTGCTGGTCATGCTTCAAGGATCTGTCGAGCGGCGCTGAGTGTGGATAGTCTATCGAGCTGTGAACCTTCGAGATCCTGCTGCCCCGGACTCCTTCACCCCGACTGTACGGCGGCTGCTGGCCGGCGAGTTCGACGAAGGCCCGGGCTACGCCACCTACCGCCGCCGCGGTACGACCGACTGGCTCCTCTTCCACACCCTCGACGGCGAAGGTCGCCTCGGCACGCAGAACGAGGACCTGATCGCCGAGCCGGGCAGTACGGTCCTGATCCGGCCGGGCACCCGCCAGGACTACGGCACCGCGGCCGAGCGCTGGCACTTCCTGTTCGCGCACTTCCACCCCAGGACGGACTGGTTGCCGCTCCTCGACTGGCCGCCGGTTGCCGAAGGCATCCTCCGGCTGCACCCCAGCCCGACCGCGGCGGACCGGATCGCGCGGGCCCTGTCGGACGCGGTCCGGCACCAGGACAGCGTCCTGCCGCAAGGCGAACTCCTCAGCTTCAACGCCCTCGAAGCGGCCCTGCTGTGGTGCGACACCCAGAACTCCAAAGCCGCCCAGATCGACGACCGCCTGCTCCGCGCCATCGAGCACATCGACCGCAACCTGCGCGGGGACCTTTCCATCGCCACCCTGGCCCGAGTCAGCACCCTCTCGGTCTCCCGCTTCGCGCATCTCTTCCGCACCCAGTTGGGTGTCAGCCCGCAGCAGTTCGTCGAACGCCGCCGCCTCGACGCCGCGTGCCGGCTCCTGGAGCTCACCACCCGACCGATCGCCTCGATAGCCAGCGAGGTCGGATACCCCAACCCGCTCTACTTCTCGACTCGCTTCCGCGCCCACACAAGCCACAGCCCGACGCAGTACCGGTTTAGGCTTCTGTCATGACTGCTCGTTCAGCGTTGGCTTTGATGGCTGTGGTTGCTGTTGTCGGGGTTGTCGGGTGCGCGCCCGAGGACGAGAGCGCCGGTACTGCGGCGTCGCCGTCCTCGGCCGATGCCTGTAGCAAGGACAAACTGGCGTTGAAGACGGCCGGCAAGTTCTCGGTCGGCACCGACAAGCCGGCGTACGAGCCGTGGTTCTCCGGGAACGACCCGACCAACGGCAAGGGATACGAGTCGGCCGTCACCTACGCGGTCGCCGAGAAGCTCGGGTTCGGCAAGGACGAGGTGGCGTGGCAGACGGTGCAGTTCAACACCGCCTTCGCGCCCGGGCCGAAGAAGTTCGACCTGGACGTGAACCAGGTGTCGATCTCGGAGGACCGGCGCAAGGCCGTCGACTTCTCCACCGGGTACTACGACGTCCGGCAGACGGTGATCACCACCGCCGGGAGCAAGATCGCCGCGGTCACGTCCGTCGCCGATCTCGCCGACGCCAAGCTGGGCGCGCAGGTCGGGACGACGAGCTACACCGCGCTGCGGGACGTGATCAAGCCGAAGCAGACGCCGGCGGTGTTCGACACCAACGACCTGGCCGTGCAGGCGCTGAAGAACAAGCAGATCGACGGGATCGTGGTGGATCTGCCGACCGGGTTCTACATGACCGCTGCGCAACTCGACGGCGGGAAGATCGTCGGTCAGTTGCCCGCGACCGGGTCGGCCGAGCAGTTCGGGTTCGTGCTGGAGAAGGGCTCGAAGCTGACGCCGTGCGTGTCGCAGGCGGTCGACGCCCTCCGCGCCGACGGCACGCTGGCCAACCTCCAGAAGCAATACCTCACCGCCGAAGGCGCCCCGGAACTCTCGTGAGCAACGCAGGATCGGGCGGCTCGGCGCCGGACGGCGGGCCGGCGCGGGGTGCGGGGTCGCGCGGTGCTGGGCCGGGCGGCGCGGCGCCGGACCGCGGGCCGACGGAAGGCGCGGGGGCTTGGGTGCCCTCGGGGTTGCAGGTTGAGCGGTTGGCTTACCGGCGGCGGCGGGCTGTCCGCTCAGGTGTGATCGCGGCGATCAGCACCGTCGTGCTGCTTGTCCTGGTCGTCGTCGGCGTCGGGTCGACGCCGGGCTGGCCGCGGGTGCGGGAGACGTTCTTCGACGTGGAACGCGGCTGGGAGGCGCTGCCGGTCGTTGCCCAAGGCCTCTGGCTGAACATCCGGGTGATGCTGATCTGCGCCGTGCTGATCGTCCTCTTCGGCCTCACCCTCGCGATCCTCCGCACCCTCCGCGGCCCGATCTTCTTCCCGCTCCGCGTCTTCGCCGCCGCCTACACCGACATCTTCCGCGGTCTCCCGCTGCTGCTGGTGATCTTCCTCCTCGGCTTCGGCGTACCGGCGCTGCAACTGCGCGGCCTGCCGAACCAGGCGGTGATCTGGGGAGGCGCCGCGCTGGTGCTCACCTACTCGTCGTACGTCGCCGAGGTCTTCCGCGCCGGGATCGAGTCGGTCCACCCGTCCCAGCGAGCCGCCGCCCGCTCCCTCGGCCTGTCGCACCAGCAGACGCTGCGCTTCGTCGTACTGCCTCAGGCCGTCCGGCGCGTGCTCCCGCCGCTGCTGAACGACTTCGTCTCGCTGCAGAAGGACTCGGGGTTGATCGCAGTACTCGGTGTCATCGACGCGATCCGTGCCGCGCAACTGGAGACGGCGGAGGACTTCAACTTCACCCCGTACGTCGTCGCCGGGTTGCTGTTCGTCGCACTGACCATCCCGCTGACGCGCTTGACCGACTGGGTCGCGCGCCGGCAGGGCTGGTACGGCGCTGGGGGAGGTGTGGTGTGAGCCTGCTGTCAATCCGCGACGTACGGAAGTCGTTCGGCGACAACCTCGTCCTCGACGGCTTCAGCCTGGAGGTGGAGCCGGGGGAGTGCGTCGTACTGATCGGTGCCTCCGGCTCCGGCAAGTCCACCCTGCTGCGCTGCGTCAATCTGCTGGAGACGGTCGACGACGGCGTGATCGAACTCGACGGCACCGACATCACCGACCCCCGAATCAACACCGACCAGGTCCGCTCCGGCATCGGCATCGTCTTCCAGGCTTACAACCTCTTCCCGCACCTCTCGGTCCTGGACAACGTCACCCTCGCCCCGATCCGCGTCCATGGCGTACGCCGGGACGTCGCGCGCGCCCGAGCCCTGGAGATGCTGGACCGGGTCGGTTTGGCGGCGAAGGCAACCGCCAAACCAGACGAACTCTCCGGCGGCCAGCAACAACGCGCCGCGATCGCCCGAGCCCTGGTCAACTCACCAAAGCTGATGCTCCTGGACGAGGTCACCTCCGCCCTCGACCCCGAACTGGTCGGCGAGGTCCTGGACCTCCTCACCGACCTCAAGTCCGACGGCATGACCATGCTCATCTGCACCCACGAAATGTCCTTCGCCCGCTCAGTGGCAGACAAGGTGTGCTTCCTGGACCAGGGCCGCCCTCTCGAGATCGGCCCACCGGCCCAGGTCCTGGAGAACCCGGCAGAACCCCGCACCCGCGAGTTCCTCCGCCGAATCCGCCTGTGACGGCCAGCCCGCTCTACAGTGCGTGCGCCAACCAGGGTGTGATCGGATTCAGCAGTTCCCGGTTCTCGCTGATCGAAGGGTCGGGGTTGCCTCAGGCGGGAACGCCGCCCTCGCGGGAGGCGAGGTACTCGGCGACCCTGGCCTGGATCTCCTCCGGGGTGAACTCCCGCTCGGCGAGTTCGTCCATCCAGCCGAGCATCGTCTCGTTCGAGATCGTGAACTCCAGTGGGATGTTGTCCGGGTCCCGGAAGTTCAGGTGATGGCCGAACTCCATCTCCCGGATCGGGGTGTAGACGACTCCCAGCGCCTCGAACCGCTGTTCCCAGGCGATCAGTTCGTCCAGATCCGCGGCCACCAGCCCGACATGGTCCAGCCCGGTGGCCAGTTCGGTGAACGGTGTCCCGTTGCCGCCCTCGTGCCGGACCAGCGCCAGGAAGAACCTGGTACGTCGATGGAACAGTGACCGGGCGGACCCGAAATCCAGCACCGGGATGAAGTCGAGCACGTCGGTGTAGAAGCGCTGACTGCGATCGAGGTCGGTCACCGACAGACTCAGATGGTCGATTCCGGCAAAGGTCGGCATGGTTCCCCCCGTTTCTGGACCCTGATCGGAATGTAGCCCCAGAACCATGCCGGCGACAGAGCAGAAATTCACCCGAGCGGGTTGAACTCCTCGAAATCGGCGTCGCCCATGACCCGCCGTACGCCGATCGGCTGCTCGAGCGGTACTCCACCCGGCCCCGGCACCTGCGAGATCTTGCCCGCGATCTCGATCGCCCGCGCCTCGGACTCCACATCCACCAACTGATATCCGGCCAGCATCTCCTTGGACTCAAGGAACGGCCCGTCGGTCACCACCGGAGCGTTCACCCCGTTCGACGTCACCACCTTGGCTTGCTCCGGCCAGGTGAGCGACTGCTGGTCGACCAGTTCGCCGCTGGCCAGCAGTTCCTCCCGCAGCGCGCCGTAGTAGTCCATGTGCGCCTTGATGTCCTCAGGCGCCCACTCGGTCATCGGTGTGGCGATCACGCCCTCGCTGTAGTCGACGATCAGCAGGAACTTCGTCATCGTTGCCTCTCCTATCCATCGGCTGCGCCCAGCTTGGCGCATTCACTGATGGACGAAGCCGGGCACCCGATCTCTACATCACCCGGAGGAGCCGCTCGTCAGAACGTGACGAGCGGGTCTCCGACGAAGTCGGCGATGAAGTTGACGAAGAAGAACCCGAAGAAGATGAAGTTCAGGACCAGGATGACGTAGTGCCACCAGTGGGGGCGCGCCGGTCTGGGCAGCTTGCTGTTCAGGTACATCAGCAGGAACGGGTAGATCAGTGCGCCCAGGTTGGACATGTTCGCCGACCACTGGACCAGCCCGACCGGCAAGGCCAGGTGGATGATGACCGAGATCGCCACCAGCAGCACGAGCATGAACGGGTAGTAGAACTTCCGTGGATCGCCTTCGATCCGCTGCCGCAGTTTGGAACTGTTCGCGTGCGAGGCGTCCGTGGTGACCCGGACCATCGCCTCGAAGATGCCGAGCTGGGTGCTGAAGAGGATCAGGACCCCCATCAACAAGACGACATAGAACACGAAGCTGCCGTACTCGCCCTTCAGCACGTCGGCGACGAACGTCGGCACGTTGGCCTGGGTGGGGCCTTCGCCACGGATCTCGACGGCTCGCGTCATCAGGATCGTCGGCAGCAGCATGCCGAGCATCGCGCCGACGAAGAAGACGCCCCACATGTCGGTCAGCAGGAGCCGGTACCAGCGCTTCCACAGCCCGCGGTTCTTCTCGTCATCGGGGAAGGTGACGCCACTGGCGAGCACCTGCTTGCGCTCGCCCCGCATGCCGGACAGGTAGCCGGCCCGGTGGCCCATGCCGTAGCCCTTGTCCCGGTAGTGGCCGAGGACGTACCAGTTCAGTCCCGAGGCGAGTGCGGTGAAGCCCGCGAGCGCACCCAGTTGGGTCGCCGAGATCCCGTCCGGTGGTGCGGCCGGGGTGAAGAACCCGCTGATCCCGTCCCACCAGATCCGGCCGGGGACGATGGCGAGGTCGAGTACCAGCAGCAAGAGGAGGATCCCGCTGACCATCATCCAGTTCGCGAGCTCCAGCGCACGGCTGATCCGCCGCGCCGCCGCGGTGATCGCGAACACCACCACCAGCAGCAGGATCGCGTAGATCCTGGCCTCCTCGGCGTTGGCGCTGCCGGCGACCTCGCCGTGGACCAGGGCGTAGACCCCCTGTCCGGCCGAGGCCGCCCAGCCGCCGGCGATGAACGCGAAGATGACGAGGAAGACCGAGGCCGGTACCCAGAAGAACCAGCCCGGCGGGACGCGACCCCACCCGACCACGGGGACCTCGCCGGTGGCCACGACGTACCGCGCGCACTCGACGTTGTAGAACGTCTGCAGCAGCGCGGACACGGTGATGATCCAGCCGACGCCGACGAACCCGTACTGACCCACGCTGAGCGGGCCGAGCAGCCATTCGCCACTGCCGATGGAGATCCCGAGGGCGATCAGGCTCGGACCGATCGCGAACTGGATCAGCTCGCGCGGACCGAGCCGCCTGACCTTGAAGACTTCCTCCGGCGTCGGCAGGTCCTGGACCACCAGGTCGGGACGGCTGACGCCGAGCGGGTAATTGTTCTCCGACTGCACGATATCGGCCATCTGACTCACTCCTCTGGCCGTTTCACTCCTCTGGCCTGCGGACGGGTGTCAACCGCCGTGCACCTGACCTGATGGTCACGCGCAGCGACCGGCTTGGCAAGCCCTCGGGTCAGCGGGACAGAGGCGCGTCAGCGGGAGGAGAGGTAGGTCAGCACCGCCATCACCCGGCGGTTGTCGTCCTCCGACGGTGGCAGGTCGAGCTTGGAGAAGATGTTGTTGGTGTGCTTGCTGACCGCCTTCTCGGTGACGAACAGCGCGCCGGCGATGGCGGCGTTCGAGCGGCCCTCAGCCATCAGACCCAGTACTTCGGACTCGCGCGGCGTCAGCCGGCCGATCGGTTCGTCCCGCGTGTTGCGGGCCAGCAGTTGGCCGATCACGTCCGGGTCCATCGCGGTGCCGCCGGCGGCGACCCGGCGGATCGAGTCGAGAAAGTCGGCGACGTTCGACACCCGGTCCTTGAGCAGGTAGCCGACGGCTCCACCGCCGCCGGTGAGGAGTTCGCGGGCGTAGAGCTGTTCGACGTACTGCGACAGCACCAGGATCGGCAGTCCGGGGACCTGGCGGCGGGCCTCGATCGCCGCCTTCAGGCCCTCGTCGGTGAAGGTGGGAGGCAGCCGGACGTCGACGACGGCCACGTCCGGCCGGTGTTCGACGAGCGCCGGGACCAGCCGGGGACCGTTGTCGACGGCTTCCACGACGTCGAAGTCGTGGGCTTCCAGCAACCGGATCAGGCCGTCCCGGAGGAGGGCGTGATCTTCAGCGATGACGACTCGCAAGGCAACTCCATGATCACGGTGGTCGGTCCGCCGGTCGGGCTGGCCACGGTCAACGTACCGTCGAAGGCGGCCAGCCGCCGTTCGATACCGTACAGACCGCCACCGGGTCGCACCGTCGCCCCACCGACTCCGTCGTCGCCGACGAGGATGTGCAGCCGCTCCTGTTCATGGGTGAGCTGGACCCAGGCCGTGGTCGCCGCCGCGTGCTTGAGCACGTTCGCCAGCGCCTCGGCCACCGCGAAGTACGCCGCCGACTCCACCGGCGCGGGCGGTCGCCCAGGCAGGTCGATCGACACGTCCACCTTGAACGGCAGGCTCATCGCGAGCGCCTTGACCGCACCTTCCAGCCCGCGGTCGGCCAGCACCGGCGGGTGGATCCCGCGGACCAGGTCGCGCAGTTCCGACAGCGCGGTGCTGGCGGACTCGCGAGCCTCGGTGAGCAGCGCCGCGGCCTGGGCCGGGTCGCGGTTGACCATCTCCTCGGCCATCCCGAGGTTCATGCTCAGCGCGGCCAGCCGGGCCTGGGCGCCGTCGTGCAGGTCGCGCTCGATCCGGCGCAGTTCGGCCGCCTGGGTGTCGACGGTCTCGGCGCGGGACTCGGCCAGTTCGCGGACCCGGATCGCCAGCTTGGCGCTCTCGGTCGGGCCGAGCAGCGACTTGGCCAGGTAGGCGTCCGCCCGGAGCAGGCGCTCGCCGGCGCCGTACCAGATCAGCAGCGCGAGCAGCCCGAACGGCATCATCAGGAAGCTCTGCCAGAAGCTCAGTGTGACCAGCCCGCCGAACGGCCGGTCGAACACCCCGGCCGGCGTGACGCCGACCAGCAGCGGGTAGACCAGGTAGAACGCACAGGCCAGGAACAGCACGGCCGACAGCAGCGTCAGGGTGAAGCCGATCACCGCGTTGACGATCAGCCAGACGATGTCCCGCCAGGTGGCCGGATCGGTCAGTGTCGTCCGCAGCCACATCAGGATGCCCGGCATCGGCGGCTTCTTGTACGGCCGCTGGATCGGCTCGCCGATGAAGCGGGACAGGATCGTCCGGTGACAGTTCGCGAACCAGCGGGTGCAGGGGACGAAGACGAGCAGCATCGGGATGCCGACCCAGACCGCGATCAGCGGCACGGACACCACGTTGAGCACGAAGAAGGCGATGCCGAGCTCGGCCAGGATCGCCAGCCCCAGCGCGATGAAGGGCTGGGCAATCCGCGGGAAGCGCAGCGGCGCCCTCACCCCCGGTTGCGTGATCGTCATCCTGTGTCTCCCGTTCGAAGCTGTGGCTGCCAGGCCGGCGACCGGTGCCGGTCCGGCAATCTCCATCATGACGGAGAGTCAGGCCGGGCTCAGTGGTGCTAGGTCCACTGTCCCCGGGGACCCCGCACCCCGCCCTGATCGGGTAGTAGCTCTCATGTTTTTCGGGGCTGTGGGCACGAGGCTGGGATGCACTACGCTGGCCGCGGCTGAACGCCTTGGCCTCCCCACCGCTGATGAGATGAGGACACCGATGGCGTAGCCCATTGCCCTTGCCCCTACCCAGAAACGCCCAGTCGGGAAGGGCAGCGACTTCGCCCCGTTGCTTCGCGAGGTCAAGGAAGCAGGGCTGCTGGAGCGCCGTACTGCGTCCTATGTGATCGCCATCACCCTCAACGTGGTGCTGCTGGCGGCGACCTGGGCCGGCGTGATCCTGCTCGGCAACTCGTGGCTCCAACTGCTGCTGACCATCCCGCTCGCGATCCTCACCACCCGCGCCGCGTTCTTCGGCCACGACGCCGGCCACCAGCAGGTCGGCAGCTCCCGCAAACTCCATGACGTGCTCGGCATGCTGCACGGCAACCTGGTCTGCGGGATGAGCTACGGCTGGTGGAACGACAAGCACAACCGCCACCACGCGAACCCGAACCACACCGACAAGGACCCCGACGTCGGCGAGGGCGTACTCGTCTGGACGCTGGAGCAGGCGGAGGGCCGCACCGGCCTGTACGGCTGGCTCACCCGGCACCAGGCCAAGATCTTCTTCCCGCTGCTCACCCTCGAAGGCCTGAACCTGAAGGTCTCCAGCGTCCTGTTCCTGTCCGGCCGCCGGAGCCGCCGCGAGGCCCGGATCGAGCTCGGCCTGATCGCCGCCCACCTCGTCCTGTACTTCAGCGCCCTGTTCCTGATCATGTCGCCCGGTAAGGCGATCGCCTTCGCCGCGTTGCACCACGCGCTGTTCGGGCTGCACCTCGGCAGCGTCTTCGCTCCCAACCACAAGGGCATGGAGATGCCCGACAACGACACCAACTGGGGACACCTGGAGAAGCAGGTGCTGACGTCCCGCAACGTGAAGGGCGGGCTCGTCACCGACTGGATGATGGGCGGTCTGAACTACCAGATCGAGCACCACCTGTTCCCGAGCATGCCCCGCGCCAATCTCCGCTTCGCGCAGCCGATGGTCCAGGCGTACTGCGAACGGATCGGGATGCCGTACGTGAACACCGGCGTGATCGAGTCGTACCGGATGGGCCTGGGCCACATGCACGAGGTCGGCAGCGAACTCCGCGACCAGCAGAACACAGCCCGGAGTACGGCCTCCAGTTGAGTACGGCCAGCTGACCTCGGCTCTGGCCGAGTGGGGCGACCTGGTGCCGGAGTGGCCTTCGGGGCCCGGATAGGCTGGGTCCGCCATGTCGCCCCGGAAGAGACCTTCGAAGCACACACGGCCGGTCAGCGACCGGCCGTTGCTCGGTGGTCACCAGTCCCGGGAGTCCCGCTCGGACGGCGACTGGATCGTGCGCCAGGTGAGCGGGTCCGCGGCGGGCAAGTCCTACCGCTGTCCCGGCTGCGACCAGCAGATCCTCCCGGCGACGCCGCACCTGGTCGTCTGGCCGGAGAACCCGAGCCTGCTCGCGGCGATCGGTGGCGGCCAGTCCCTGGACGAACGGCGCCACTGGCACACCGCCTGCTGGCAGCGCCGCCGCTGAGTCCACTGTGCTGAATCTCTAGGGGTTGTCGATGAAGCTTCCGGTCACGTCGTACGGCGAGAGTGGTACGCCGGTGGTGGTGATGCACGGGTTGTTCGGCTCCAGCCGGAACTGGATGACCGCGGCCCGCCGGCTCGCCTCGGACCACCGGGTCTTCGCGTTCGACCTGCGCAACCACGGCACCTCGCCGCACACCGAGACGATGAGCTACCCCGAGATGGCGGACGACGTCGCCGAGACGATCACCGCCCTCGGTGTCGGGCCGGTCGCGCTCGTCGGTCACTCGATGGGCGGCAAGACGGCCATGCTGACCGCGCTCCGGCACCCCGAGGTGGTCGAGCGGCTGATCGTCGTCGATGCGGCACCGGTCGGCTACCCGCCCGCCTTCGTCGAGTACGCCCAGGCGATGCGCACTGCCGATCTGTCCGCGGTGCAGCGGCGTGCTGACGTCGACGCCCAGTTGGTCAAAGCCGTGCCGACTCCCGGAACCCGCGCGTTCCTACTGCAGAACCTGATCCTCGACGACCAGGGCGCCCGCTGGCGGCCCAACCTCCCGGTCATCGAGGCCGCGCTGCCCGCCATCTCGGGCTGGCCGGACGACGCGACCGGCTCGTACGCCGGCCCGACGCTCTTCGTCTACGGCGGCAAGTCCGACTATGTCCAGCAGGACCACCGGGCCACCATCGAGGGCTACTTCCCGCAGGCGCGGTACGCCGAGATTCCCGAGGCCGGCCACTGGGTTCATGCCGAACGCCTCGACGACTTCCTCGCCGCCCTCACGCCCTTCCTGGCCTAGGCGGCACTGTCAGTTGGCGCGCCGGCCCCGGGTCTTCTTGTACTTCCGGCCCGACCACCACAGCCGGAGTGCGCCGGGCTCGTCCCGCGCGTCCGGCGGCACGATGAACTTCGGCCGGTTGAACAGCGTGACGCTGAGGTCGACGAGCAACATCAGCACGAACGCCGTCCCGAAGTACACGGTGAGCCGGCTGGCGAACCGGCTCCCGTCCCCGGTCAGGTACTGCTCGAAGAATCCGGCGATCAGTCCCAGTTCGAGCATCAGGCAGGCCAGCACCGCGGCCGGGATGGAGCGCACGAAGCCCGCCCGGAAGGCCTCGCCGAACGGCCACCACTTAGCGGTCGCCTCGTCCTTCTGGATGTCGGCCTTGGAACGCCACAGCTTGGGCATCAGGTAGAGCGCACCCAGGACCAGGAGGCCGAGCAGGACGATCACGACGAGCAGTCCGACGTCGACGGTGCCGTTGTCCATCCCCAGCCTCCTGGTCCGGTGTTCAGCTGCCACTACCTTGGGTGATCGGTCTCAGTCGAACAACCCTCCGATCGCATCTCCCGCGCCCTCGAGCAGGTCGCCGCCGACATCCTGCACCGTGTCGGACACCGATTCGACGGCATCACCGAACCCTGTGTCGAGCAACTTGCCGGCGCCGAACGCCCCGATCCCGGCACCGACCACGCCGCCGATGAACGCTCCTGCCGCCGTACCCGCACCGGGGATGATCGAACCGATGCCGGCTCCGACCAGGGCCCCGGCCTTCGCGCCGGCCAACGCACCGCCGACCTCGATCCCGGTCTTCACCCCGGCGGACACGGCCCGGTCGCCCTCGGCCAGGTGCTTGCCGAAGCTCAGAGCCGCTCCGGCCACGCCGAGCGCCCGGCCGGCCCAGGCGGCCTTCGGCGTCCGGGCCCACCGGCCCAGATCGCGCATCATGTCGTTGTGGCTGAGGGAGGAGTTGTACTTTCCGCCCAGCGAGCGCATCCACGACCACTTGTGGTTCATCCAGCGCCCGGCCCGGCTGCCCCAGCCGCCGACCTCGTCCGGCCCGGCCATCGCCGGCCCGAGCACGTAGTCGGACAGGTTCGTGTACTTCTCCCACTCACCCGCGGGGTACTCGGGCCGCTGCTTCTCCGTCGGCACATCGCTGTCGGCCGGGCTGATGGTCGGCGTGTCGCTCGTCGGGGTGGGCGTGGTCGAGCCGCCTCCGCCGCCGTCGGCCATCAGCATGTGTCCGTCGACCTCGACGAAGCTGACCGGGTTGCCTGCCGCCAGGCCGTATCGGTTGCCGCTCAGCGGGTCGAGGGTCAGCTTCAGATCGCCCAGGGCGTTGGCGAACATGTCGGTCTGCAGGAAGCGGCCGGTGTCCACGCCGTACCGGCGGGCGCCCATGTCGAGGCTGGTGGCCGCCTTGGTGGCTGTCGCCGAGCCGGAGTCCAGCCGTTTGCCCGTGTACCGGTACGGGTTGAGCGGCGCCTTGTCGTTCAGGTCTCCGGTGGTCAGCCCCTGCGCGTCGTCGTCGGTCGAGTCCTGGCCGCCGTAGGCGTCGTAGCCGTACGACGCCTTGACCTGCCCGGCGTCGCCGATCAGCTGGCTGACCGAGCCGTGGACGTCGTGGGAGTAGGTGAACGTGTCTGTCTGGGTGGAGCCGTTCACCGTGTCGGTCATCGAGATCCGGTGGCCGAAGGCGTCGTAGGAGAACGTCTTCGTCTTCGGATTCGTGCCGCCGGTCTGCTTCTCCTCGGTGACGTTGTTGGTCAGGCCCTCGAAGGAGAAGTCCGTGGTCCGGGAGTTGGCGGCGTCGCCGGTGTGGGCTTCCTTCTCCCGGGTGATCCGGTCGAGGGCGTCGTAGGTGTACTCGGCCGAGTCGGTCACCGAGCCGCCGCCGTACTGGCGCTGGCTGCTCAGCCGGTTCAGCGGGTCGTAGCTGTAATCGGTGATCATCGACGCGCCGCCGTTGGGGCAACTCGCCTGGGGGCCGAGGGTGACGCAGTCCATGTTCCCGTAGTCGTCGTAGCGGTAGTCCGCCGTCTGCGGGCTGCCGCCGACCTGCAACTTCTTGATCTGGTTGGATTCGTAGTACTTGCTGACCGTGTCGCCGTCGTCGGACTCGGTCGTCACGTTGCCACCGCGAATGGTGGTGTCGGTGACGAGCATGGCCGGCTGGTCGAGCGTGTACCGCGCGACGTTGCCTTCCTTCTTCTGGTGCTTGACCACCTTGCCGCGGGGGTCGTAGTCCCAGTCCTGCAGGCACGGGGTGGTGCCGACGCAGGTGGTGACGCCGGTCTTGCCCTCGGCCCGTTCCAGGATGAAGCGGTCGGTGGTGCGGTTGCCGTTCTCGTACCGGGTGCCTTCGAAGTATCCGACGTCGTGCGACTCGGTCACCCGGCTCGAACCGTCGTCCTGGTAGGCCCGGGTCTGGAGATCGGCCAGCTTGCCGTTGTCGAAGTGCTTCCAGGTGGTGCGCTGCCGCTGCTTCCAGGTGGACACGTCGGCGGTGCAGCCGGTCTTGGCGCGGAAGATGTCGCGCTGCTTCTCCCAGCCGGTGAACCAGTAGTCGTTGACGATGCGCTGGTCGTCCTTGCAGTTGTCGTCGGTGCCGAGATCACGCTGGTCGGTGAGCCAGTCGGCGCCGTCGTAGCTCAGCACGTGCCGGCGGGGCCGCTTGGTCTCGGCTCCGGTGGAGGTGGACTCCTCACCGTTCTCCAGCCGCTCGGACACGTTGCCGTTCAGGTCGTAGCTGTACTGGCTGAACTTCCAGCTGGTCGCGTTTTCCTTGCGGTGCTTGACCTTCTCCGGCTGGTCGAACCCGGTCCAGGTCGCCACCGTCTCGATCGGCAGGTCGTTGGCGTCCGTCACGCCGGAGGCGTCGACCGCCCGCAGGACGTTGTTGCCGGCGTCGTAGCTGTAGGTGCTGTCGTTGCCGTCACGGTCCGTCCGGGTCTTCAGCGTGCCGTCGAGGAAGTAGTCCCAGCGCATCTCCCGCTCGGGATCGGGAGTGCCCGGCTGGCTCTTCTTCTCCGGTGTCTTGAGCTGCTGCCAGCCCTGGGCGAAGTAGTCGAAGACCTCCAGCGGGTCGGTCGGCTTCTTGGTCGATCGGATCCAGCCCGGGTCGAAGTACGTCATCTTGGTCTTCGCCGTGTCGCCGACGGATGCGGGATCGGCGGCGGTGACCGGGAACGACGTCCAGGCCAGGTTGCCGTTGGCGTCGTAGGACCGGTGTAGGTACTGCTTCTCCGGTTCCGCGGTGCTGACCGGCTGGGTGGTCCGGATCAGCCGGTCCACCGGGTCGTAGTTGTTGACCGTCACGTACTCGGTGAAGGTGGCCTCCGTGTACGTCGCCGGCCGTCCGGCCGCGTCGAAGGCCCGCGGCGGCACGGTCTTGGTCTTGTTCCGGTTGGCGTCGTAGAAGATCAGCGAGGTGACCGTCTTGCCGTTGGCGGCGTCCAGGTTCTGGTCCGCCCGCACCGGCAGGTCCCGGACGTCGTAGCCGGTGACCGTCTTGTTCACTCGGCCGCTCTCGATGTCGGCCTCGCGCACGGTGACGTTGCCGTGCAGGTCGTACGCCGTGAGGTTCGCGTGACCCAGCGGATCGGTCTGGGAGGTGGGCCGGTGGGCGGCGTCATAGGCGTAGCGGGTGGTGAACGCCTGGGTGGCGGCTGCCGGGCAGGTCAGGCTGGTCAGGTTCGCCCGCGGCGAGGTGACCGAGCGCAGGTCGCCGGCCAGGTCGTAACACAGCCAGGTCGCCCGTGGCGCGTCCGCCGTCTTGCCGGTCTCCGTCTGCTTGATCACCCGATCCAGCACGTCATAGGCGTACTGCGTGCTGTGGTCGAGCGGGTCGGTTGCCTCCGCGGTCAGCACTCCCTTGGGCTTGGTCTGCTCGATCAGCCGGCCCGCGTCGTCGTACCGGTACTCCGAGCGCTCGCCCAGCGGGTCGACGCTCTTGTCCGGGTTCGCCTGCGTCAGCAGCCGGTCCATCGCGTCGTACGAGCCGGTCCGGGATTCCGCGTTCTCGTCGTCGTCGGTGAAGCCGCCGAAGTGCGGTTCGACCTGGCGGGTGATGTTGTCGTTCGGGTCGAAGGTGGCCGAGGACCAGATCAACCGGCCGCGGTCCAGCGTGGTGGACTTCGGCGCGCTCTGCCGGCCCATCCGGTGGAAGGCGTCGTAGTCGAAGTACGTCCGGTAGGCCCGGTCGTCGGTGCCGGTCGCGCTTTGGTGGTTCGGGTCCTGGACCCACCGCAACTGCCCATCGGCGTCATAGCCGAGGGTGGTGATCCGCAGGCCTGCCTCGTCGATCCTGGTTGGCTGGCCGGACGGGTCGTAGCCGTAATTGACCGGTCCACCGCGCGGCCGGTCTACCCGCGCCACCGTGCCGGGCGCGGACGAGCCGGCCAGGTTCCAGGTGTAGCGCGTCTCGAAGCCCGCCGGGTCACGCATCACGGCCGGGTTGCCGGCGGCGTCGTTCGTCCAGGTGGTCTGGTGGGTGCTGCCCTTGGCCGGCAGGTGCTTGGTCAGCAGACCCCAGTGCCCGGCCGCGTCTCTCGTGTCGAGCTTTCGGTACTCGTACTCGAGCGTGGTCACCGCGCCGACCTGGTCGCGCTTGGTCCGCAGGTAGCCGTTCGCGTCGTAGGTGAAGGCCTCGTAGGCGCCGGTCGGTTCGGTCACCTGCGCGACCTTGTGGTCCGTCGTCCAACTGAGCGAGGTGGCCTCCTCGTTCGGGTTGGTGATCTTGGTCGGCCGCCCCAGCGTGTCGTAGGTGTAGTCGGTGTCCCGGGCCAGCGGTGCGTTCACCGTGGTCACCCGGCTGGTGAGGTTGTAGGCGAAGGTCGTGGTCTTGCCTGACCGGTTCGTCCGGCTCTTGAGCTTCCACCGCAGCAGCGCGCCTTCCGACGGGCCGTAGTACGCGAAGGTCGTCTCCGCGCCCCGCGGGTCGCGGATGCTGAACAGCCGGGTGGACTGGCTGGGCGTGTGCGGATCCGGGTTCACCCGGGCGGCCGGGTCGGCGATGGCCGGGCCGGTGCCGTTGGGCACGGTGTAGGTGAACACCACCGACCGGTCGGCCAGCGGGGCCCCGTTGGCCTGGGTGCCACCGCGCTGCACGATCCGCAGCAGGTTGCCGTCGTCGTAGTACTCGAAGTCCAGCGCGGACCGGGAGTGGTCGTAGATCCGCTGGATCTTGCCGCGGACGTGCGCCTTCTTGGCCTCGGCCTTGCTGAAGTAGTCGATCTCGAAGAAACGGCCGGCCGCGTCGTGCACCTTCACGATCCGGCGCTTCGGGCCGCCCGGGTCCTCACCCGGTGCGGTGTCCTGCAACTCGAACCGCAACTGGTTGCCGTTCCGGTCGGTGACGTAGGTCGGATAGCCGTCGGTGTCGAACCAGAAGGTGACGTTGTCCGGCCGGGTCAGCGCCCAGTGCTTGACCGGGTCGGTGGTGGACCGCAGGTACAGGTTGACCCCCGCGGGTTCGGTCCAGGTCGTCGTGCCGTCGGGGTTGGTGGTGCCGGTGAACTGGTGCGTGGTGCCGTCCCCGTCGGTCAGTACGACGTACTTGCGGGACTTGCCGGTCACCTCGTCGGCCTTGTTCGGGTGGATGTCCAGGCCGTAGCCCCAGCGGGTCAGGCCGGAGATGGACAACGAGACGTTGTTGCCGGCGGGCGACTCGGAGTGGTCCTCCAGCGAGTTGTAGGTCAGGTCCAGCATGGTGGCCAGCCCTCGGCCCGGCGCGTAGAACGGGGACCACCGCCAGAGCATGTTGCCGTTGGCCACATTCGTCATCACGTTGAGGCCGGCGCCGCCCGGTTCACCCTCGTACTGCCAGTACTTCTCCAGCCCGAGCGCGCCTTCGAGCCGCTTCTCCACGATCACCGGGTTGTCGACCGGCTTGTTGCCGCGGCCGGCGTACCACTTGTTCAGCGTGGTGGCGTTGCGGTCGTAGATGTCGAACCGCAGCCGGACCTGGGTCAGGTCGATGCCGAGCGGTACCGCCGGTGGCTCCACCGTCACCGGGATGCGCTTGCTCTGTCCGGGTTGCACGGTCTGCGGGAAGTAGTCGGTGCCCGGCCCTTCGAACAGGACCACACCGTCGTTGGTGTACCAGCGGTACCAGAGCGCGAGGTCCGTGGTGCCGGTGTTCCGCCACGTCACGGTGCTGTTGTTGGTGACGGTGACATCGGCTTGGAACGCGTTGGCCGACACCATGTCCGGCGGCGGCGGGACCTCGTCGATGATGTCCGCGCCGTTGGCCGACTCGGTCTGCACGGTGCCCTGGTAAGCCAGGGTGCTGTCCACCGGAGCGCTGGCGAGGTCCTTGGTGCCGCTGGTCCCGGTGCCCGGATCCACCGACGCGGCCAACTCGTTGGACAGCAGCGTCGGCGGAATGGCGAACGCGTCGTCGCCGTTGCCCAGCACGTTCAGGTCGTACGCCGCCTGGTACGCCGTACCGGCGGTGTTCGCCACGGTGACGCCGACCGCGGTCGACTCCCGCACCCGGCCGCCCGCGTCGTACGCACGGATCTTGAGGGAGTGCGAGCCGTCGTACGCCGGGGTCAGCGTGTCCAGCGTGTTCCAACTCGCCGACCAGGGGGCGACGGTGTCGGTGGAGAAGACCTGGTCGTCGAACAGGAACTCCACCTTCGTCACGCCGACGTCATCGGTGGCCGAAGCGCCCACGGTGACCGTGCCGCTGACCGTGGCGCCGGTTCCGGGGGAGGTCACCGTCGCAGCCGATGGCGACGCCGAGTTGTCGACCAGGATGCTGCTGCCGGCCGAGGTGGTCACGTTGCCGGCGTCGTCGGTCGCCCGGACGCTGACGGTGTGGTTGCCGGCCGCTGCCGTGGTCGAGTTCCAGGTGACCGTCCAGGGGGCGGCCGTGTCGGTCGCGACCACGGCACCGTCGACGAGGAACTCCACCTTGTCGACCCTGCGGTCGTCTCCGGCCGCGGCGCTGAGGACCGCCGCGGTGCCCGCGACCAGTTGGCCGGCAGCCGGCTCGGACACCACCGCACGCGGGGCCCGGGCGGTGGTGCCGTCGGTGTAGCTCACCAGCAGCCTGGGCCGCTCGGCCGCGACGGAGTGGTCCTCGCTGCGGTAGTCGAAGTACGCCTGGACTGTGGGGAGGGTCTCGGAGGCGGTCTTCAGCATGAGCCCGTGGTTCGGCGTACCGGAGACCCACTTCTGCACCAGCGACGTGACCGCGATGTTGTCCGCGCCGGTGGCCGAGCGGGACTTGGCCGCCACGGATCCGCCGATGGCGGTGTCGTAGGCGCTGCCGCCGGCGGCCCACTTCACGCCGCTCTGCGTCTCGTTCCAGGTCACGCCGGTGCCGTTGCACTGGCCCGTGCCGGTGCCTTCGGTCCAGGGCTGCTTGAGCCGATGGACGTTCACCTGGCCGACGGTGGAGGTGGTGGCGGCGTACGTGAGCGCCAGCGTCGCGCTGCTGACGGTCGCTGTCGGCGGGATGTCGCGGAGGTCGAAGCGGAGTACCGGCCGGTGAACCACGCCGTTGGTGGCAGGGCCCGTCCGCAGCCAGGTCGCGCTGCCGTAGTTGTAGTCGTTGTAGCAGGCCGCCGGTGTGGTGGTGTCCTGCGCGACGTACGAGGCTTCCCCCGACAGGGTCTTGTCGGTACGGCCGGCGACGGGCAGGGTCACGCGCTGCTCGCCGGACGCCAGCGAGCCCACCACGACCTTGTACGAGAAGGCTGTGGCGGGTTTGGCGGTGGTGTCGCGGTACCGGGTGGTGCCGAGGTCGCCGATCGTCGTGAGCAGGGTCGCCGCCGACGGGGCGAAACCTGCCGTTGCCGACCGGTGCACCTGGTACCCGGTGAAGGGCGCGCTGGTGTCGGCGACGTACCGGCTCCAGGCCAGTTCCGCGCCGTCGCTGTGCCGGGTCGCGGGCGCTTCCAGCGCGACGGCGACCGCGGCGTACGCCGCCTGAGGCGCGGGCAGGACGGGCCACCCGTCACCGCCCACTGTGCTGAGCAGCAGTGCCCCCACCACTACTCCCACCGACATCCGGAACCATCGCACGGCGGTCATACCCCACCCCTTTCACCGCTGACCAGATAGAGGCACACGCTGGTAGAGGCGGCCGCGCCGGGGAAGCGGTCGATACCGGCACCGAGCGACTGGCAGGCGCCGGAACCCGACAAGTCGCCGACGCCGCCCGACGGGTTCGCGACACTGTCCGCACCGGAACCGACACGCAGAGGGTGGATTGTGATCCAGCCGAGACATAGCGTGTGCTGAGCAAGGTGGGGAAGAGAATTGTCGACCTGGCGCTGGGGGTACCGAGGTGCGCCGATCTCAGAGTGAAGGCTCGTGGAAGAACCACAACCGAATCCGGTTGATCGTGCTGCACGAGAAACCGGAAGCCGCCCTCGGGCTGATCGAGACGCTCGGGTTCGTCGATCTGCTGCCGCTGCTGGCCGTGACGCCGGAGCACGCGGACCGGCTCGCCGACTGCGACGTCGAGGGAATTCTGCGGATCCAGGCGGGCGCCGCCGAGCTCAGCCTGGAGGACGCCGGGCACCCGGTACTGCGACGCTGGACGCTGCTGGGGCAGTCGGACATTCAGGTGGCGCTGACTGTGCGCGACTTGATGATCAAAGCCGGGCGAAGCCGGTCACTGGTGTGGGGTCCGCTGGAGATCCATCCCCGGCTCTTCCGGGCTTTCTGGATGGGGGCGCCGCTTCAGTTGTCTCCGTTGCAGCTGCGGCTGATGACGCTGCTGGTCGCCGCGGAGGGGGAGGTGGTGACGCGGCAGCAGATCGCGGCTCGGGTGTTCGGTGACAGCTTCGATCGGTCGGGGGATCGGCTGGACGCGCACGTCCGCCGGCTGCGGCAACTGCTCGAGGACGATCCCGCTCACCCGCGGTTCCTGCTCACCGTCCGGGGCGAAGGCCTACGCCTCGGCGATGTGAGCCCCAGCGAGGTGAGCCAGGTCAGCCCCGGCCGGGTCAGCCTCGGGGACGTGACCGAGCGGCCCGGCCGAGGCTGACCCGCGGGTTCAGGAGGCGTCGGCCTTGCGGACCCAGACTTCGCGGATGATCAGCAGGATCGCGGCGGCGGTCGGGATCGCCAGCAGTGCGCCGACCACTCCGAGCAGGGCGCCGCCCAGCAGCGCGGCGATCACCGTCACCGCGCCGGGGATGTCGACCGCGCGGCGCATGATCCGCGGCGCCACCACGTAGTTCTCGACCTGCTGGTAGACGATGCCGTAGGCCAGGCAGGCGACACCGGTCCACAGCCCGTCGGTGAAGCCGATCAGCGCGACCAGTGCGACGCCGATCAGACCACCGACCATCGGGATGAACGCGGTGAACATGACCACGATCGCGAGTGCGACCGCGTAGTCCCGCAGGCCGACGATCTCCAGGAAGATGAACATGAAGACACCGGCACACGCGGCCACCAGGAACTGGCCGCTGACGTAGCCGCCGACCCGGCCGAGCACCTCGTCACCGAGGATCGAGACCCGCGGCCGGCGGCTGGCCGGCACCAGGCTGTACGCCGCCCGCTTCACCGACGGCAGCGAGGCCAGGAAGTACAGGGTCAGGATCAGGATGGTGAACGCGGAGAACAGCGCGTTGGCGACCACCTTGCCGACGCCGAGTACGCCGCCGAACGCCTTCTGCGCCAGCGCCGGGTCCTGGACGTAGTCCTGGGCCTTCGTGATGAAGTCGTAGTTCTCGTTCAGTTCGTTCAGCGTCCGCGACCTCTTCAGCAGGTTGAGGTACTCGGGCGCGTTCGTGATCAGGCTGTTGATCTGCTCGGTGACCACCGGCACGATCGCGAAACCGACGCCGGCGACCGCCAGGATCATCAGCAGGAAGACCACGCCGACCGCCAGCCCGCGGCCCAGGCCGCGACGCATGAACCACTCGACCAGCGGGTTCAGGCCGACCGCGATGAACATCGAGACGACCAGCAGGATCAGTACCGACTTGGCCTGGCCGAGCGCGTTCCACAGTCCCCAGGCGACCAGCACGCCGAGCGCGGCGAAGAACCCGAAGATGAACGGGTTCGACCGCCGCAACGGCGGACCGGCCTCGCCCATGCCGACCGACGGATGACGTTCCTCGATCAGCATCTCGCTGACCAGGTCGCCGTCCTGGGCGTCGTGGTGGGCGTCGTGGTGATGGTGGACCTCCGCCTGCTCCGCGGAGTGGTCAGCCTTCTCGGCGGAGTCGTCGGCCTTGTCGGCGTGGCCTTTCGCCTGCTTGGCGGCGGCCTGGGCGTGCGCGGACGAGCCTTCCGCGTGGTCGGCCGACCGCTCGGCCTGTTCGGCCGCTGTCCCCGCGTCGTCCGCCGCGGCTTCCGCTTCGGCGGCCGCCGCCTTCGCCTCTCGGGCGACCTGCTCCAGTTCGGTCAGCTCCGGGGACTTCCCTGTGGAATTGTTGTCGCCAGAAGGCGTCACATCTCATCCTTCGCGGCCTTGGCGCCGGTCTTGCCGCTCTCGTCGGCCGTGGCGCCGGCCGTGATGCCGGACTTGGTGCCGGCCGTGGTGCCGGACTTGGTGTCGGACTTGGTGTCGAGGTCGCCGGACTTGGTCCCGAACGTGCTCTCGGCCTCGTCCTTGGCCGGCTTCTTGGTGTCGTCGCCGGTCTCGGCCTTGGCGTCCACGGTCTTCGGGTCCTCGTCGACCTTGATCTTGGTGGTCTCGGCGTCGCTCAGGTCAGGCAGCCGGAACTCGTCGATCCTGGTCTGGTCCCGCGGCTCGTCCGCCTTCAGTTCCTCGATGCTGGACGCGTCCACCCGCAGCGCGGTGTCGAGCCGGGTCTCGTCGACCCGCGCACCGCCGGCGGTGGACCCCACGAACGGGCTGTTACCGACGAACGGGTTGCCGCCCTGCTTGAGCTCAGCCTCGTCCGGCTCCACCTCGGCGGTCGCGCTGTACGACGTCGGAGTGGCCGGGCTCTCGCTGAAAGGGCTGGCCTCGGCGCTGTACGAACTGGTCGCCGGCCCATCGCCGAACGTGGAGCTGGAGCCGGCCGACTCCCCGAAGGAAGAGCTGGCCGACGGCGTACCGGTCGAGCTGTCGCCGTACGAGGAGCTGGCCGACGGCGTGTTGGTGGGGGAGTCGCCGTAGGAGGAGCTCGGGGTGGACGGCGTACCGGAGTACGGGCTGGCCGGCGGGGCGCTGGGGGCGCCGGCGAAGGGGTTGGTGTACGGGGTGGCCGTCTCGGAGTCGAGCTCGGCGGCCTGGCGGGCGATGTTGCTGGCGATGTCGTTCAGGCCGGCGATCTGGGCCAGGATCCCGTCGCGGCGCTTGGCGAGCCGCTCGGTCTCGCGGGCGATGATCGTGCGGGACCGCTCGGCCTCGTCGGCGGCGCTGGCCAGCTCGGACTCGGACCGGGTCCGCGCCGTGGTCAGCAACTGCTCGGCCTCGCGGCGGGCGCGGGACAGGGTGCGCTCGGCGGACTCGTCCGCCTGCTGCCGGATCTTCGCCGCCTGCGCGGTCGCCTCGGCCACCCGGCGCTCGGACTGCTCCGCGGCCTCGCGCATCTGGGTGGTCAGGTTCTCGGTGTCGCTGGCGATCTTGGAGTGCTTGTCGGCCAGTTCCTTGGCCTGCTGCTCCCGCTCGTCGGCCAGCCGGGCCCGCAGCGCCGCGGACTCACGCTGGATCGCGGTGCGGATCTTCTCCGCCTCGTGCAGCGCGCCGTTCTTCATCGTGCTGGCCTCGGACTCCGCGGTCAGCGTCAGCGTCTCCGCCTTGCGACGGGCAGCCGCGAGCACCTCCGACGCCTCGGTGTCGGCAGTACGGCGGATCTCCTCCGCGTCGCCTTCAGCCGTCCGGCGCATGCTGTCGGCCTCGTTCAGCGCGACCGTGCGGATGTCCTGGGCCTCACGCTCACCGGTCGCCCGGGCCGCGGCGGCTTCCTTGGCGGCGGTCGACCGCAGCTCCTCGGCCTCGCGCCGGGCCTCTTCGAGCGCCTCGGACGCCTGGTCCTGAGCCAGCCGCAGGATCTGCGCGGCCCGGTCACCGAGTCCCGCGTACGAGGGATTGGCACTGGCCTCGAGCTGCCGCTTGGCCTCCTCGAGCTGCCGCTGGAGCGGCGCGGAGTTCGACTGAGCGTCCTCCAGCCGGGTACGAGCGTCGGCCAGTTGCATCTCCAGCGCGCGGACGTAGTCATCCACCGCTTGTTTGTCGTACCCGCGCCGGCTGACGGGGAATCCCCCCGCGGCGGTCGCCGTACGATCGAAAAACGGCAGGCTCGACTCGTCAGCCATCCCAAAAAGTCCCTTCTGGCGGCTTGGTTAATCCCTCACCCTAAAGCCTGTCAGAGTCCGCCTACACCACGCCAACCGGGTCACGGCCCAATGACCGACAGCGACCCCCGCCAGAGGGCCCTTCGCCAGAAAGGATCAGCCGTCAGCGGTCCCGGAAGCGGTTGATCTGGGTGAGGTGTTGTTCCCTGAGCTCCGTGTTCTTCACGCCAAGGCCTTCCGCCGGCGCGAGCGTCAGCACCCCGACCTTGCCCTGGTGCAGGTTCCGGTGCACGTCGTACGCCGCCTGCGCCGTTTCCTCCAGTGGGTACGCCCGGCTCAGCGTCGGGTGCACCATCCCCTTCGCGATCAGCCGGTTCGCCTCCCATGCCTCCCGGTAGTTCGCGAAGTGCGACCCGATGATCCGCTTCAGGTTCATCCACAGATACCGGTTGTCGTACTCGTGCAGGAACCCGGACGTCGACGCGCACGTCACGATCGTCCCGCCACGCCGCGCCACATACACAGAGGCCCCGAACGTCTCCCGCCCCGGGTGCTCGAACACGATGTCCGGGTCGTCGCCGCCGGTCAGCTCGCGGATCTTGGCGCCGAACCGCTTCCACTCCTTCTGGTCCTGGGTGTGCTCGTCGGACCAGAACTTGTACCCCTCGGCGGACCGGTCGATGATCAGCTCCGCGCCCATCGCCCGGCAGATCTCCGCCTTCTCCGGCGACGACACCACGCAGACCGGGATCGCCCCGCCGTTCAACGCGAACTGGGTCGCGTAGGAACCGAGCCCACCCGACGCACCCCAGACCAGTACGACGTCGCCCTGCTTCATGTTCGCGCCGTTCGACGACACCAACTGCCGGTACGCCGTCGAGTTCACCAGTCCCGGGCTCGCCGCCTCTTCCCAGGTCAGGTGGGCGGGCTTCGGCATCAACTGGTTCGACTTCACCAGCGCGAGCTCGGCGAGTCCGCCGAAGTTGGTCTCGAATCCCCAGATCCGCTGCTCGCTGTCGAGCATCGTGTCGTTGTGCCCGTCGGGGGACTCCAGTTCGACCGAGAGGCAGTGCGCGACCACCTCGTCGCCGGGCTTCCAGGCGTTCACGCCCGGCCCGGTACGCAGTACGACGCCGGCCAGGTCCGAGCCGACCACGTGGTACGGCAGGTCGTGGCGGGCGGTCAGCGGCGACAGTTTCCCGTACCGCTTGAGGAAGCTGAAGGTGGAGACCGGCTCGAAGATCGAGGTCCAGACGGTGTTGTAGTTGATCGCACTCGCCATCACCGCGACCAGCGCCTCGCCCGGGCCGAGCTCGGGGGTGGGGACGTCGTCCAGGTGCAGGCTCTTGCGCGGGTCCTTCTCCTTGGTGGGCAGGCCCTCGAACATGCCGGCCTCGTCCGCGTGCACGGTGATGCCGCGGTAGTGCTCCGGTACTTCGAGCCGGCCGAACTCCTCAGCGGGCGTGTCGCCGGCCAGGATCGCGTCGAGGATCTGCTTCACGTCGTACCTCCAGGTAGGTGGAGCCGTGTGAAAGCGGAATCTACCGACGAGTATGCCCCGGTTTGAAGAGTTCTGTGATGGAGGTCGCAGCCGTTGAGACGACCGTCACTTTCTCAGTCCACTGCCGTCAGTGGTCTTATCCGGCCGAGTGCTTTCGATGTCAACCGAGCCGGCAGTGCAACCGGACCTGCGTACCGTCGGCGCCGGACCTGATCTGGACCAGGTCGCAGAGTTGGTTCGCCAGCCAGACGCCACGCCCGCCGAGTCCGTCGATCGGGGGCAGGACGCGGCCGACCAGCAGGTCGTCGATCAGCCCGCGGTCCGCGATGTCGCAGATCAGGGTGCAGTCGGCGGTCCACAGCGACAAGGTGCCGCGCCCGCCGCCGAACCGGATGCTGTTCGTGCAGATCTCGTGCAGGGCGAGCGCGAGATCGTCCACCTGGTCGCGCGACATGCCCTTGGCTCGCGCCCAGTCGGCAGCCCACCGCCGTACTGCGGGGAGCTCGGCGAGCACGAACTCCTGCTGCTCGGCGCACTTCGGTACGGCGGGCAGGCGCGTCGCGAACGTCTTCTGGGCGACCTCGGCCCAGCCGGTGCTCGGTGGGCCGGCAGCGGATTCGATGACGAGCGGGTGGGTCTCGGTCGGGTCGAGGCCGGGGGAGAGCACGGAGGCGGAGTACGGGCAGCGGAGCTTGAACGGCCCGGAGTGCTCGAACGCCACGTTGAGGAGGGCCTCGTGGAGCTTGGCTTCCTCGAACTCGGCCGGGTTGCGGCCCTGGAAGGCCGGCTCGCCGAGGCCGCGGGCGGCGCGTCCGGGGTTGCGGGCGAGGAAATCCGCCCAGAGCGGGATGATCCGCGCGGGGTTGCGCCCGGCCTCGGTGATGTCGACGAAGGTGACCTGGTCCGCCGCGGACCCCAGGTCCTCACGAAGCAAGGCGATCCTGGACTCGGGCAACGCCGCGAGCACCACTTCCCCCGCCTTCAGCCCGTCCCCGACGAACGGCCCCGTGTGCCGCACGAATTCCTCGTCATCGATGTAGACGAAGGCGTCGTGCTGGAACCCGGTGGGGAGTCCGTCCACTGCGTCAGCGGCGCTGTCGATCAGCACCTCAACAGAGTAGTCCCGAAGCGCCCGTCTGGCGCGCCGAGAAACACCCTGTACGAAGCGTCCCCGCCCGGTCACACAGAGGTCTACGGCACAACCGCCGCCGGGGTCAGCCGGCTGGTTCGACGAGTTCTACGAGGACGCCGCCGGCCGAGCGGGGATGGATGAAATTGACTCGCGAGTTGGCGGTGCCTCGGCGCGGGGCGTCGTAGAGCAGCCGGGCGCCACGTTCGCGGAGGGTCGCCGACACGGCGTCGAGGTCGCGGACCCGGTAGGCGATCTGCTGGATGCCAGGACCGCGCTGGGTCAGGAAGCGAGCGATCGGGGAGTCGTCCGACAACGGCGCGAGCAGTTGGATCGACGAGCCGCTGTCGCCGACCTTCAGCATCGCCTCGCGGACGCCTTGTTCCTCGTTGACTTCCTCGTGCGCGACCGTCATGCCGAACGTGTCGGCGTAGTACTGGACCGCCGCGTCGAAGTCCGCGACAGCGATTCCGACGTGGTCGATCGCCTCGAACAGGGTCTTGGTGGCGGTCAGGTGCTCCATATCGTCAGAGTGGCCCAGTCCGCGGCAGGAATCCAATGACTGTGGTCGATGCGACACCGATCGGCCCGCTCCGTGTGACCGGATCGACACAGGCGTACCAGTGCCGTCGCAGGTATCGTTCAGGGTATGTCTGACGCCACTCGTAGCTCGCAGAAACAGACCGTCATAGTCGCCGGTGCGCGGACCCCGATCGGGCGGCTGCTGGGTGGCCTGAAGGGCTTCACCGGCGCCGAGCTCGGCGGGTTCGCGATCAAGGGCGCACTGGAGAAGGCCGGCGTCGCCCCGGACCAGGTGGAGTACGTGATCATGGGCCAGGTGCTGCAGGCCGGCGCGGGCCAGATCGCCGCCCGCCAGGCCGCCACCAAGGGCGGCATCCCGCTGAACATCCCCGCGATCACCATCAACAAGGTGTGCCTGTCCGGCCTGAACGCGATCGCGCTGGCCGACCAGTTGATCCGCGCCGGTGAGTACGACGTGGTGGTGGCCGGCGGGATGGAGTCGATGACGAACGCGCCGCACCTGCTGCCGAAGTCGCGCGAGGGATACAAGTACGGCGACACCGCGCTGGTCGACTCGATGGCCTTCGACGGGCTGTGGGACGCCTTCACCGATCAGGCGATGGGCGCGCTCACGGACCAGGCCAACAACGAGGGCCTGAAGCTGACCCGCGAGGAGCAGGACCAGTTCAGCGTTCGCTCGCACCAGTTGGCCGCCGAGAGCTGGAAGAACGGCGTGTTCGTCGACGAGGTGGTGCCGGTGGAGGTGCCGCAGCGCAAGGGTGACCCGCTGGTGGTCGACGCGGACGAAGGCATTCGGGGCGACACCTCGCTGGAGTCGCTCGGCCGGCTGCGTCCGGCCTTCGGCAAGGAGGGCACGATCACCGCGGGCTCGGCGTCGCAGATCTCTGACGGCGGTTGTGCCGTGGTCGTGATGAGCAAGGCGAAGGCCGAGGAGCTCGGGCTGACCTGGCTGGCCGAGATCGGCGCGCACGGTTCGGTCGCCGGACCGGACTCGTCGCTGCAGAGCCAGCCGGCCAACGCGATCGTGAAGGCCTGCTCGAAGGAGGGCATCGAGCCCGCCGCGCTCGACCTGATCGAGATCAACGAGGCGTTCGCGGCGGTCGGCATCGCCAGCGCGCGGGAGCTGAACGTCGACCTCGACAAGGTGAACGTGAACGGCGGCGCGATCGCCCTCGGCCACCCGATCGGCATGTCCGGAGCTCGCCTGGTGCTGCACCTGGCCCTCGAGCTCCAGCGCCGAGGCGGCGGCACCGGCGCCGCAGCCCTCTGCGGTGGCGGCGGCCAGGGCGACGCCCTGATCGTCCGAGTCCCCCAAACCAACTGACCCACCCCGGGCTCCCGCTGATTCACCGGGCTGGGCAATAGCTTGGTGAACCAGAAGCTGTACACCCCAGAGTTGGCTGAAGCGCTGCTCGTGAGATGACTGTGAGCCGATGTCTCGACGGACTGCCCCGGTGGCCGAGCTGGTGGAACGAGCCCGGAACGGGGACTCGCGGGCGGTGGCGCGGTTGATCTCGCTGGTCGAGGACGAGTCGCCGCTGCTGCGTGAGGTGATGGCCGCACTGGCGCCGCACGCGGGGCAGGCGCACATCGTGGGGATCACCGGATCCCCGGGCGTCGGCAAGTCCACCTCCACCTCGGCGCTCGTTTCGGCGTACCGGGCGGTGGGGAAGCGGGTCGGAGTACTGGCGGTGGATCCGTCGTCGCCGTTCTCCGGGGGTGCGCTGCTCGGGGACCGGGTCCGGATGCAGGACCACGCGACGGACTCGGGCGTGTTCATCCGGTCGATGGCGTCCCGGGGGCACCTGGGCGGGCTGGCCTGGACCACGCCACAGGCTCTGCGCGTGCTCGACGCGGCCGGGTTCGACGTCGTACTGGTCGAGACGGTCGGCGTCGGGCAGTCCGAGGTGGAGATCGCCGGGATGGCCGACACGACGCTGATCCTGCTCGCGCCCGGGATGGGCGACGGCATCCAGGCGGCGAAGGCCGGAATCCTCGAGGTCGGCGACATCTACGTGGTGAACAAGGCCGATCGCGACGGCGTCCAGAACGTCACCCGCGACCTGCGCGCGATGCTGGCTTTGGCCGAACGAGCCCCCGACGCGTGGGTACCGCCGATCCTCAAGACGGTTGCGTCCCGCAACGAAGGTGTCGACGAGGTGGTCGGCGCGATCGAGGACCGGCTGGCCTGGATGACCGGCAACGGCGTCCTGGCCGATCGCCGCCGCAGCCGCGCCCGGGACGAGATCGAGGCGATCGCGATGACCGCGCTGCGGTCCCGGTTCGCCCACCTGCACGGTGACGCCCGGCTCGACGTACTGGCCGCGAAGGTCGCAGACGGTGACACCGATCCGTACGCCGCGGCCGACGAACTGATCGCCGCGCTCTGACGACCGGTTCGCCTTCAGCTGATTTTTTCGGCACTGCGACGAGCATTGTCCATCTGTCGCAGCGCCGACAGAATGGCGTGGCCGAGTCCGAAAACGGGCAAGCAGGAAAGGATTTCCGGGCATTTCGGCGATGTTCGTCTCATGGCGGCGCGCCGGTGGCTGCCGTGCCCCCCGATCCGTTACAGAATGGATCTTGTAGCTGGTGAGCATTGTGCGGTGGGCTGTGTTCAGTCAGTGACAATTGGTGACTATCCGTGATACAACACAGTCGACCGAGTTGGTTGCGAACGAGGAGTGGTGACATGCCGAAGAAGCTGCTGATCTGGCTGGTCATCGCCTTTGCGGCGTTCTATCTGTTCACTCAGCCAGAGGGCGCCGCGGATGCCGTGGGAGGTGCGTTCTCGGCCGTCGGCGATGCGTTCGGGAGCGTGATCACCTTCCTGTCCGCGCTGTTCAACTGATCCTTCAGCCAAGTGTCCCGTTGCGAGCATTCGTGCGGGACACTTGGCTGTACAGGAAGAGTGGCCCGTCCGCTGTCGCGGGGACGGAACAGATGGCACAGTCGCGGGGCTGACAGGGGAGTGAGCGGATGGCCGGAATAGGCCTCTTCAGGATCTTCGATCCGAAGGTCAGGCGCCATCTGATCTCGGACGAGGGCGAGGTCGTCATCGACGAGGTGCGGCACCACTGGGTGGTGTTCGCGGTGCCGATGCTGGAAGTCGCGCTGGCGACGGCGCTGCTGGTGGCGATGCTCTGGATGCCGATGAAGGGCGCCGGCGTCGTGCTGGTGATCGTGCTGGTCCTGCTGGGGCACGCGTTCTGGCGGTTCCTGACCGAGCACCGGGACCGCTTCGTGGTCACGAACATGCGAGTGATGCGGATCCGGGGCGTCTTCTCCCAGACCGTGGCGACCACCCCGATCGCCCGGATCCTCGACATCACCCTGCAGAAACCGATCGTCGGACGCTTCTTCGGCTACGGCCACTTCGTCTTCGAGTCCGCCGCGCAGGACCAGGGTTTCCGCGAGATCAGGTTCGTCAGCCGTCCCGACGACCGTGACCTGACGATCCAGCGAGTCATCCAGCGCACCGGTCTGCGAGCCTCCGCCAGCGTCGATGTCGTGCAGGGAGACGACGACGATTCCGACGACGACGGCACCGGCCCGATCGGCATGAACTCGGCCGCGGAGGTCACCACGACCACCACCACCGCGCCGGCCCACCATCACCCCGCCGGCACCCGGGTGAGCGGCGGCGCGAAGTCGATCTTCAACAGCGAACGCGCCAACTGGACCGACGACCCCGACCACGACTAGCCGAGTCACGACCAGAGCCCGTACTGCGAACGCCCGCCCGCGCCTGGACCTCACTTGGTCCGCGCGGGCGGGCGTAGTACGTAGTCCTAGTTCAGGCACTCCGCAACGCGGGCGCGGAACGCCAGTACGGCGTCGTCGTCGCCGGCGGACTGCGCCATGTCGAGATCGCCGCGCCCCCACAACCACAGGAAGATCTCGGGTGCGTCGCCGAAGACCTCGGCATCCACGTCGCCCTCGGAACCAGGGGTGACCGTCGCGCTCTTCGCGTCCAGCCGGATCGTCCACGAGCGGCCCTCGGAGGTGATCCGGATGGTGGCGTCGACCGGATGCTCGGTGTCGCCTTCCTCCCACCACGGCCCGCCGAGCATCAGGACGAGGACTTCGTCGATGCCGTCGAGCGCGAGGTCCTGGTCGACCGGAGTGACCACGTCGTGGCCGAGTTCGGCGTCGATCCGATGGATCACCGTCTCCAGCGCCATCCGCCGGTACCAGAAGGCGGAGGTCTTGTCGTCGGGCGAGAACGTCCAGGTCGCCAGGTCGGTCCCGGCCGTCTCCAGGGCGGTGACGATGGCGGCGCGCGCCTCGTCGTACAACTCCAGCGTGTCCCGCTCGTCGAGATTCGGCGGCCACGGCTCGGGGCGGACGCCCGACCGCAGGGCCTCGATCTTGTGGAGGTACACGAGTGCGACATGGCGCAGTACGGACTCGACGGTCCAGCCGGGACAGCTCGGCACCTCGGCGTCCAGACCAAGTCGGCCGACCTCGGCAAGCCGGGCGGAGTCAGCCTGCAAGCAGGCCAGATAGAAGGCAGCACGTTCGGGCGGCAAACTCATGCGAGCGAGCATGGCACCTCCAGCCGTCACTTTCACCCACCGAACCACGCGGTCCGGCGGCGAGTGTCAGGACTTGCCCTGCCCGAACGAGTTGACCCACTGCTCGGTCTCGGCGCTGCTGATCTCGACCACCCGTTCGGCGAGCAGTTGCGGGCGGTCCTCGGCGTCGGCATAACGCCCCGCCTGCTGGGCGAAGAGCCATGCCTCGTTGCGGAGTTCCTCCGCCGTCCGGCGGTACATCGGGTAGCTGTCCTGCAGCCCGAGCAGCGTACGGACGCCTTCCGCCAGGGCGATCAGGCCGCCCAGGCCCGGCGCGAACCAGGTCGGCGCGTCGAAGGCGACGGACAACGCGATCGCCAGCGCGGCGAGGAGTTGGAGAACGCCGATCCCGCGATAGGCCCACCGGGCGTAGCGGGCCTGCGAGCTGTACCAGGCGAACCGGATGGCGACCAGTTGTTCGGCGGGGGAGTCGCCGGACAGCTTCGGGAAGTCGTCGTGCTCCGCCATCGTGTGGTCCCTCTCGCCTCGGCTGCCGTCGCAGCAGACTAGCGGTGGTTGCCGGGGCAGTGAATCAGCCGGGATCGGGTGGCGGGAGCGGTTAACCTTCCGGCTATGGCGAGGAAGAAACCGTTGCCGTTCGATCCGATCGACGAGGCGTCGCGGCAGTGGGGCCGGCGGTGGGGTGCCGTCGAGCAGATGCGGGCGGTCACGTCGTTGATGCGCGCCCAGCAGATCGTCATCGGGGAACTCGACGAGATCCTCAAGCAGCACGGGCTGACGTTCGCGCGGTTCGAGGCGCTGGTGCTGCTGACCTTCTCCCGGCGCGGGTCGCTGCCGCTGGGCAAGATGGGCGAGCGGCTGCAGGTGCATCCGACCTCCGTCACGTCGATCGTTCGCCGGCTCGAGGCGGCGGGCCTGGTCACCCGGACGCCGCATCCGGACGACGGCCGCGCGGTGCTGTGTGAGATCACGGCCGAGGGGCGGGAGTTGGTCGAGCGGGCGACCGCTGATCTGGTCGCGGCCGACTTCGCTCTCCGGGGGCTGACCGACGAGCAGTTGAAGATGCTCTGGTCGGTGCTCCTTCCGCTGCGCCAGACCGCCGGCGACTTCGGCTGACCTCCCACCAAAGGGCCTGACCTGCCCGCGAAGTGGTATTTACTAGGACGTCCTAGTAGTTTGGGTGGTGGTCAACCCCGAGGAGGACGTGATGGACGCCGAGCAGATCGCTGCCGGGCAGCAGCGCTGGCAGCAGCGGTACGACGCTTCGCGCCGGCGGGAGGCGGACTTCACCACCCTGTCCGGGACCGAGGTCGAGCCGGTCTACGGCCCGCCGGAAGGGTTCGAAGACCCCCGGATGGAGCGGATCGGCTGGCCGGGGGAGTTCCCGTTCACCCGCGGGCTCTACGCGACCGGGTACCGCGGCCGGACCTGGACGATCCGTCAGTTCGCCGGGTTCGGCAACGCCGAGGACACCAACGAGCGGTACAAGATGATCCTCAACTCCGGCGGTGGCGGCCTGTCCGTCGCGTTCGACATGCCGACGTTGATGGGCCGCGACTCCGACGACCCGAAGTCCCTCGGCGAGGTCGGCCACTGTGGCGTCGCGATCGACTCGGCCGCGGACATGGACCGCCTGTTCAAGGACATCCCGCTGCAGGACGTCACCACCTCGATGACGATCTCCGGGCCCGCCGTGCCGGCCTTCGTGATGTACCTGGTCGCCGCGGAGCGCCAGGGCGCCGACATCACCAAGCTCAACGGCACGCTGCAGACGGACATCTTCAAGGAGTACATCGCGCAGAAGGAGTGGCTGTTCCCGCCGGAACCGCACCTGCGCCTGATCGGCGACCTGATGGAGTACTGCGCCGCCAACATCCCGGCGTACAAGCCGCTCTCGGTCTCCGGCTATCACATCCGCGAGGCGGGGTCCACGGCCGCGCAGGAGTTGGCGTACACGCTCGCCGACGGCTTCGGGTATGTCGAACTCGGCCTGTCCCGCGGCCTCGACATCGACAAGTTCGCGCCCGGCCTGTCGTTCTTCTTCGACAGCCATCTGGACTTCTTCGAGGAGATCGCGAAGTTCCGCGCCGGCCGCCGGATCTGGGCGCGCTGGCTGCGCGACGAGTACGGCGCCAAGACCGACAAGGCCCAGTGGCTCCGCTTCCACACCCAGACCGCGGGCGTCTCGCTGACCGCCCAGCAGCCACACCTCAACGTCGTCCGGACCGCGGTGGAGGCGCTCGCCGCGATCCTCGGCGGCACCAACTCGCTGCACACCAACGCCCTCGACGAGACGCTCGCGCTGCCGACCGAGGAGTCGGCCGAGATCGCGCTGCGGACCCAGTCGGTGCTGATGGAGGAGATCGGCGTCACCAACGTCGCCGACCCGCTCGGCGGCTCCTGGTACGTCGAGGCGCTGACGGACAAGATCGAGGCGGAAGCCGAGGAGATCTTCGCCCGGATCAAGGAGATGAGCCCGGACGCCACGATGACGGCCGGCATCCTGCGCGGGATCGAGGACGGCTGGTTCATGGCCGAGATCGCCGACGCCGCCTTCGAGTACCAGCAGAAGCTGGAGAAGGGCGAGAAGAAGATCGTCGGCGTGAACACCCAGACCGACACCGTTTCCGGCGCGCTGGAGATTCTCCGGGTCAGCCACGAGGTGGAGATCGACCAGTGCCGGGTGCTCGCGGCACGCAAGACCCAACGCGACGAGGACCTGGTGCGTCGTACGCTAACGGCGCTGGTCGAGGCATCCAGAGGGACCGGCAGTCTGATCGAACCCATGCTGGAGGCGGCGCGTGCGGAGGCCACGATGGGGGAAATCTGTCACGTTCTTCGGGACGAGTGGGGCGAATACCGAGAGCCCGCCCGCTTCTGAGGAGCTGACAGACCCCGGCGGTGAGGCCGAACAGAACGGCAGATCCGGTGACGGGCCGGGCAGGCCGCCGGGGCGGCGCCGGGGCCGGGCCAAGGACGCCGGCGCGCAGCCGCCGCCGGACGGGCGCAGCGTGGTTGTCTGCGGGTCGGACCGGACGATGCTGCGAGTGGTCACCGAGCTGGTCAGCTCGGGCGAGCAGGTCACCGCCATCGTCAACCCGGCGTCGCGGCACTTCGAGCGGATCGGTGAGCTCGGCGCCCACGTGATGGGTGTCCGGGTGGTCAGCGAGTCGCTGCTGCGCAGGGCTGGAATCGATGCCGACGCGGACTCGCTGTCGAGTGCGCGGGCCCTGGTCCTGCTCGACGCCGACGACGTCCGCAACGTGCACACCGCGCTGACCGCGCGGGAGATGGACCCGGACCTGCGGATCGTCATCCAGATGGTCAACCCGCGGCTGGGCAAGCAGTTGCACAGCCTGCTCGGCGACTGCGTGGTGATCGCCGGCCCGTCGCTGGCCGCGCCCGCGTTCGTCTCCGACGCGCTGGAGGACGACGAGCTGACCTGGGTCGACCTGGGTGGCCGCCGGATGGTGGCCGGACCGGCCGACCTGATCCGCGATCCCCATCTGACCGTACTGGCCGACACGACCTCGTCGGCGACGCCCGTACTGCTGCCGACCGACAGCCACGATCCGGCCGGCGACATCGTGCTCGGCACCGGCGTACGCAACGTCTGGCGGACCAGGGATGTCCGCCGGGCCGGCTGGGTGATGGCGCTGCGGGACGTCTTCGACCGGCGGGTCCGGGTGATCGCGACGGTGATGACCGGCCTGGTCCTGGCCGGGACCGCGCTGACCCATTACGTCGGCAACATCGACTGGCTGCGGGCGCTCTACCTGGCCGCGGGGGCGGTGACGTCGGCCGGCATCGAGGACGACGAGTTCTCCGGGGCCGCGCCGCTGGCCAAGGTGGGCGGCGTCGTGGCCCAGTTGACCGGGATCGTGCTGATGGCGCTGCTCACCGCGGTGATCGTCGACTCGCTGATCGGGGCCCGGCTGTCGCGGGTGATCGGTGGGGTCCGTGGCCGGCCGAGGAACCACGTGGTGGTCTGCGGCCTGGGCACGGTCGGTGCCCGGGTGCTGGAGATCCTGGCCGAGCGCGGCGTCGCGGTGGTCGGGGTGGAGCACGACGACGACGCCCCCGGAGTACAGACCGCGCACCGGTTGCGGATCCCGGTGATCATCGGGGACAGCAGCAACGAGGAGACGCTGCGGTCGGCGGGAGTGCAGCGCTGCCAGGCCGTACTGGCGATCACCGACGGCGACATCACCAACCTGGAGTCCGCGATGGTGGTCCGCGAGCTGAACCCGGACGCCCGGATCACGATGCGGATGTTCGACCACGACCTGGCCCAGCGGGTGGAGCGGCAGCTCGGTCTCGGGCACAGCCGGTCGGTGTCGATGCTGGTGGCCCCGGCGGTCGCAGCGGCGGTGGCGAACCGGCGCAGCCAGACGACCGTGCCGGCCGGACGGCGGGTCCTGCTGCTCACCGAGGTCGCCGTCGAGCGGAACTCGGTGGCCGTCGGCAAGCGGCTCGGCGAGCTGGACGAGACGGGTGGACTGCGCGTCCTCGCGCGGCAGGAGGGCACCTCCTGGGACTGGACGCCGGCCTTCGACAAGGCCGTCGAGCCGGGCACCCGGGTCGCGGTCGCGGGCACCCGGAGCGGGCTGGCCAGACTGCTACTGGCGACCCGCGCTCCACACCGTTCGGGTGCGTCGGAGAGGATGGACCCATGAACGTAAGCAGTGAGCACGGAATGCGAGGACAGCGGTGAGCCAGCCGAACTTCTCCCGACCGGGAGCGATCGACCTTTCGTCCCTGCGCAAGCCGCCCGCGCCGCCGCGGCCCGGCGGCCCGGCCGGCCCCGGTGGTCCGGGCGGCCCCGGTGGACCGGGTGCCGCGTCCGCCGGTGGTTCGTACGTGCTGAACGTGTCCGAGCCGACCTTCCAGGCCGACGTGATCGAGCGGTCGATCCAGCACCCGGTGATCGTCGAGTTCTGGTCGCCCCGCTCGGAGGCGTCGACCGCGCTCAGCCCGATCCTGGTCAAGCTGTCGAACGAGTACGCCGGCAAGTTCCTGCTGACCCGGATCGACATCGACGCGAACCCGCAGCTGGCCCAGGCGGTCGGCGTCCAGACGGTGCCGCTGGTGATCGCCGTACTGCGCGGTCAGGTGGTCCCGCTGTTCCAGGGGCCCCTCTCCGAGGACGAGGCCCGCCAGTACGTCGAGCAACTGCTCACCGTGGCGGTCGCGAACGGCATCACCGGCAAGACCGACCCGGTCGGCCCGGCGGGTCCCGTCGAGGAGGCCGCCGAGCCCGAGCCGGACCCGCGGTACGAGGCGGCCGAGAACGCGGTCGGCGCGGGTGACCTGGACGGCGCGATCGCGGCGTACGAGGCTCTCCTGAAGGAGACCCCGAACGACGCGGAGGCCAAGTCCGGCCTGGCCCGGGTTCAGCTGGTGAAGCGGACCCGGGACGTGCCGGCCGAGGTGCGGACGCGCGCGGCCGAGGACCCGGCCGACATCGAGGCGCAGATGCTGGTCGCCGACGTGGACCTGATGGGCGGCCACGTCGACGACGCGTTCGCGCGGCTGATCAAGACGATCCAGGTGACCGCGGGCGACGATCGCGACGCCGTCCGTCTGCACCTGCTCGAGCTGTTCGAGGTGGTGGGTGCGGACGACGAGCGCGTCGTCAAGGCCCGGCGCCGGCTGATGGCCGCGCTGTTCTGATCAGCCGGGTCTAGTGCACCTGGAACTCCCAGAGTGAATACCCGTACTGCGTAGCGCGCTGGATGCCAGGCATTCGGACATAGCGGGTGGTGGTCGGGGCGAAGTCAACCGTCTCGACGCCGCCCGCTCCTGCTGTGGTCGAGCGGACGTCGCGCCAGGACGTCCCGTCGTCGGACACCTGAAGCGCGTACGACCTCGCGTACGCCGCCTCCCACAGCATCGTCACGCCACGCACCGAGGTCGGCGCGCCCAGATCGACCTGGAACCACTGGTCGTCCGTGCGCTCCGAACCCCACCGGGTCGACACGTTGCCGTCGACGGCGAGACCGGGAGTCGATCCGGCGCTCGTCGACGCCGTCGCGGGCTTGCCCAGGGCAAGGTTCGGCCGGGGTTGCGGCTCGGGGTCCTGCTGCGGGCTGATCGTGACGTCGCTGTAGTTGGCGCGGTCCAGGATGTTCATCGCCGCCAGTGTGGTCGCCGGCGTCGTAGAGCCGGGCATGGTGACCCGGTCGAAGTGCACGTCGCTGATGGACGACGCCGGGCTGAATCCCTTCAGCACGCCGAAGGTGGTGCCCTTGTCCCGGACCGTGATGTTGCGAACGGCAACATCGCGGACCGGGCCCGGAGCCGAGGCCCGGATCCTCGACGATGAAACGCAGCCAGGTCCGGTCGTCGACCAGTTTGACGCCGATCCGCTCGATGTCGATCGACTCGAACCGCACGTCCGAGACCGGCGCCGAGCCGTACCGATGGTGGATGCCCAGGCCGATCGCCGCGTCGTACACGACGCCGTTGCGGAAGACGATGTTGCTCTGCGGCTGCAGCGTGCCCTGGCCGATCTTGAAGCCGTAGCAACGGGTCCAGGAGATCAGGTCGTCGAACAGGACGTTGTCGACGGGCTCCGGGGAGCCGGGCCAGGGCAGGGCGATGTCGGTGTCCTCGCGCCAGGCCTTGGTCGTCCACGGGTCGTCGAGGCTGATCCCGATGCCGTGCCGGACGGTGACGTTCTGGGACTCGTTCACGTCGATGCCCTCGTTCTCGCCCATGTCGAGCCGGTTGAACACCTTGACGTTGGTGAAGGTCAGGTCCGACGAGCGGGCGGTGACGATCGCCCAGGCGCCGGACTCGCGCACGATCAGCCCGTCGAAGCGGAAGTTCGTGGTCGCGATCGGGACCAGGATGTTGGCGGCGAAGTTGTACCGGCGGATCGCCTCGGCACCGTTGCTGTCCAGCGTGCCGCGGCCGAAGACGCGGATGTTGGTGGAGCCGAACGCGGTCGAGATCCACCAGGTGATGTCGCGGTTCTGCGAGTCCTTGTGCCAGTGCTTGGTGTAGTCCGCCGGGTTGCCGGTGAACCGGAACACCGCGCCGGGCGCGAGGTAGAGCGACACGTTGCTCTTCAGCACCACGTTGCCGACCTGATAGACGCCGGCCGGCACGTAGACGGTGCCGCCACCGGCCGCGTTGGCCGCATCGACCGCGCTCTGTACTACGCTCGTAGACAAGGCCGAACCGGTCGGATCGGCACCGCCCGCCACCACGTTGTGGATCCGTGGTCCGGATGAGGCCGGCCGATCCGTCTCGGCGGGATCCGCGGCGATCACCAGGTCCGCGCGGCCGTCGAGCTTCACGATCAGGTACTCGTCGTTCGGGACGGTGAACGTCAGCGTCGATCCGCTCACCGTGCCCTGCAGGCCGAGCTTGCGGGGCGAGATCGTGGACGCGCCGATGTTCGTGTTGTTCAGCTTGCGCACCGAGATCGTGGCCGAGCCGGCGCCCATCGAGAAGTGCGCGTAGTCGTAGCTCGGGTAGTCGACGACATCGATCTTCTGCCCGTTGACGGTCAGTTCGTAGTCGGGGGAGCGCTGGTAGATCGACGGTTGGGTGTACGCGTCGATCCGGGCCGGTGCCGCATGGGCGGTTGTGGTCGGCAACAAGCCTCCAAGGGCCAGTAAGCCCAGTATCAGGGCAGCACGAACTAAGCCTTGCAACATGGCGGTTCCTCCAGAGGGCGGTTAGCGGATGCCTTCAGAACGCAGCAGGGTGGCGAGTTGCTGGACGTGGTGGCGGATGATCCCGGCGACCCGGGCCACCTCCTCGTCGGTGCAGCGGGCGATCGGGATGGAACAACTGATCGCGTCGGTGGCCGGGATGCGGTACGGCACGGAGACGCCGATGCAGCCCAGGCCGAGGGTGTTCTGTTCACGCTCGAGCGAGTAGCCCCGCCGGCGGGTGGCCTCCAGTTCTTCGGCCAGTTCCGCGTGCGTGCTGACCGTGTTGGCGGTGAGGCCGGGCAGCGGGTCGGACGGCAGTTCGAGCGAGACTTCGGTGGCGGTGAGTTCGGCGAGCAACGCTTTGCCGAGGGAGGTCGCGTGGGCGGGCAACTGGCGACCGACCCGGCTGGTCGCGCGGGCGGGAGCGATCGACTCCCGGGTGGCCAGATAGATCACGCTCGCGCCTTCGAGGCGGGCGTAGTGGCTGGTGTACCCGGTGTCCTCACGGATCGCCTCCAGCGTGCGGATCGCGTGCGGCAGCGCCGGATCGCGATCCAGGTACGCCGTACCGACGAGGAGCGCGCGGGACCCTATTCCGACCATCGCGCCCTCGTTGGTGGACTCGATCCAGCCGGTCGCGATCATCGTGTGCAGCAGTTGGTGCAGGCTGGAGCGCGGGTACCCGGTGCGCTTGTGCAACTCGGTCACCGACATCGGCCCGCGGGCGTCGCCGAGCACCTCGAGGATGCGCAGGGTCCGCTCGGCCGACTTGACCAGCCGCATCTCATCCGTGTTCACCAGGTGCCTCCCAGCGGGTGCGCGTCGTCGACGAAGACGCCGGCCAACAGGGCCGAAGGATCGTCCCGTCCGTCGGTTTCGGGGCCGAGGTGGTTCTCGGCGTCGTCGAGCGGGTGGAACCCGATCGCCTTGCCCGCGTCGAGCGAGAACCACCCGCGGGTGTTGTCGGACACGGCCCAGACGAGGTGATGCCCGGGCTGGTCGAGTACGGCGACCGCCTCCATCAGGCGGACCAGATCACCCGGCGACACCCAGGTCGACAAAGTCCGCCCGCCTCCTCCGATGGTCTCGCCCACCGTGCAGATCCTGGCAGACACCACCGTCAGGCCGAACCGATCGGCGTACACGCTGCCGAGGGCTTCGAGGGCCACCTTGCCGACGCCGTAGTACGTGTCGGGTCTGGGGTGGAGTACGGGCGCGGAGGCCGCGTCGCGGGCGGCGACGTACCCGACGGCGTGCAGCGAACTGCCGAGCAGGACGCGTCGTACTCCGGCGCGGTACGCGGCCTCGAGTACGACGTACCCGCCTTGGATGTTCGTTTCGAGGATCTGCTCCCACGGGCGTTCCGAGGAGTGGCCGCCGAGGTGGATCACCAGGTCGGCGCGATCGAAGGCGGCCGTCATCGCGCCGAGGTCGGTGATCGACGCCTGGACGAACTCCTCACCCTCGCCGAGGTCCTCGATCGGGGCGATGTCGATCAGCCTCAGCACCCGGCCCGGCCGTCGCAGCAGGGGCCGGACCAGTGTTCCGACCAGCCCGGCCGCTCCGGTGATCACGATCAGCACGTGGTGACTCCCGTCGACGTTGACAGATACGTGAACAAGCTAATACGTTTCAAACCGTTCCGCCAGTATGAACCGCATTCACATATGTGAATCGAAGAGATGAGGACTGACCATGAGGATTTCCCGGGCGAAGAGGACGGCCGCCGTCTTGTCCGCGATGGTCCTGGTCGGCTCGCTGAGCGCCTGCGGGGGCGACGATTCAGCAGGCGATGCCAGTCAACCGCTGGAGTTCTGGACCCGGAGCGGGCCGGAGGGCGCCACGACGTACAAGGCGATCCTGGCCGCGTTCACGCAGAAGACCGGGATCCAGGTCGACTACCAGGGGGTGCTCGAGTTCGACACCCAGCTGCAGACCAAGGCGTCGTCGAAGAAGCTGCCGGACCTGTGGATCAACGACGCCAGCCTGCTCGGCACGTACCAGCGGCAGGGCTACACGACGCCGATCGAGCCGGGCCAGATCGAGGGTGGCGACGCGATCGAGACCGCGACCTGGGAACAGAACAAGGGCGTCGACGGCAAGCTCTACGGCGTCCCGTACAGCCGGCAGGCCTTCGGCACCCTGGTGAGGGTCGACTGGCGCAAGAAGCTCGGCCTGCCGCAGCCGAAGACCTGGGACGACCTGACCGCGCTGGCCACCGCCTTCGCGACCAAGGACCCGGACGGCAACGGCAAGAAGGACACCTACGGCATGGTGGCGCCGGGCTCCAGCAAGAACGGCTACATCGGCTGGTGGGGCGTGAGCTACATCTGGCAGGCCGGCGGCGACATCATCGCCCCGGCGGGCGACGGCAAGTACAAGTCGGTGATCAACTCCGCGCAGACCAAGACGGCGCTGGAGTTCATCCGCAAGCAGTTCTGTACGCCGGGCAACGTGGTGCCGGGATCGCTCAACCTGACCACCAGCGAGGCGCCGTTCTTCCAGGAGGGCAAGGCAGGCATCTACCTGACCGGCCCGTACGCGTTCGGCGGCTACGACAAGCAGCTGGGCAAGGAGAAGTACGAGGTGGTCCCGATGCCGAAGGGCCCGGTCGGTACGACGACGCTCGGCGACGGCGAGAACATCTACTTCGGGGCCGGCTCGAAGAAGTCCGAGGACGCGAGGAAGCTGGCCGCGTTCCTGGTCAGCCCGGAGGCGCAGGAGATCGGGATGAAGGCCGAGGAGTCGCAGTACCCGACGGTCCGGCTGCCGGTGAACAAGAACGTCGACATGACCAAGGTGCGCAACGACCCGCGCTGGGACGTGGTGCAGCAGCAGTACCAGACCGACACCAAGACCTTCGTCTGGTCGATCAAGTTCCAGCCCATCCGGCAGGCGATGGGTGAAGCGGTGAACGCGATGATGTCGAGCTGCTCGAGCGATCTGGAGGCCGGGCTGACGAAGCTCGACCAGGCGATCAACGACGAGCTCAAGGCGCAGGACGTTCTCGGGTGACGACTGTCTCGGTGGAGCGGCGTCGGGCGCGGCCAATGGTCGCCGCCCGGCGCGGTCTGCTCGGCGGACCCGCTTGGTTGCCGTGGGCCCTGTTGCTGCCCGCTTTGGTGTTCGCGCTGATGTTCAAGTTCATCCCGATGGTCGAGGGCCTGCGGATGAGCCTGTTCAAGGTGCAGCCGTTTCTCGGTGACCAGTGGGTCGGTTTGGAGAACTACCGGACCGTCCTGACCGACTCGCGGTTCCGGGGGGCGCTCGGGCACACGTTGCTGCTGGGGATCGGTCAGACCGTCGGTGCGCTGGTGCTGGGCTTCCTGCTGGCGTTGCTGCTCGAGGGGCAGTCGCGGTCCCTGTGGGTACTGCGAACCGCGATCTTCCTGCCGGTGGTCACCGCCGTCGCGGTGATCGGCGAGGTCTGGCGGATCCTGTACTTCCCGACCGAGACCGGCTTCGTGAACGAGATCGCCGGGTGGTTCGGGCTCGGGCCGTTCGGCTTCCTGAACGATCCAGGTCAGGCGCTGGTGTCGGTGATGGTCGTCGGGATCTGGACCGCGGCGCCGTACAACATGGTGATCATCCTGGCTGGTCTGGCCGGGATTGACCGGACCTTGTACGAGGCCGCTGCGGTTGACGGAGTCAGCCGGTGGCAGCGGATCCGGTACATCGTCGTACCGGGGTTGCGTCCGGCGATCTCGGTGCTGCTGACGCTGGCGGCGATCCGGAGCCTGCGGATCTTCACCGAGGTGTTCGTCCTCACCGGCGGCGGCCCGGCCGGCTCGACCGAGGTCTGGATGACGAGGGTCTACTCGCTCGGCTTCCAGCGCAACGACCTGGGTGTGGCCTCTGCTGCCTCCACTTTGTTGCTGCTCGTCACCATTCTGCTGACCCTCGGGATGCGGCTCTTGACTCGACAGAAGGAGCCGGGTGCTCCTCGTCGGCCGCTCGCACGTCGTCTCCGGCACGCCCGACCAACGAGGAGCACTGGATGAGCATGTCCTCGCAGTTCGACACCGCTTTGGGCTGGTCGCCGCGGCTGAGCTTCTCGAAGGTACTGCGCGTCGTGCTGTGCCTGATCGTGTTGTTCGTCTTCGCGGCGCCGTTCGTCACGATCATCTCGGGCGCCTTCAACAAGACCACCGACTCGACCCAGGTCAGCCTCTACCCGCACGACCCGACGCTGCTCGGCTTCGAGATCGCGGGGGAGAAGGGGATCTGGGGGTACTTCCTCAACTCGCTGGTGATCGTCGGCGGCGGACTGCTGCTGCAACTGGCGGTGTCGATCCTGGCGGCGTACGCGCTGGCCCGGCGGAAGTTCCGCGGTCACACCGTGGTGATGCTGCTCTTCCTGCTCACGATGATGCTGCCCGAGGAGGTGATCGCGATCCCGCTGTCGCAGGTGCTCGCGGACCTGCCGTTCCTCGGGATCAGCCTGAAGGGGTCGGTGTTCGGCGTCATCCTGCCGGTGGCGTTGTGGGGGTTCACGATCTTGATCATGACCGAGTTCATGAAGGAGATCCCGCGCGAGATCGAGGAGGCGGCCCGGCTCGACGGCGTCGGCGAACTGCGGATGCTGTGGGTGATCGTGCTGCCGCTGTCGAAGCCGGTGCTCGGCGTCGCGACGATCTTCGGCTTCATGATGATCTGGGACCAGTACCTGCTGCCGCTGATCGCCGCCGACGACCCGTCCGACTACACCCTGACCGTGGCGCTGTCCGTACTGCGCTCCGACGGCACCGTGGGCCCGGGAGTCCTGCTGGCCGGCGCGCTGATCGCGCTGATGCCGAGCTTGATCGTCTATCTGCTGATGCAACGGTCGCTGATCCGCGGTATCACCGCCGGCGCGACGAAGGGCTGAATTCGTGAAGATCACCGACCTCATCATCACTCCGCTCGCGTTCGCGGACCCGCCGCTGCTCAACTCCACCGGCGTGCACGAACCGCTCGCGCTGCGTACGGTCGTCCAGTTGGTCGTCGACGGCGGCGTAGTCGGCCTCGGCGAGGGCTCGGGCGAGCTTGATGTGCTCGATCGGCTGGCGAAGGTCCGTACTGCGGTCGTCGGCCGGAGCGTTTTCGAGACGGGGCTGATCGAGTCGATCGTGTTCTCGGTCCTCGGCGCGGACGTCACGCCGGTGCAGAAACGAAGCGTCTTCTCGATCCTGGAAGTCGCCTGCCTGGACGCCCAGGGCAAGCTGTTGGGCGTCCCGGTCGTCGACTTGCTGGGCGGAGCCGTCCGCTCCTGGGTCCCGTACAGCGCCTACCTGTTCTACAAGTGGGCCGGCCATCCGGCTGTCGCTGGTGGAGATGGAGTGGGTCGCCCGACCGGACCCCCGGCCGGCTTCGGCGGGGTCGCGGGAGTTGCCGGTTCCGGCGGGGGCGCGGGGGCTGCCGGCTTCGCCGGGACGCCGGGAGCTTCGGGGGCAGGTGTGGCCGACGAGTGGGGCGCTGCGCTCGATCCCGCTGGGTTGGTTGCTCAGGCGCAGCGGATGATCGAGCTGTACGGGTTCGGATCGCTCAAGCTCAAAGGTGGGGTGTTTCCTCCGGAGGAGGAGATCGCCGCGATCCGGGCGCTGGCAGAGGCCTTCCCAGGGATGCCGTTGCGGATCGATCCGAACGGCGCCTGGTCGGTTCCCACCGCCAAGCGGGTCGCCGCCGAGCTGGACGGCGTGCTCGAGTATCTGGAGGATCCAACCCTGACCACCGCCGCCATGGCCGAGGTCGCAGCGGTCGCGACGATGCCCTTGGCAACCAACATGTGCGTGATCAGCCCGGAGACCGTGCCGGAAGCGGTCCGCCTCGATGCCGTCCAGATCGTCCTGTCGGACCACCACTACTGGGGCGGCCTCCGGCACACCCGCGAGCTCGGCGCGATCTGCGACACCTTCGGCCTCGGGATGTCGATGCACTCCAACTCCCACCTCGGCATCTCCCTCGCCGCGATGACCCACGTCGCCGCCGCCACCCCCAACCTGGCCTACGCCTGCGACACCCACTACCCCTGGAACCGCGCCGACGACGTGGTGACGCAGCCGCTCGAATTCGTCGGCGGCTCGCTCCGGGTTCCGGCCGGACCAGGCCTAGGGGCCGAGCTGGACGAGGCGAAGCTGGCGGAGCTGAACCGCCGGTACGTCGACTCCGGGCGGACCACCCGCGCCGATACGGCGTACATGCGGCTGGTCGAGCCGGAGTACGACCCGACATTGCCGAGATTCTGATGACGGCTGTCTACGTCTATCCGTGGGACGTGAACGGGGATCCGGCGGCGCCCGAGTTGCTGGCGTCGCTGGGCGCGTCTTCGATCGTGATGGCGGCTGCCTATCACTCGGTCCGAGCGGCCACGCCCCGGCATCCCAAGCACCGGGTGGTCGACGCGACGAGTGCCCTGTACGTGCCGGTGCGACGCGAGGCGTGGGGTGCGCTGATGCCGCCGAGTGCTGCGGCTTGGGCGGGGGAGGACTCCTTCAATCGCGCGGCGGCTCAACTCTCGCTCCCGGTCGCGGCGTGGGTCGTGTTGACGCACAGCTCAGCGGTCGGCCGGCTCGACCCTTCGGTCTGTGTCCGGAACGCCTTCGGCGACGTCTACGACTATGCGCTGTGCCCGTCGTCGGACGATGTGCTGTCCTATGCGCAGGTGCTGGTGGGCGAGATCGCTCGGCAGACCGGGGTCGAGGCGATGGTGCTGGAAGCATGTGGTCCGCTGGGTCTGGGCCACCAGTCAACCCATGAGAAGACCGCGGGCGCCGACTGGTCCGCGATCGATGAGGCTTTGCTGTCGATTTGCTTCTGCGCCGCCTGTACTGCGTCGTACGCCGCCGCTGGGCTCGACGTTCCGCAGTTGGCTGAGCGGGTTCGACTCGGGCTCGGGCTGGGTGTCGCCTCGATCGACGAGGTACTCGGGCCGGAGGCGAAGGTGGTGCTCGACGTCCGGCGCCAAGCGGCTCGCGCGCTGCGGGATGCGGTGGTCGCCGAGGCGCGGGCGGCCGGAGTACGGGAGATCTCGATGCATGCGGCAACCGATCCGTGGGCGACCGGTCCTGCGGCCGCTGTCGATTCGGTTGCTGACGGCATCGACTACTACATCGCGCCGGCCTGGGAGCTGACTGGCGCCGTCGCAGTCGAGCGGGTCCAGGACCTGCGCCGACTGGGTGCCGAGCGGATCGGCGCATACGTGACCGCGTTGCCGCCGGTGCCCGCGGATGCCGACTCGTTGACCAGGCATTGGCAGGCGCTGCTGGACGCCGGAGCGACCGATCTGCACATCTACCACGCGGGGCTGGCGTCCGATCGACGTCTCGCCGCACTGCGCACGGCAATCGCCGAGGTGCATCCGAATCGAGGGAGCCGTGATGATTCAGCTGACTGACGAGCTGGCAGACCGACCGGTAGTCGCCGTACTGCGGGCCGCCGGGGCTGAGCGGTTCCTGCAGGTGTCCAGGGTCCTGGCCGAGGCCGGTTTCGGCGCCGTCGAGTTCACCCTCACGACCCCGGGTGCGGTGGAGGCGATCGCGGCGGCGCGTTCCGAACGGCCGTCGCTGCTGGTGGGCGCGGGGACCGTGCGAACCATCGAGCAGGTTCACCAGGCGATCGACGCCGGCGCGGCCTTCCTGGTCAGCCAGGTGACCGCCCCGGCGCTGGTCGAGGCCGCGGCCGAACGTGGCGTGCCGTTCATCCCGGGCGCCTTGACGCCGAACGAGATCGTGGCCGCGTGGAGCCTCGGAGTACAGGCGGTGAAGGTGTCGCCGGTCGGACCGGTCGGCGGCGTCGACTACATCGCCGAACTGGTCGGGCCGCTGCCCGCCATCCCGCTGATGCCGACCGGTCTGGTCCGGGTGCACGAGGCCGGGGACTACCTGGCCGCCGGTGCGGCGGTGGTCGGGCTCAGCCGGGATCTGACCCGCGACGCGCTGCTGCCGGGCGGCGATCTGGAAGGCTTGGCCGAGCGAGCCGTGCGGGTGATCCGCTCGGTGGACGACTACCGACAACTGATCAGGAGCGAGCAGTGACCACCCGTATCGCCTTCATCGGCCTCGGCATCATGGGCTTGCCGATGGCAACCAACCTGGTCCGCGCCGGCTACGACGTACACGCCTACAACCGCAGTGAGCGGTCCTTCGAGGGCACGCTGGCGGGCTCGATCGCCGAAGCGGTGACCGACGCCGACGTGATCGTGACGATGCTGCCGGACTCACCCGATGTGTCGGCCGTCGTGCTCGGTGCCGACGGGGTGCTTGCGTCCGCTGCGGAGGGGGCGTTGCTGATCGACATGAGTTCGATCACACCCGCGACGGCGCGAGAGGTCGCCGCGGCGGCGGCCGACGCCGGAGTACGGGCTCTGGACGCGCCGGTGAGTGGTGGGGAGCAGGGCGCGATCGACGGTTCGCTGTCGATCATGGTCGGCGGATCTGCTGAGGACTTCGAGGCAGCTCGCCCGGTGCTGGAGGTGCTCGGCGCGACCGTCGTGCACGTCGGACCGGCTGGTTCGGGTCAGACGGTGAAGGCAGCGAACCAGCTGATCGTGGCGGGCACGATCGGCCTGGTGGCCGAGGCGCTGACCTTCTTGGACGCGCACTCGGTCGACCTCGAACCGGCGGTCGCAGTCCTAGCCGGCGGCCTAGCAGGCAACCGGATCCTCGACCGCAAGGCCGCCGGCATGATCGCCCACTCCTTCGACCCCGGCTTCCGTATCGACCTACACCACAAGGACCTCGGAATCGTGGTCGACTCGGCCCGCGACGCCGGGGTAGCGATCCCGCTAGGCGCCGTAGCAGCCCAACTAATGTCAGCCGCCCGAGCCCAAGGCCACGGTTCCCTCGACCACTCAGCCCTGCTCCTGGTGATCGAGTCCCTCAGCCGCCGCCCCGCCTGAGCAACCGCCCTCGCCTCAACTACTCAAAGTGTTTTGCGCATCCGAGCGACCTTGACCTCGACACCGTCGCCGAACTCCGTAGCGATCCGTTCAACCACCTCATAGCCGAGCCTGACCCGAAGCGCCTCGCTCGCCGGCGTACACATCGCCTCGAACGTAGAGAAGCCCGCATTCGTCGCCACCGTCTCCGTCACCCGGGCGAGCAAGGTGGCGAATCCACGCCGACTCCACCGCGGATCGACGTACGTCGCCCGCATGGTCGCCGTGGAAGCGTCCACGACCGGGACGGCGCCTGTGCTGACCTCGAGCGGCGAGAACTCACCCCGATCACTCCACCCACTACCACCCACGACGGTCCCGCCGACCTCGATCACGTAGTACCGCCCGGCCTCGATCACCTCACGCTCGACCTCATGCACCTTCGCGGCCCGCGCGGCCGCCAGCTGAGCGGGCTCGTAGGACCCGTTGAGCAGTTCGCAGACGGCCCGCTCAGCGATGTCATGCAGTACGTCGAGATCGTCGACCGTCGCAGGCCGAATCAACAGTTCTTCCACGCCCTCCCTACGCAGCCGCAGCGGGGACCGGTTCCCGCACTAATCTCGACGATCACCGCGGCGCTCGCCCCCGCCCGCAGTACCCGGCCAACTAAGGGCAATCGAAACCTTGCTCCGTGTGAACTATTGACACCTCTATGATTCTGTTCTGAGAATCATTCACATGAGTGTCGTGGAGTCCCCACCGCCGAGCCTCGAAGCGCGGATCCACGGACTGCTGCCGGCCCTGAGCCCGGCGCAGGTCCGGGTCGCCACCGAGGTCCTGCGTGATCCAGCACTCGTCGCGTCCTCGACCATCGGCGAACTAGCCGCACGCTGCGGCACCTCCCTGCCCAGCGTGACTCGCTTCTGCCTAGCGCTCGGCCTCAGCGGCTACGCCGAGCTCCGACTAGCGCTGGCTGCCGAGTCCGGCCGCAGCAGCACCAGCTGGGAGCGGGGCACCGGCTCCGAGGTAGGCCCAGACGACAGCCTCGGCGACGTACTCCGCACCCTCCTGCGAGCCGACGCGCGCGCCCTCGAGGACACAGTCGCCGAGCTGGACGTCAACGCCCTAGGCGAAGCCGTCCGCGCAATCTCCGACGCCCGCCGAATCGACCTGTACTCCGTAGGCGGCTCCGCGTGCGTTGCCGAAGATCTACGGCTCCGGCTGCATCGGATCGGTCGTGGTGCGAGCAGTTGGAGCGATGTCCACAACGCGCTCACCAGTTCGGCGTTGCTCGGCGCGGGTGACGTTGCCCTGGGCATCTCGCACAGCGGCGAGACCATCGAAGTACTCGAGCCGCTGCAACGAGCCGGCCGCCAGGGCGCCAAGACCGTTGCCATCACCAACTACCCGAGATCACCCCTCGCCCGCGTGGCCGACGTAGTACTGGTCACCGCCGCCCACGACGTCACCTTCCGCACCGGCGGCCTCTCCGGCCGCCACGCCCAGATGATCGTCCTCGACGCCCTCTACATAGGCGTAGCCCAACGCGACTACGCCTTGGCAGAACAAGCCTTCGACGCCACCGCCGACGCAGTCTCCACCCACCGCACCCGCCAACGCCCCACCTAACCCCCACCCCTGCCGCCCCCGAGCCAAACCACTCA